>PMHP01000168.1 GCA_003158195.1 Vulcanimicrobiota bacterium | reverse complement strand
GGGCGTTTGCAGTTCGGACACCAGCGCAGCGATTGCAGCGTGGCGCCGAGGACCGAGTCGAGGAGCGCCCCGGCGATGCCGGCGCAGGCCACCGGAAGGAGGACGTGCGGGCGAAGCAGGTGCGCGACCANNCGATCTCGGTGCCCCACGTGTCGGCGGTTGCGGCGGCGAACGCGCCCGCGAATGCAACCGCGTAGCGCGCGTCGACCCACAGCGCGAGCAGCGCGCAGATTGCGGCCACGCCGCCGTTGGCGAGCACTTGCGCGGCGTCGCGGGGACCGGTCTTGCCGATGTCGACGAAGGCTTTTTCCTTGCGCGTCTTGCCCATGCGCGAGAACGCAACGGAGGTAACGAAGAACGCGAGCAGCACGGCCGCCCCCTGTGGCCCGAGCGCTCCGTACGTCGCCGTGCCGACGGCGAATGCGGCGACCGCTCCACCCGCATCGAGCGAGCGCGCGCGATACGCGACGACCGCGACCGCGGCCGAGGCGACCGCTCCGACGTCGAAGTTCGAGAGCGGTGCGAGCGTCAGTTCAGTCACGGTGCGTACGTTTCGTAGACGGCGCGCGCGATCCGTGCGAGCGTCGCGTCCCGCGCGCCCGCATCGGCATGCGACTTCGCAAGAAACGCGACGAGCACGATGCGCCGGCCGTCGGGCAAGGTGAGGATGCCTGCGTCGTTGGTGGCCGCGGTCGCGCCGTCCACGGTGCTGCTCGTTCCGGCCTCGTGCGCGAGCGACGTACCGGGCGGTAAGCCCGCGCGAAAACACCCGTCGCCGCTTCGAACCGCGGACAGCAACTGCAAGAACTCGTTCATCGAATCGAGCTTGGTGTACTGTTGCTTCGCCACGCCCGCGAGTAAGTTCGCAACGGCATTCGGGCTCGCTTGGGATCGTGCGAAGTCAAAGCCTCGCACGCCGAGACGTTCGACCAGCGCGCCGGTTGCCGTGGGACCGCCGAGGCTTTCGAGGAGTGCGTCGGTCGCGGTCTGGTCGCGCTCGAGCAGCATCCCCGCGATCAGTTCGGCATCGGTGTGCGCCACGCCGTTCTGAACGACGCGCCGATCCAGGTTTACGAGATGTTGATCGGAGCGGCGATACGCGGCGAGCGCGATCGCGAGTTTGCGAACGTTGCCGAGTTCGAAGGTCTGGTCGCCGTGCACGGTGATGCGCGTATCGTGGTATAGATCGACGATCGCGACGCCGAGCCGCCCGGGCGCGCTTTGCGCGATCGCCGTTACCGTGGCGCGCAAGCGCGCGACCCGAAGTCCTTCGGGCAACGGCGTCGGTGACGGCGTGGGCGACACCGTCGGCGACGGGGTCGGGGCCGGATGGCGTCGCGCTCCCGCCGGCGCCGCGGCGAACGAAAGCAGAACGAGGACGGCGAAAAGGAACCGGCGCCGCACGTTAGCCGGCGGCGGCGAGTTCGAGTGCTTGGACGAGGCCCTCGACCGTCGCCTCGTCGGCGACGACGTCGACGGCGAGCCCGGCCGCCCGCGCAGCGCCGGCCGTCACCGGACCGATGCAGGCGACGGTCTTCGCGCTCGCGAGCTCGCGCGCGCCGGGCACGTTCGCAAGGAAAGCGTTGACGGCGCTCGCGCTTGCAAACGTCCACATGTCGGTATCGCATGCGGCTTGCGCCATCTGCGGATCGACGATAGCCGTCGTCTTGTACGCCGCGACGAGGTCGACGCGACGGTCTGCCGCGCGCAAACCCTCGATCGGCCCTTCGCGCATCGCTTGCGCGCCGTAAAAGAGCACGCGATCGCGTGGGAGCGTGCGCGCAAGGATTTCCGCCGCGACCTCGTCCGCGTCGAATTTCTCCGGAACGAAATCGGCGACGATCCCCCGCGCGGCAAGCGCGGCTGCCGTCTTCGAACCGACCGCAGCTACCTTGGCTGTGGCGAACGCGCGCGCGTCGGCACCGCGTTCGGCGAGATGCGCGAAGGCCGCATCGACCCCGTTTTGGCTCGTGAAGACGATCCATGCGTACGATCCGAAGGCCGCGGTTGCCGCGCGCGCGGCGGCGACGTCGTCGGGCGGTCCGATTGCGATCGCGGGCGCGATTACGGGCTCCGCACCGATTTCCCACATCTGTTCGGCGAGTTCGCGCGAGGCCTCGAGCGGCCGCGTGATCAGAATCCGTTTCCCGAAGAGCGGGCCGCGATCGAACCAGCGAAGTGCCTCGCGCTCGCGCACGACGTTGCCGATCACGACGATCGCGGGCGCCGCGAACTGCGTGCGTTCGGCCTCCGCGACGACGGTCTCGAGGGTCGCGACCAGCGTTTCTTGCGCCGGCTTCGTCCCTTCACGCACGATCGCGACCGGCAAGTCCGCCGGCATCCCGTTCTCGCGCAGCTTCGTAACGATCGCCGCGAGATTTCCCATCGCCATGAGGAACACGAGCGTTTGCGCCGGATTCGCGAGCTTCGCGAAATCGAGCGACGAGAACCCTTTGGTCGGATCCTCGTGACCGGTCGCGACCGTAAACGACGTATTGTGATCGCGGTGCGTGATCGGGATCCCGGCGTAGGCCGGCGCCGCGATCGCCGACGTGATCCCGGGGACGATCTCAAACGGCACCCCCGCCGCGTGTAACGCCGCGGCCTCTTCGCCCCCGCGCGCGAACACGAAGACGTCGCCGCCCTTGAGCCGTACGACCCGTTTGCCTTCACGCCCGAGGCGCACCAAGAGCTCCGTGATTTCGTCCTGGGAGAGCGTGTGGGAACCGGCTTTCTTGCCCGCGTAAATTTTTTCGCACCCCGGCGGCGCGAGCGCGACGATCGCNNCCCGCCCCGACGAGCCAAACACGGCCGGGCCGGCCGCTCACTCCGATAGGTCGGCCTCGAGCGCGGACGGCGTCACGCTGCGCCGGCCGGCGGCGAGTTCCTCGCTGCGCACGCGCAGATCGAAGAGTTCGTCGAGCAAGGTCGCAAGCGTCATCGCTTCGGCACGATTGGATGTCGCACGCTCGCGCAACTTGGTGACGACGCTATGCAGCAGCTTCGAAATAATCGTCAGCGAAGCGCCGGTAATCAGCATCCGCTCGCGTTCGGTCAGCTCCGGGCAGCGCGCGAACAGCCGCTCGATCTCGGCCTCGCGGATCGCTTCGGCTTTCTGCACGAGCGAGCTGACGACCGGGATTGCCGCCCGCGATTGATACCAGCGCGCGAACCGCTCGCCGTGCTCGGCAATGATCTCCTCCACGAGGGGCACCGCTTCGCGCCGGCGCTCGAGCGTGGTATCGACGACGTCCTTGAGCCGGTCGATATCCGCGAGGTCGACGTTCGGAATGCGCGCGACCTCGGGATCCGCGTCGCGCGGCACGGCGATGTCGACGATGAACAGCGGTCGCGCGGGCCGCGCCAGCATCGCCTCGGCGACGTTTCCGGGCCCGAGCACGAAATGCGATGCGCCGGTCGAGGTGACGACGATGTCCGCGCGCGCGAGCGCCGCGACGAGTCCGGGCAAATCGACCGTCGTCGCGCCGGCGCCGAGTTTGTCGGCGACGTCGCGCGCCTTGGCGTGCGAGCGATTCGCGATGAGAAGCTCGGTGCAGCCTTCGAGCCGCAGCCGCTTCGCCGCCAAACTCCCCATTTTTCCGGCGCCCAAAATCAGCACGGTCTTGCCCGCTAGCGACCCAAGGCGCTGCTTCGCAAGATCGATCGCCGCCGTCGCGACGCTCACCGAATCGCCGCCGATGTGCGTTCGCGAGCGCGCTTCCTTGCCGGCCTTGAGTGCCTCCCGGAAGAGCGCGTGCAGCGTCTTCCCGAGCGAGCGCGCTTTTTGCGCCTGGATGTAGGCGTCTTTGACTTGGCCGAGGATCTCGGCCTCGCCGATCAGCATCGAATCGAGGCCGGTCGCGACCCGGAACAGGTGGTCGGTCGCCTGCGAGCCGAGCAGCGTGTACATGTACGACGACATGTCCTCGACGTCGCCGTGGCGGAAGTTGCGCAGGAACGATTTGAGCTGCTCGACCCCCGCCTCGTAATCTTCGAGTTCCGCGTAGATTTCGAGCCGCCCGCAGGTCGAGAGCATCGCCGCTTCACGGACCATCTCGTAATCACGCAGCGCGACCAAGGTCTCGGCCATCCGCGAAGCCGGAAACGCATGGCGCTCCCGCACGTCGACCGGCGCGGTGTTGTGGGACAGGCCGAGACAGACTAGCGGCACGAGAACCTTCGGTGGGCTATAGGGAGCGAGCAAAAGGGCGGCATCGTACCCTCCTACTGTTGGACGCCGCTGCCGCCGCCTCCCAGGACCCGGCGGCAGCTCAGGCCGTTGCGAACAAGTCCGCTAGCGCGTCCTCGGCGGCGTCGATTGTGGCGTCGATGGCCGCGTCGTCGTGGGCCAGGCTCAGGAAGCCGGCTTCGAACTGGGACGGCGCGAGGTAGACGCCGCGGTCGAGCATGGCGTGGAAGAACTGCGCGTAGAAGGCCGTATCGGACTTCTTGGCGCTCGTCAGATCGACGACGGGCTCGCTCGCGAAGAAGAAGCCGGCCATCGAGCCGCGGTGGTTGGTTTGATGGGGCACCTCGTGGCGCGTGAAGAGGTCGTCCAGACCTTCGGTGAAACGCGCGCCGGCGGCATCGAGCCGGGGGTAGACGCCGGGCTCGCCGAGTGCGCGCAGGGTCGCGATCCCGGCGGCCATCGCGAGCGGGTTGCCCGAGAGCGTTCCGGCCTGGAAGACGTCGCCTTCGGGCGTGAAGCGATCCATGATCTCGGCGGGCCCCGCGACGGCGCCGACCGGAAGGCCGCCGCCGATGATCTTCCCAAGCGTCGTCACGTCGGGCAGGATGCCTTCGCGCTCTTGCACGCCGCCGGCCGCGACGCGAAAGCCCGTCATCACCTCGTCGAAGATCAGCAGAGCGCCGCTCGCGCGGGTCACCTCGCGCAGACCGGCAAGAAAGCCCGGGCGCGGAAGCACGAGCCCCATGTTGCCGGCATACGGTTCGACGATCAGCGCAGCGATCTCGCCGGGATGCGCTTCGAACGCGGCGCGAACCGCGTCGAGATCGTTGAACGGGACGACGATCGTATCGGCGACCGTCCCACGGGTGACGCCGGCCGAATCGGGCTTGCCGATCGTGAGCGCGCTCGAACCGGCAGAGACGAGCAGGGCGTCGGTTCCGCCGTGATAGCAGCCCGCGAATTTCACGATTTTCTCGCGGCCGCTGTATCCGCGCGCGAGTCGCAATGCGAAGGTCGTCGCCTCGGTGCCGCTCGAGCAGAAGCGAACTTTCTCGGCCGAGGGAACCATCGCGACCACGAGCTCGGCGAGCTCGCTCTCGGCCTCGGTCGGCGTACCGAACGACGTGCCCCGCTCCGCCGCACGGCGAACCGCGTCGACGACGGCGGGATGGGCGTGGCCAAGGATCAGCGGGCCCCACGACATCACGAAGTCGATGTACTCGTTGCCGTCGATGTCGGCGATCCGGCAGCCGCTCCCCGAGGCCATGAAGACGGGCGTTCCGCCGACCCCTTTGAACGCGCGCACCGTCGAGTTGACCCCGCCGGGGATGACCCGCTGGGCGCGCTCGAACGCCGCGAAACTGCGTTCGCGAGTCGGCCGTGCGCGCTTCTCCGTCGCGGGTGCCCGCTCGGACTCGCGCAGACGTTCGTAGTCTTCGGGTGTGTTCACGTTGGTGAATTCCGGCGCCCCGCTGCCGAACGAGACGTAGCGCGTGCGCAGCCGCGCGACGACGCGATGCAACGCGTACTCCTCCTGCGCGAACGCCGCGACACCCTCGCGCAAAAACGCGATCCGGTCGTAGAGTGCGGCCAGCGGCTCGATGCGCCAGACCTCGCGCTCGAGGTACCGCGGCACGACCGCTTCGTCGCCGGCTTGGCGCGCGGCAGCCAAACGCCGCGCGAAATCAGCCTCGACGAGCGGTGCGTCGCCGGCGACCGCAAACACGTAGCGCGCGTGCATCTCTGCGAATGCGGAGAGCATGCCGCCGAGAGGGCCGTTTCCGGGCGAGCGATCGACGACCGCCGGAAACCCGAGCTGTGCGGCCAGAGCCGGATCGAAGCCGGCGTCGACTGAGAGGACGAGCTCATTCGTCGCGCCGGCGAAATTGGCGACGACGCGCGCGAGCAGCGGCATGCCGCCGAACTCGGCCCGCAACTTGCCGGGAAAGCGCGTCGCCGTCCCGCCTGCGAGGACGACGACGCCGAACGGCTCAGGTGCGGTATCGATGGCGCTCGGCGAACGACTTCGCAAAATACGTGATGATGATGTCTGCGCCGGCGCGCGCGAACCCGATCAGCATCTCGTCGACGATGCGGTCTTCGTCGATCCAACCGTTTTGGGCGGCCGCTTTTACCATCGAATACTCGCCGCTGACGTTGTAGCAGGCGACGGGCACGTCGGAGATTTCGCGGACGGCGCGGATCAGATCCATGTACGCGAGCGCCGGTTTCACGATCAGGATGTCGGCCCCCTCATCGAGATCGAGAAGCGCTTCGCGCACGGCCTCGCGGGCGTTGGGCGGATCCATTTGATACGCGCGCCGGTCGCCGAACTGCGGCGTCGAGTCGGCTGCGTCGCGGAACGGGCCGTAGAAGCCCGATGCGAATTTTACCGCATACGACATGATCGGCAGCGCGGCATATCCCGAACCGTCGAGCGTCGCGCGCAGATAGCCAACCCGGCCGTCCATCATGTCGGAGGGTGCGATCACGTCGACGCCCGCCTCGGCATACGAAAGCGCGGTGCGCCCGAGCAGTTCGAGCGTCGCATCGT
>PMHP01000182.1 GCA_003158195.1 Vulcanimicrobiota bacterium | reverse complement strand
CGCGCGCGAGCATCGGCTTGAGGAGGTTTCCGGCATCCATCGAGCCTTCGCTCCGGCCCGCGCCGACGACATTGTGCAACTCGTCGATGAACAACAGCACGGAACCTTCGGACGACTGCACGTCTTTGAGAACCGCCTTGAGCCGCTCTTCGAATTCGCCGCGGTATTTCGCGCCCGCGATCAGCGCGCCCATGTCGAGCGAAACGATCCGCTTGTTCTTAAGCGACTCCGGGACGTCGCCGCGCACGATCCGCTGGGCCAAACCTTCGACGATGGCCGTCTTGCCCACACCGGGCTCGCCGATCAGGACCGGATTGTTCTTCGTGCGGCGTGAGAGCACTTGAACGACGCGCCGAATTTCGTCGTCGCGTCCGATGACCGGATCGAGCTTCGCCTGCTCGGCCAAACGGGTGAGATCCTGGCCGTAGCGTTCGAACGACTGGTACGTGCCCTCCGGGTTCTGCGAGGTAACCCGCTGATTGCCGCGCACGACGCGCAGCGCCGCGAGCACCTTGTCGCGGTTCACGCCCGCTTCGCGCAGCAGCCGTCCGACCGCGCCGCTATCATCGAGCAGCGCCAACAGCAAATGTTCGACCGAGACGTAGTCGTCGCTCAGCTTGGCGGCCTCGTCGCCGGCGTTGACCAGCATCCGGCTCCCGCGCGCCGAGAGTTGCGGCTGCACGTCGCCGGAGCCCGAGAGCCGCGGCAGCATCTTCAGCGCCGTTTCGAGGTTCGCGCTGAGGGCAGGCAAGTTGACGCCGGCCTTCGTCAAGAGCGCGGGGACGACGCCGCCGTCCTGTTCCAACAGCGCAGCCAGCACGTGCTCGGGTTCGACGTTCGGGTTGCGCTCGCGTAACGCTTTTCCAAAAGCGTCGTTGAGCGCTTCGCGGACGCGCTCGGTCATCTTCTCGGCGTTCATTTTCACTCACATTAGACCCGGCGGGACGCGTGAAACGTTGCACCCAGGTCGTGTCTAGAGCGTACCCGGGTCGCGGCCGGAGTTCACGCGCGGGCCCGGAAATCTGCCGCGATGTGCAGCCGCCTTCCCACGCCGTGACGCCGGGTGAAGCCCCGGGGCCGCCGCCGATCCGTGACGGCGCGTTCCACGCCTACTTCGTGTTCGACGTCGCCGACACGATCGATCTCGCGCGCCTCGCGAGCGTCGGCGGCGAAGGCGTCGCCCCGGCGCCGCTGCAATTGCGGCCCGAAGCCTCGTCAGGCTTCATCGAATTCGAAACGGAACCGGTCGTGGCGCGCGTCCCGGCCGGACCCGGCAACGCTGCCGCGCGCGCGAAGATCTTCGACTACGGCGTCGTCTCGATCCGCTTCACCGTACCGTTCACGGGCTCGTGGAGCGACTACGCGGCGTTCACCCGCCGTCTGCGCCGCGACGAGGAGCTGCCGCAAGAAGCGCGCGACGCGCTCGATGCGCTCTTGCACGAGATCGCAGCCGCGCTCGACGAACCGCACGAACCGCTCGTCGAAGATTACTTCGTCTTCGAAGTCGAAGCGTTCGAAAGCCCGGTCGATTCGGGCGCGCTCCTTCGCTTGCACGGCGGCGCTCTGGCGAGCCTCGTCCTGTGCGAAGAGCGGCGCCTGACGGTGACCGAATCCGCCGAAGCCTTGCGGATCAACTTTTCCTACTTCGACGACGACCTCTCCGTCATCCAATGGGATACGGCGTTTGTCTACGACCGTGGCGAGGGCGCGCAATCGGCGCTCGACATCCTCGAGTTTGCAAATACGCAACTCGCTGAATTGCGCACCTACGACAAACGGCTGGACGACGAACTCGACACGATCTACGCCCTTGATCCCAAGCGACCGACGCGCCGCTTCGGGCGGCGCCAAGCGCAAGACGCGGCCGACCGCCTGCGCTACCTGATCGTCGACATCGCCGAACTGACCGATCGCAGCTCGAACGCCCTGAAGATTATCGGCGACGCGTACTACGCGCGATTCTACCGCGGTGCTGCGGGCCGCCTCGGTCTTGCCGATTGGCAGCGGCAAATCGATTCGAAGGTCGCGACCGTTAACGAGATGTATCGCTTCTTCACCGACCAAGCCCAAGCGTCGCGCAGCGAGTTTTTGGAGATCATCATCGTTTTGCTGATCGCCTTCGAGCTCGTCGTCGGGCTTCTCGAGCTGCGACATTGATCGGCGTGTCGCATTCGATGGTGCAGCTGGGACGGTGGGTCGGCGTCATGTTCGTCGCGACGGTCGTCGGGCTCATGTTCGCGCAACGCGGAGTAGTGAACCCGATCACGAGCCCGATTGATTTCCGCGCGTTCTACTGCGCCGGGCGTGCCGTCGTCGCGCGAGCCGACCCCTACCGAGTCGAACCGGCGCGCAGCTGTCAGGCGGCGGCCATAAGCGCAGCGGATCTCCGCGGNNTGGCTGCGCACGGTCTTCCTCTTGCGCGACATGACGGGTCTCGACGTCGCTTGGCCGTTCTTCGCAACGTTCGGCGGCCTCGCTCTGCTCGGATCGTTCACCGTCGGGCAGATCGTACCGGTCCTGATGTGGCTCGTCGCGGAGTGCGCGGCGGCGCTTCACGCCGGCGACGAACGGCGAGCGGCGGTAATTGCGACCCTGAGCACGATCGAACCGGCGACCGGCGGCGCCCTTTGGCTTACGCTCTTCGCGCTACGCCCCGGTGCGCGGCGTACGCTCGCGTTTGGAGCGGCGGCATTGCTCGCCGTCTCGCTGCTCGCGCTGCGACCCGAACTGTCTGTCGAATGGTTGACGCAGGTGCTGCCGGCGCACGCGAGCTCCGAACTGAACAATCCCGAGCAATTCAGCCTTTCAAGCGTGCTCGCTCTGGCCGGAGTGCCCGCAGCCGCAGCCGAGGCACTCGGCACGCTCGACTATGCCGCGATGATCGTGCTCGGCATCTGGGCCGCAGCACAAACCGCGGCGCGCTGGCACGAACCTGCCGTGATCGCGCTGCTTCCGCCAGCCTTCGTCGTCCTCGGCGGTCCGTACGTCCATCAGCATCATCTCGCAATGGCGATCCCCATGGCCTTGCTCGCCTTCGCGCAAACGCGTCGTCGCGAGTTCGTGGCGGCGATCGTGCTCCTCGGCGTACCCTGGTTCTCGTTTTCGGGGGCCGTCGTGGCGCAGATGCGGCATCGGGGTGCGCCCATACCGGCGTTCCCTCCCGTCCGCCCGGACGACTTGGCCGAGGCCGTGTGGTCCCACTACATCACCGCAGTGGCCGCGGCGCTCCCTCCCGGAAGGCTGCTCGCGCTCCTGATGTTGCTGTTCAAGCTCC
>PMHP01000103.1:236-5544 GCA_003158195.1 Vulcanimicrobiota bacterium | reverse complement strand
ACCGCGATCGACATCGGCGCGGGAACCGGGATCTCGACGCGCGCGCTCGCCGAGGCGGGAGCGCACGCGATCGCAATCGAGCCGAACGACGAGATGCGCGCATTCGCGGTCGCCTCGGGCGTCGACGCTCGCCCCGGAAGCGCGACCGCGACCGGTCTCGCCGATCGCTGCGCCGACCTCGTGACCTCGTTCCAAGCGTTCCACTGGTTCGCTAACGCTGATGCGCTGGCCGAGTTTCGGCGGCTGCTGCGGCCGGCCGGACGGGTCGCGCTGGTTTGGAACGAGCGCGACCGGGACGATCCGTTGACGCGCACCTTTCGCGAGATAGAGAAGCGCTTCAGCGACCCGAAAATGCTGGCCGGGATCGACTTCTCCGACGACCAGCTCGAGCCGCTGTTGCGCGACGCCGGCTTCGAAAACGTCCGCCGCCTCGATTTCGACAACAGCCAGAGCCTCGATGGCGCGGCATTGCTCGGCCGGGTCCGCAGCTGCTCCTATTCGCCCCGCTCGGGGCCGCAGCTCGAGGACATGATCGAGGCCCTGCGCGCGCTNNTCATCTGCGCGTGAACGCCCGCGCGCCGCTTGCGATTCGCTTCGGGACGTTACACGACAATCTCGGCGAACCCAAACGGAACGGGACGCTTTTGATCGAGGACGGCCGTGTTTACGCCGTCGGCGGCTCCGAGACGGAGATTCCCGCCGGAGCACGGACGATCGAGGGGGCCTGCGTCGTCCCCGGGCTGATCAACGCGCACGCGCATCTTGAAGGCAGCGGGGAAGCGCAGACGATGACGGTCTTCGTCCTCACGACGCCGACGCAGCGGGCGCTCGTTTGCGCGTCCAACGCGCGCAAGGCGTTGCATGCCGGGATTACGTCGATGCGCGATCTCGGCAGTTCGGAGAAACTCTCGATCGACACGCGCGACGCGATCGCGAACGGCACGATCGCCGGGCCGAACGTGGTCGCGGCGGGCCGGGCGATCTGCATGACCGGCGGCCACGGATGGTTTGTCGGCCGCCAGTCCGACGGTGAATGGGACGTGCGCAAAGCGGTTCGCGAACAGCTGCGCGACGGCGCCGACTGCATCAAGTTCATCGCAACCGGCGGCGTGCTGACGAAGGGCGCCGTCCCTGCCGTCGAGCAGCTCGGCGAGGACGAGCTTCGCGCCGGAATCGCCGAGGCGCACAAGCACGGCCTCAAATGCGCCGCGCACGCGATCGGAACCGGCGGCATCAAGAACGCGCTGCGCGCCGGCATCGATACGATCGAACACGGGCACCTCATCGACGACGAAGGCATCGCGCTGCTCGTGGAGCGCGGCGCGCATCTCGTACCGACGTTGGCCGCCATTCGCTGCATCCTCGACGGCGGCGACGACGCCGGCATGCCCGATTTTGTGTTGCGGAAAGCGCGCGCGATCGGCGAGCATGCCGAAACGAACCTGCGCCGCGCGCGGGCGGCCGGCGTTCGATTCGCGGGCGGATCCGACGCGGGTACGCCGTTTAACTATCACGACGGTTACGCATATGAACTAGAGCTAATGCAGTCGATGCTCGGGATGAGCCCGCGCGAGGCATTGCGGGCCACGACCGTCAACTCGGCCGCCGCGCTCGGCTTGCAGCGCGGAACCCTCGGACCGGGCGAGGTCGCCGATCTCGTCGTGCTGGCACGCGACCCAGACGCCGACCCGCGCGCTTTCCGCGATCCCGAGTTCGTCGTCAAAGACGGCGCTATTGCCTTCGAAACTCGTTAGGAGCCGAACGAAGAAGCGTCGCGGTCAGCGGCGAAGTTGAGGCTCGACGATCATGGACGAAAACATCGTACCAACGAGCCGGCCAGAGGAACACTTGCCTTGAGAAGCGGGCTCGTGCGTCTGATCCTGACACTTCTCGTGGTTTTTGGGTTGGGCTTACTCATCGTGCTGCTGCGCCGCGGCCGAGCCCGGCGCGCGCGTTTGGCATTCGAGCAAAATGCTGCTCGCCTCCATGCGGAACGCCTCATCTCCGACGATGCAGAATCGTTCGTGACCTTGCATTCGCTCCCTGAAGCGCAAACGATGGATCACACGGCGATCGTGATGCAGGGCGGCGACGGTAGTCAGATCTATCTAACGGTTCCGGCGAAGTACGTCGTTTGCGATGAAGCGACACTGCGCTCGCTCCTGAACGCGCTCGACGCGGTCGAGTGGAACGAACCGGCGCAGGCGACGCTCACCTTCGAACTCGCGCCGATCGGGAGCGGAATCTACGGCGGGATGGGCGGCGCCTCGGTGATCGACGGCGTCTGGCTGCATCCGCGCTTGATGGAAGCCGGGCTGCTGCCGGTCGCGACCGACGTCGTCTACGGGCGCCGAACGGTCGACGATGCGCGCGCCGCGTTTCCCCAGTCGCTGCGCGACTGAGACCACGAAAGCGCGTGGCGTCCGATCTCCGCTTTCGCGAGCGCGACGTCGAGCGTCGGGGCGAGAACCGTGAAGTGCGCCATCTTGCGCCGCAGCGCGGCGTGGCGCTTGCCGTAGACGTGCAGCTTCACGTCGGGATCGCGCAGCAAGGTTGCGACCCCTTCGAGATAGTCACCCGTCCCCGCGCCGAGCACATTGACCATCACCGCGGGTTCCCACAGTTTCGGCTCGACGAGCGGTAGATCGCAGATCGCGCGCACGTGCGCTTCGTACTGCGAAATCTGCATCGCATCGAGCGAATAGTGGCCGCTGTTGTGAACGCGCGGTGCGATCTCGTTGACGTAGAGTTTCGAGCCGGCTACGAAAAACTCGATACAATAGGTCCCGACGATGCCGAGCTTCGCCCCGAGCGTCGCCGCGACGGCTTTGGCCTGCTCGGCGAGGGCCGGCGAGACCCGCGCCGGGACGATCGTGGTTGCGAGCACCCCATGGTCGTGCTGATTTTCGGTAACCGGGAAGCTGACGATCGTTCCATCCGCACCGCGCGCGCAGATCACCGAGACTTCGAGATCGAAGGGCACGAAGCGCTCGACGACGAGCGCCGCCCCGCGCGCGGCCGCAAGCGCACCGCGCGCTTCGTCGCGATCGCGGACGACCCACTGACCTTTCCCGTCGTAACCGCCGCGCGCCGTCTTTACGACGGCCGGGAATCCGACCTCGCGCAGCGCATCGTCGAGCGGCGCGCCGCCGGCAACCGGAGCAAAGGGCGCCGTCGCACAACCTGCTTCGCGCACGAACGCCTTTTCCAGAATGCGGTCCTGTGCGACGCGCAGGACCTCGGAATCGGGACGAACCAGGCGTCCGCCGTCTTCGAGCGCGCGGACCGATTCGAGCGGGATGTTCTCGAACTCGTAGGTGACGACGTCGCTGCGCGCGCCGAGTTCGCCGATCGCGCGCAAGTCGTCGTAGGCGGCGACGATCTGTTCGTCGGCGACCTGGCCGCAGGGCGAGTTCGGGAGCGGCTCGAGGGTCACCACGCGATAACCCATGCGCTTGGCCTCGAGCGTCAGCATTCGCCCGAGTTGGCCGCCGCCGAGAATCCCGATCGTCTCTATCAAAGTTTGGTTGCTTCGACCGTCGCCGCGATTTCGGCCGTGCGTTCTTGCAGGCGGCGCAACAGTTCGCGATCTTCGAGCGCGAGGATGCGCGCCGCTAATAGCGCGGCGTTGGTCGCGTTCCCGATCGCCATCGTCGCAACCGGCACGCCGGCCGGCATCTGCGCGATCGACAGGAGCGAGTCGAGGCCGTCCAAAGTCGCGCTGCGGATCGGCACGCCGATCACCGGAAGCTGCGTCTTCGCCGCAGTCATCCCGGGCAGATGCGCGGCTCCGCCCGCGCCGGCAATAATCACGCGGATGCCGCGTGCTGCCGCCGTCGAGGCGTAGTCGAACAGCAGATCGGGCGTCCGGTGCGCCGAGACGACGCGCATTTCGTGCGTCACCCCGAGTTCGCCGAGCGTCGACGAGGCGGCGCGCATCGTTTCCATATCGGATACGCTGCCCATGATGATGCCGACGCGCGGGTGGTCCATGCGGGCGCTTTCGCGCGCCTCGCAGGGGCGACCTCGATGCCGCTGGCCAAGGGAGCCTGCGTGAGCAGCGGCCGGGTTGCGATTGTCACTGGGGCGTCGTCAGGGATCGGACGCGCGCTGACCGAGCGCGCCGTTCGCGCCGGCTGGAACGTGTTCGCCGTCGGCCGCCGGACCGAACGGCTCGCGGAGCTCGCGCAACTGCTCGAAGGCGCGACCGGAACGCTGGTCACGTTGGCGCTCGATCTGCGCACGCCGCGCGCCGCACAGCGGATCGTGCGCGATACGCTCACGCATTTCGAGCGAATCGACGTGCTCGTCAACAATGCGGGCGGCGTCGCCGTCGGACCGCTCGCCGAGCAAAGTGACGGCGCCCTTCACGAGCAGTTCGAAACCCACGTCATCGTGCCGCTCGCGCTGACCCGCGAAGCGCTGCCCGCGCTGCGCGCCACCAAGGGCCAGATATTCTACGTCGGGAGCGGCGTCGCGCGCATCCCGGTCGGCACGCTCGGCGCGTATCCGCCGGCCAAAGCGGCCGTTCGCAATCTCGCGCGCATCGTCCGCAACGAACTGCGCGCCGACGGCATCGCCGTTACCTACGTCGATCCGGGGGCGGTCGCGACCGAGTTCATGACACGCGCGGGCTTTGCCGGACCGCCGCCGTCGCTGGCCGTCTCGCCGTACGACGTGGGCCGCCGCATTTTCGCAGCCTTCGAGACGCGCCGGCCGGTCGTCAACGCGGTTCCATGGCAAACGTTCTTCGTCGCGCTCGGCGAGGCGCTGCCGGCCGTTACCGATTTCATCTTGCAGCGCGCGCCCGGGATCATCGGCGGCGAATCGCTTTCCTCCGCCGCTGCGCCCGAGGCGTTGCCGCCGGCACCCGAAGAGCCGGAGCCGGACGCCACGCCGGCCTCGGCGCTCGAAGCGGCGCTCGAACCGCACGCGGCGCGGATGAAGAAACTCAACCTCAGCGTGTCATTCGTGCGCGGCATCCTGACGCCCGAGCGCGAGTTGGAACTCGGCGACGTTGCGATGCGCTGGGCCGGAATGCCGAACAAGAACGAGCGCGCTCTGACCAATGACGTCCTCGATGCGCTCGCCGCCGCGGGCTACCTCGCGCACCTCGAGCCCGAGCGCTATCGCGTCGTGCGCGCCGCCGAGGACTGACGAAGCGGCCCCGCAGACTTCACCCGCCGGTCCCATGCGCGTTCGAGTTGTCGCATCAGCGCCGGATACACGACCCAATACCGGAACGGCTTGATGATCGCCATGTATGCCTTCCCGAACGGGCCGCGTGGCTTGACGTAGACGGCCATCT
>PMHP01000103.1:0-204 GCA_003158195.1 Vulcanimicrobiota bacterium | reverse complement strand
GATCGCGGCCGTCCTGGGGGCGATGAGGGCGAGCGCGGTCTGCAGATGCGACTTGGTGTCGAGCGCGTCATACAGGCCGAAGCCGAACCAGCCGCCGAGGCGATCGCGTAGCCGCCACAGGAACCGAGCCGGAACGGAGTCGGCCTTACCGGGATCGAGGGAAGTCGCGAGCTCGATCGCCTTTGGAAAGTCCGCGGCGCCGCC
>PMHP01000172.1:3777-4073 GCA_003158195.1 Vulcanimicrobiota bacterium | reverse complement strand
GCGTCCCAGGTCCCCGGCGCGGCACCGGCGGCGGTCTGATAAAGCCCGTTGTTGGTCGGTCCGACTCCCTGCCAGCCAGTGCCGACAAAACGCACTCCCATGACGATTTTGTCGCTTGGTACGCCTGCTGCGAGGTAGCTGTTCACGGCCGCACTGACGCTGAGATCTCCCTTCTCGGTGAACAGCGGTGCGTTGAAATTCGTCTTCCCGCTGGAAGCGGTGGAAAAGTCGTAGCTTTCGAGATTGATCCAATCGAGCAGCGGATAGATTTGCGCGAGCTGGAGGTTGGCGATGTT
>PMHP01000172.1:260-3772 GCA_003158195.1 Vulcanimicrobiota bacterium | reverse complement strand
CGGGGAATTCCCAATCGATATCGATGCCATCAAAGCCATTTTGTGTCATGAATTCTACGCAGGATTGCGCGAGATCCGCGCGTGTGGCCGCTGCAGCGCAGACGGCGGAAAAATTTATCGAGTGATTGGCCCCGCCCACCGAAATCAGCATGAGGAGTTGCGGGTAATCCTCTTGCAAGTTTTGCAGTTGCGGGAAATTGACCTGATCGTCCTTGGGGTTCACGGAGACGCATGAACCCTCCACCGTCACGTTGGCGAATGCATAAATGACGTGGCTCAGCAAGTTGGCCGGAATGTCGGTGACGTGATAGTTCTGCGCGTGGATGGACGAGGCAGAAAAGTAACCGACAAGCCGGTTCGTGGCGGACGGAAAGGGAATAATGGTCTTTCCTCTTCGTTCAGCTGCAAGAAACGACGCGGGTTTCCGCGCCGTTTCGTATTGTCTTGGTGGAGATGAGGAGACTCGAACTCCTGACCCCTTACATGCGAAGCAAGTGCTCTACCAGCTGAGCTACATCCCCACGGTCTCCGCGGATGGACGGACCGACCAGCCTACATACGTTCCTTGCCCGGCGGCCCCTTCCGGCGCTCAGACGGGGTTGGGGAGGTAGGGGAAGACGGTCGGCGTGAAGCCCTTGGTGGTGCAGGAGACGCCCTGGTTCGTGAGATTCGGCGTGCCGTTGAGGCCGTTCTTCTCGTTGTGGTCGTCCGGCGGAGGGTTTTGCACGCCGGCCGTGGTCGCGACGTTCGGGGTCGAGCTGGTCAGCGTCGTCGAGGTGGCCGAACTGCCGAAGGCGAGCCCGAGCATCGCGTCGACGACGTCGTCGTCGAGTGCGCGGCCGCCGAATGCCGTCGGCGCGAGTCCAGTGCAATCGACCGGAAGCTGGCCGCTCGTCTCCCAGCCGAGATAGCTCGCGCGGCCGGAGTTATCGTTCAGGTTCGCGATCAGCGCGTCCGGAGCCAACAGCGC
The DNA here is from genome assembly GCA_003158195.1 of Vulcanimicrobiota bacterium. GTDB lineage: Bacteria > Vulcanimicrobiota > Vulcanimicrobiia > Vulcanimicrobiales > Vulcanimicrobiaceae > Palsibacter > Palsibacter borealis. Next base: position 2,802 of record PMHP01000172.1, on the reverse strand, counting down.
CGCAACGTAGCTTCCGATCGCGGCACTGCGCCCGGCCGGGCTGCCCGTGACGAATGCGGAGATTTGCGGGCCGAACGCCGTGGGATCGTTCTCGGGCGACGCGGCATTGTACGCGACGTGATTTGCGTAGGGAATGTAGAGCTCTTTAATACCAGGCTTGCCGATGCGATCGACTTGAATGAACAGGACGTTGGCGCCGTTGGTCTGCGTCCCGTTGTTAATCACGGTTGGGTCGTTACTGCACCCAGTAAGAGCGGCGAGTGAAAGCGCGGTTGCGCAGGCGGCGAAAAACGATCGTTTCATCTGCGCTCCTAGTGGCCCGTGTTCGTGCTGGTCGTCGCCCAGTACGCGATAATGCCACCGGTTCCGCCGTTCTCGGCTATCAAGAGCGACTTCGGAAGCTCGACAACAAACGTGAGCACGTTTGAATTCGCGAAGTAGTCGGTCCCGGGGACGACGAATCCGCTCGGGCAGGTGCTGCTCAAGCACGACGTGATCGATCCGGCCTGACTGCTTGCGGGAAAGATATTGAAAAACTGCGTCTTGTCGAAGAATTGCGGATCGCGGCGCGTCCCCGCGAAAACTTGAATCTCGCCGCTGTCGATCGAAAACGGACGGTTGATAAAACCGACTCCGCTCGCCACGCCGCCGCTGCTGAGGCGGGTATTCGTGCCGATGGTAGCGGGCGTTGCCGGACCGTAAACGTTGATTTGCTGCGTCTGAGCACCCGCAGGCCCGCTCGGCGGGCCGGTGGCGAATTGGAGCACCACGTTCTCGATCGGACGGCTGCCGATCGCCTCGCTCGAGTATTTCGTGTCGAACTTCATCGTATACAAAACGCCCTGGTCGAAGAATGTCGTCGCTCCGGCGCCGGCCGGGATCGAGGGATGAACGTCCAGGACGACGACGACGTTATTGGCATTGGTCGGGCTTGGGAAGAAATACGTATCGGTGATGTCGGTGTCCGGCCGAGCGATCGTTACAGGGGTTCCCTGCAAGTCGAAACTTCGTGCGGGGACGCCGGCGAAGAGGAGTGCGGCCGTGACGACCGCGCACAACGCAGCCATCCCGCCGAAGAGGCGAACGTATTTCATAGCCTTCGGGAGTACGCCCGAGCAGCGCTCAAAGCCTCGCGAGTCAAGGGATGGCCTGCCGCTTGCGCGCAGAGACGCACAACCCCATGAGCAGCCCACCGTTCTTATGAGCCCGCCGGCGAGCAGCCGCCTTGCTGCCCTGGGGCTCGTACTGCTGCTCGCCGCCTGCAGCCAAACGACGATTACGGGCGAGCAGTCGAAGGGCGGCCCCAAGCCGCTCGACGTCGAGGTGACGATCTCGACATTCGAGACGTTCGCGCGCGCAGTCGGCGGCGATCGGATCCTGGTAACCTCGCTCGTACCCGTCGGTGCGTCCCCGGAAGACTACCAGCCTTCACCCGCGGACATCGAGAAGCTTCACGCCGCCGACGTCCTGATCGAAAACGGCGTCGGGCTCGAAAGCTGGCTCGCCCGGACGATCGACAACGCGAAAAATCCCGCGCTCGATGTCGTCGTCGCGACGCGCGGTCTTCCGGTAAAGGACGGCAACCCGCACCTCTGGATGGATCCCGAATTTGCACGCTCGTACGTGCGCACGATCCGCGACGCGCTGATCGCGCGCGATCCCGCCGGCAAAAGCGCGTACCTGCGAAATGCCGCCGGCTACGATAAGGACCTGGTCGCGCTCGAGCAGGAGATCGCGGCGAAGATCCGCACGATCCCGCCCGCATCGCGCTCGATGATCGTGTTCCACAACGCGTGGCAGTACTACGACGATCGGTTCGGCCTGCGCACGATCGGCGTCATCGAGCTCTCACCGGGACAAGAACCGAACCCTCAGTACATCTCGAAGCTGATCGGCCTGGCCAAGGCGAATCACGTGCGCGCCGTTTTCGCAGAACCCGAGTACAGCCCCAAGCTCGTCGACGCGCTCGCCCAGAGCGCCGGCATCTCGACGGTCGAAAATCTGTACGACGACTCGATCGGCAGCGATCCGCACGTGCGTACGTACGACGACATGCTGCGCTACGACACCGCGACGATCGTGAAAGCGCTCGGGGGAAGCGCGACGTGAGCGAAGCGGTTCGCATTCGCGAATTGACGGTTCGCTACGATCAGGTCGTCGCACTCGATCGCGTCAATCTGACCCTGCAGACGGGAATGGCGCTCGGCATCGTCGGCCCGAACGGATCGGGCAAGTCCACGCTGCTGAAAACAATTGCGGGACTGCTCTCGCCGGCCAGCGGCGTCCTCGAAGTGTTCGGAGCCGCGCCGCGCACGCTTCCACCCGGAACGATTGCCTACGTGCCGCAGATCGAGGCCGTCGATTGGAGTTTCCCGGCGAACGTCTACGACGTCGTCGCGATGGGGCGCTTTCCGCGTCTCGGCCTTCTCCAGCGCTTTTCGAAGCACGATCGGCGCGTCGTCGATGCCGCTCTCGAGGCGCTGCGCCTCGGGGATCTGCGCAACCGGCACATCTCGCAGCTCTCGGGCGGCCAGCAGCAGCG
>PMHP01000172.1:0-216 GCA_003158195.1 Vulcanimicrobiota bacterium | reverse complement strand
TCCTCGCCGAGGGCGACCCCGAAACGGTGCTCGCATCGGGTGCGTACGCCGGCATCCGCGAGCACACGCACGTCCACGGCCACGCGCGGACGGACGCGGCGAGCGAGCAACAACGTTGAGCGATTTCCTGATCGCGCCGTTTCAATACGAGTACATGCAGCGGGCGTTCGTTGCGGCGCTCGTCGTCGGCACGCTGTGCTCGACGATCGGCACGTA
>PMHP01000082.1 GCA_003158195.1 Vulcanimicrobiota bacterium | reverse complement strand
CGAACATGTACTCGGCCGCTTCGCCGAGATTCATGATCCACTCACCCATCGCCGGCGGGCGCACGCCGAACGCCATGTTCTGCGCGTACACCGAGCAGACGCAGTGGTTATCGCCGCAGATGCCGCAGATGCGTGACGTGATGAAGTGCGCGTCGCGCGGATCCTTGCCCTTCATGAATATGCTGTAGCCGCGGAAGATCGACGAGGTCGCATGACACTCGGCGACGACCTTCTTCTGAAAGTCGATCTTCGTGTAGATTCCGAGACTNNCCGACGATGCGGGTGATCGGATCCCACGCCATTTCGACCAATCGCGACGGCTGCGTCCCGGTAGTCTGGCCGGGGAGATCTTTAACTGCCATAGTAGTCCTCTCGTGCGATACGGTTGGCGGCGTTGTCTCTGAGGGCAACTCGCCACCGCGGAAAAGGCGCGTCAGCCGGTCGATTAGTGTCCGGTGTAACCTGTCGTGAGCTTCTTACCTCTATGGCGCCAGCTCGGCTCTTTGTCCAATGTCGCCATCGTGAAATTGCGCATCGTCTTGACAACCGCGCCGTACGCACCGCTAACCGTGGACGAAAGCTTACCGCCCGGCGGCTCGTCCATGAACGGCATGAACTTGTCGGGGAAGCCCGGCATCGTGCAACCGATGCAGATCCCGCCGACGTTGGGGCAACCGCCGACGCCGCCGATCCAGCCGCGCTTGGGAACGTTGCACTTGACGACCGGTCCCCAGCAACCCAGTTTGACCAGGCACTTGGGTGAATCGTACTCGCTCGCGAATTGGCCCTGCTCGTAGTAGCCCGCTCGATCGCAACCCTCGTGGACGGTGTTGCCGAAGAGCCACGAAGGCCGCCCCGCCTCATCGAGCGGGATCATCGGCGCTTTACCCGCAGCCTGCCAGAGCAGGTACAGGATCGTTTCGGAGAGGTTGTCGGGGTGGATCGGACAGCCCGGCACGCACACGATTGGTATGCCGTGGGAAGATTTCCAATCCCAGCCGAGATAATCGAGGATGCCCATCGCGCCGGTCGGGTTGCCCGCCATCGCGTGGATACCGCCATAAGTGGCGCACGTCCCGACCGCAAGGATCGCCCACGCCTTTGGCGAGAGCCGATCGATCCAGCCCGAGAACGTGATCGGTTGGTCCGAGCCCGGCGCGTTGCCGAAGCCGGTGAAGTAACCTTCTTTCTTAATCTCTTCGTTCGCGATCGAGCCTTCGATCACGAGAACGAACGGATCGAGCTCGCCTCGCTCCGCTTTGAAAAACGCCTCGAGGAACTCGGCTCCGCCGAGGCTGTACTCGATTAGCGGCCAATGAAATTTGACGCCGGGTAAGCCGGGGAGCGCCCCGAGCGCGATCTCTTCGATGCTTGGCTGCATCGCCGCGGTGAGGGCGACGGAATCGCCGTCACAGCTCAACCCCGCGGGAATCCATAGAACGTTTACTACCGTATCGGCCATTGTTCTTGCCCTCGCGTTGTTTCAGCTTCGGACTCAGATACATGTCGTACCTAACTTGATGACGCTAGCGTAAATTGCAGACAAATACAAGACCGGTTTTTTGCCGTTCGCGAGCCCGAAACAGCCGCGCCAGTTACCCCGCGGTTACCCGCGAACCGTTTCTGGGTGGCGCCCGCGCGAGCGTCGCGCGAGCCGCCCAAAACGGCTCCGGCGACGCATTATCGGCGTTACCAGTCCGTTACAAAACGGCACCGGCAACGCGTCTTGTTGTCAGCGAAAGCTATGCTATGCTGGCGAAACGCATTGCACGGGGACATACGGATTTGCACGAAATTTCGGTCGCTCTGAGCTTGCTCGATGGTGTGCGCAAGGCCGCTCTCGAGCAGGGCGTCGAACGAGTGAACGCTGTTCATGTGCGCGTCGGGGCACTGAGCGGAATCGCTCGCGATGCCCTACTCTTCTCATGGGACGTCGCGACGGCCGATTCGGTCGCGCAAGGGAGCGAACTGCGCATCGAGGAGATCCCGCTCGTCGTCTTTTGCGAACATTGCGCGGGCGAACGTGCGCCCCTCCCCGGTTCGGGTCTGCTCTGCCCGGAGTGCGGCCATGCTTCGCCGCGGATCGTGCACGGCCGTGAAATGCAGCTGGTCGCGATGGAGGTTCCCGCATGAAGATGCGCTCGTCGCGGCGAGCGGACGCGTTCGCCCTGCTGAACGTCCGGTCGGCGCGTCAGGCGGCGTCGCGCAGGCAAGCTTCGACCGCTCGGTAAGTCGCGGCGCCTCAGCAAAGCCGCCGGGTTGGCCGGCAGGGCTTTGGTCGAACGTTGCGCGATACCACTGAGCCGGCGCAAACGGCCCCCACCGTTTGCCCGTACGAGGGGATACGCGTGATTTTGCCCCAGACGCGGCTGCTGGAACGCTTGATCGCCTCCGAACCGCGCCTGGTTCGGCTCTGGGCGCCGGCGGGTTACGGAAAATCCTCGCTCGCTCGGCTGTTCGCGCGCCGCTTCGACCGGCACGCGATCTGCGACTGCGCCGGGGTCTGCGATCCGGTCGAGTTCGCCGATCGCGCGATGTCGGCACTCGCGGGCGAATCGCAAGGAGGCGATGCGATCGCCATCGACCGGCTCCGGCTGCACGCAAGCGAGGCCGGCGCCGAGGCTTGGAGCCGCGCCCTACTCGAGACGTGGAAGGCGCGCCAAGAGCGCTCGCTGTTCGTTATCGAGAATGCGTCGGCACTCGCGCAGGACGCGGGAACCTTGGCGCTCCTCGGAGACATGCTGGCCGTACGACCCGCGGAGCGCGTGCTGCTGCTCAGCTCGCGCATCCCGTTGCCGCTGCGCGCGGCCCACCACCTCGCGCCGCACCAGATCCTCTCGCTCTCGCCGAACGAGCTGCGCTTCGAGAGTGAGGAAGCCGCCAGCATCTTCGAAGGGACGGATCTCTCGCCCGAAATGGTCGATCGGATCGTTCGGCTCACCGACGGCTGGCCGATCGCGCTCTTGCTGATTGCCCGGTTCGCGCATTACGAGGCGGACATCGAACGGCTGATCGAGCGTCTCGAGGGCGTCCCGTTTTCGAATTTGCACGAGTACCTCGCAACCGAAGTGCTCTCGGCCCTGACGCCGGAGATGATGTCGGCGATGGTGGCGGCCGCGGCGATCCCGCACGCGTCGCTCGAAGACATCTCGGCGGCCGCCGGAATCCGTCACGCCACGGCGATCGTCGACGGACTGCAGCGGCTTCCCGGATTCATTTTGTCCGACGGCGGCACGTACCAGCCCCATCCGCTCCTGTTGGGAACGTTGCGCGCGCGCCACACCGACGATTTCGCCGTTTACGTTTTGCGCGCGGCCCGCGAGAACGAGGGGTTGGGAGACTACCTGCGCGCCGCCGAGTTGTACCATAGCTACGGCGACGACAATCTGGCGGCCGCAGCGCTCGAACGGATGCCCGCAGCGACGCTTGGGGCGCCTTCGCAGCCGCTGATCGACGTTCTCTTGAAACTCCAGATGTCGACCTTGTGCGCCTATCCCAACCTGTGGATCGCCACCCTGCGCTACCGCCACCAGACCGTCGATCCGGGCAAACTCTACGACGAGGCGTCACGGCTGCTGCAGTCGGTCTCTCCACAAGCGGCGCCGTCGTTACATTGCCGCCTTCGCGTCCGGCTTGCGATGCTCGCGCAAGAACTCGAACGATTGGCCGAAGCACGGAAACTGGTCGAAGGCGGCGACCCGGGCGGCTCGTTCGAGGAAAGCCCCGAAGAGCAACGGCTCATCTTGATGACCTCGGCGATCATCGCGGCAAAACAAGGGCGCTTCTCGGAAGCCGACCGGTTCGTCGAGGAATCGGACGCCGTGCACGGGGCGCGGCACGTGCGCTTCGACGCGCAGCGCGCTCAGATCGCGATGGAAAAGGCGCGCTTTCTCGGCGATTGGCACGGCCTGCTCAAGATGAGTGAGGAGGCGCTGCACGCGGCCCAGCGCAGCGGCGTTACGCCCCGGATCATCGACGCCGCGCGCGCGGTCGCCTGGGCCGCTTGGTACTGCAACGACGACGCGCGCGCGAAGGCCGCGAATCAAATGCTCGAGGACTGCGGCGATATGGAGGTCCTCCTGTTCGCGCGCTGCGTCGACGCGGCGCTCTCCGGCACACCAATCGACGCGCCGCCGCGTTTGATGCAGCTCGCTCGCTGGCACGCGGCGCTCACGACCCGCGACGTCGAGCGTTCGGGCGAACTCTTCGATCGCGCGATCGACGGAATCGACGCCGTCGAGAACGGTTTCCTGCGGATCGCGATCCGTGTCTGCGCGGCGCTGCTCTTGCCGCGACAGCGGCGGCGCCTGCTCGAGGCTCGGGTCATTGCCGGACGAATCGAATCGGCACCGCTGCAAGCGTCGCTCGAGCTGCTCATCGATTCGCCCGAACCGGCCGACTACGGCATCTTCAACCACATGGCCGCGCGCGTTTCCCGCTCGCCGCTCAAGGTCCGTCAAGACGTCCTGTTCGTCGACGTCGTGCGCGGAGGGGTGCGGCGCGGCGCCGAGCTCTTACACGTCTCCGATCGCGGGCTCGAGCTGCTCGTGGCGCTCGCGCTGCTCCCCGCAGGCGTCTCGAACGAGGAGCTGGCGGGCGCGATCTGGCCCGGCTTGCGCTGCGAGGCCGCGCTCAATGCGCTCAAGATGTGCGTCTCGCGCACCCGGGCGCAGATCGCGGAAAAAGAAGCGATTCGAAGCACGAAGGGCGGCTACGCGCTGGGCGAACGGGTCGCGATCGACGTGCGTGAGTTCGAGCGGCTGCTGCGCAGCGTCCGCGGCGCCGAGGCGCTCGGCGATTCGGCGCGCAGGCAGGTCGAGGATGCGGCGCGATCCCTCGGCGCCCGCCAACATGCCTACGCCGCCGGCTGGGCTTGGTTCGCACCGCACGCAGCGCGCCTCGATGCGCTGCAGCTCGAGTTCGCGCGCTTGCTGGAGAGAGATGCTTCGCGGCGCGCCGGTTCCGCGGCAGCGCAAGCATTTGCGCAACGGTTGATCGACCTCGACCGTGGCCGCAGCAGCACGGCGGAATACGAGCTGAAGGTTCCGTAACAACGTTTCGATGTTTCGCTCCCTAGCCGCCGCGCTNNGCGATCGCCTGGGTCGCCTGCCTCGTCCCCGCGTCCGCTGCACCCGCTCCACTCCTGGAGCGCAACCTCTTCTTTCGAAACCCGCAGAAGCTCGCGCCGGCGGTTTCGCCCGACGGACGCCGCGTCGCGTACCTCGCCCCGGCAGGCACCGGGACGTTCGGCATCTGGGTCCGCACGATCGGCCTCGACGACCCCAAACTGATCGCGAGCGACCCGGGCAGCCCGATCAGCGGGTTCTTGTGGCAAGGCGA
>PMHP01000140.1 GCA_003158195.1 Vulcanimicrobiota bacterium | reverse complement strand
TCGCGCCGATCATCGTCCAGGGAACGCTCGAAGTCGCAAACGTCATCATCCTCGAGTCGACGCTCTCGTTCTTGGGTTTCGGGATCCAACCGCCGACGGCGTCCTGGGGCAACATGCTCGCGAACGCCGAGTCGAACATGGCGATCGCCCCGTGGGTCGCGATCTTCCCGGGCCTTTGTATTCTGATTACCGTGCTTGCGATCAACTACTTGGGGGACGGCCTGCGCGACGCCCTCGACCCGAACATGAAGTGAGGCCGTGCCGCTCGGCCCGGCGTCCCGACAGGACGATGGGGGTGGGGCACCGCAGTGTCCAGGCCGATACCTATCCGTAGTCCCCGTGCGCGAGTGGCGAAATTGGTAGACGCACTAGCTTGAGGGGCTAGCGCCCGCAAGGGCGTGCTGGTTCGAGTCCAGTCTCGCGCACCAATGTAGGAGCCCGTTCCGACGGGCTTTTCCGTTTCGAGCCGACTCGCGGCTGGACTATCGTGTGGCCGGATCCAGTGGACCGTTCGGCGCGTAGGCACCGCGGAGGGAAGCGTTGGAAAGCTTGACGACGTCGTTCTCGTGCTTTGCATCGTCATTGATTTCAGTAACCTCGGCACCGGTCTCCGTGACGAGGATCTCGGTATTGGCCACGTTGAGACCGAGGTAGAACGAGCGGCGAGCGGAGTCGAGGCTCTTACCGTAATACGCGGCGATCGCGGAGTTGAACGCCGGTCGCGTCGCAGCAGTGTAGAAGTGCTCCGTCGGCAACGGACCGTCGGCGCTCTTCAGATCGAAGGTCATGCAAAAGTAGGTCTCCAGGTCCGCACCGGTGGACGGTTTGCGCACGAACTGCCGCAAGCGGACACTCAGCCACCGGTCGCTCGCGAGACCGGTCGACCACACTTGCCCCATCGAAACGGCGCGCTCCGAACCCGCGCAACGCCTCGCCATGTCGTCCTTCGAGGTATACAGCTTTGGGAGCTGATTGTCGATCATCGCTTGCGTGAGGTCGCGGTCGATGATCGTCTTTGCGTCACCCGACACGCCCTCGACCTCGGCGTGCTGGATTACCTGCGAGCACCCGCCCGCCGGCGAGGTCCAGGTCGTCGTGGTGAGCGTCAATCGCGGAGCGGCGGATGCCGCGGCCGGCAGCGCGGCGAGCGTCGCGAACGAGAGCAGCGCGAACGGCGATGCGCTGCCGCGTACTCCCACCTCTTTATCCCCTTCCGACGGACAGCACCGGCTCGGCTCGCGATACATCAAGCGGCGGCCCAGAACGCGCCTGAATCGGCTCGTGCGGCTCAGAAGGATGCCCGTCCGTCGCCGACATTGTCACGGTACCCTTCGTATCCTCCGCCGGTGTCCACTTGCCGTCGCTCTTGAAGTCCAGGGCGTACATATGCGGCTTCTCGGCGAGCGCATCCGCCCCCATCCTCGCCTTGGCTGCAGAGTCTTTATCGAGATCGGCCTGATCGGGCACTCCGCTCGCGGTCGCAGCCTTTAAACCATCCCGAGCCTGAGCGTCCTCGCGCCGCGCTGCGCCAAAATCCTTTTCGGTCTCGATCTTTCGTATCTGATCCTGAGCCATCTGCTCCCGGAGTTGACTTGCCGCTTCGGCATAGGGGTGGTGGATCGGACCGTTCGCGTCCTTCATCACGTTCCCGGACGCGTCGAGCATCGGATCGTGAAAGCTCATCGTACGCATATGGTTGTGGTCATTGAACTTCACCGTGTAGCGGCCGCCATCGCCCTCACGATCCGGGTCGAAGTCGACCGTACGCGCTTCTCCCTTGTAAGAGAAATTGTGCTCGACCGACTTTCTAACACCGTCGACCGTGACGAACTCGGGCTTCTGCGGGGCGGAGGGGGTGTAGTGGTGCTGCGGCTGCGCGTGGGGAGCCGGAGCGACCTTGCCGTCGGGAGCCGGAGCGACCCTGCCGTCCGGCGGGGGCGCTTGAGTGACTTGAACGCCAGGAGCGTCTTTAGTCCCACCTTCGTTGTTTATCTGGAAGAGAATCAGGTTCCCGGCGCCCGGAGGGCCTTGCTCGCCTCGATCACCTTTATCGCCTTTACCGCCTGTAGGGCCTGTCGGGCCCGTAGGGCCTTGAGGACCCTGAATGCTGATGCCTTGAGGGCCTTGCTCGCCTTTACCGCCTGTTGGGCCTGTAGGGCCTGTCGGGCCTTGAGGACCCTGAATGCTGATGCCTTGAGGGCCTTGCTCGCCCTTACCGCCTGCAGGGCCTGNNGGGGCCTGCGGGGCCTGGAAGGCCTTCCTTGCCTCCTTTGTCGCTTGGCCCATAGACCTTGTCACTGATCCAGTCACCGGTCCTGTGGCCGACTTCGCGAGCGACCTCGGTACCGACCTCATCGACCTTCTCCGCCGCCCAAACTTCAGGGCCGCCCAGCACACTCAAAACGCCTTTTCCAAAACTTTTAATGCCCATACCGTCCCCCTTGCTCAAATGCGGGTGCGAAATTCAAATTTACGACCTTCGGGTCGTGACTCGATGCCGCGGCCGGCAGCGCGGCGAGCATCGCGAACGAGTGCTGCGGCGTGTCTAACGTTGGCGCGGCGGTCGCGGCCGACGGCAGCGCCGCACAGGCCCTCCTCACTTTGGCTCGATACAGTGGAGTGCACTGAAGATACGGGCTACTGCAGCCATGTGATATCGTGGCCGGTACGGAATCTTTAGTACGGAGGCGGTGAGCAAAGCCGCTCTCGCGGGTAGCCGCAGGCGCGGCCGGCGGCAGAGTCGCTCGCGCTCGACGCGGGCCCGATACCGGTGCGTAGTGCGGCGGCAACCGCCGCCGTTCGCGTCGAGACTCCCATCTTGGCGAGTACCGCCTGGACATGGTGATCGATCGTGCGCACCGAGCGGCAAAGCCGCGCGGCAATTTGCGCGTTACGAAGCCCGTCGCACAGCAGGACTGCAACCTCGAGCTCGCGCGCAGTGAGGGCGAATGGAGCGGTCTTCGCGGGCCGCCAACGCTCATTTGCGCCGGTTACATCGCCCCCCACAATTCCTCGCTGTGTCATGGAGCAATCGTACGGGTGCGGCAACTCGCGAACCATTGGGGGCGCTACGGAGACCCGTGTACGGAGTCGAAGCCCGGATCGAGTGGAGCGGTGCCAAAATCTGGGTGATTTTGCCCTGCACGTTCGCGAAGGCACTCGCTACGATACGGAGACCACTTTTCCGCACGCCTTGTGGAACCTCGACGTGAACTTTTACATTCGGCGGAAGCCGCTCTCGCCGGCAGGCGCACGGAAGTTGCTTCTGATCGTCATCGTGCTCTTCGCACTCAGCGTCGTGGCGCTCGTCGCGGCGACGCCGCGCTGCGCGCAGGATCTCATCGACGGGCAGGCCTACCGGAACGATCCCTCCTGCGCCCGGCCTCCGGCGGCGACGGGCCACTGTACCGTCGTTACGGCGCGGATTTCCGATTCGGACATCGACACGGTTGAAACACGTCAGGGCGAGGAACTGCACTACGATCTCGTCGTCGCCCTCGAGGGTGGCGGCCGGCGACGCGTAGAGGTAGGCCAGCCTCTTTACGACGCGCAACTCGTCAGCGGCCGAAGTGTCAGCGCGCAGCTCTTCAATGGGCTCCCGGTGCGGCTGACGATCGGTGATACGAGCGGGGAAACCAGCGACAGTCCCGGCGGGCGGCTCAACGCCGATGGAGCGTGGCCGCTGGTCTCGCTCTTGTGTGTCTTCGCATTCGGCTTGAGCGCTCTCGGCGCGCGCCGGATCATCACGAAGGCGAAAGCCGCGGGCGCGCTGTAGCGATCTGCGCGGCTCGGGAATGCCGCGCGGCTCGCGAGGAGCGGGGGTGAGCGATTCGAAAGGCGCATGCGTGATCGCACCGGCACTGTACTGTCCGCGCCTGGTCGGCCGCGATGCGGAGTTGAACGCTTTGCTCCGTCTGGCCGGCGCGTCAGCGGCAGGCGGAGCACCGGCCATCGTCCTCGTATACGGCGAGGCCGGAATCGGAAAGACCCGTCTGTTGACGGAATTCCGTTCGTGGGCGAGCCGTCGCGCCACGGTAGCCTTTGCCACGTGCATGTCCTTCGCCCCGGTCCCGCTCGCGCCGGCGCAAGCTCTGCTCGACGCCTTCGGAGAGCACATGCCGGTCGAAACCGCGACCGGCGACGAGGGAGGCGCGGCTGCTCAGTTGCGTGTGTTCCGGCGGCTGCTGCAGACACTGCGNNGCGGCCGTACGGCCCGTCGTCGCGATCGTCGACGACCTGCACTGGGCGGATACGGCGACCGTGGAATTCTTGAATTTTCTCGGCGCCGAGCTCGCTGACGAGCGCCTGACATTCGTCGCCGCGTACCGCTCGGAGGACACCGAAAGGCCACCGGCGCTGGACCGCGTCCTGGCCCGCCTCTCGCGTTCCCCGCGCGTGCACCGCATCGCGCTGCGGCCGCTCACAGGCGCCGGCATCGCGGAACTCGTCGATGCCGCGCTTGGCACGCGGGAACATCCGCCCGCCGACGTCCTGCACCACGTCCGCGAACGCAGCGAAGGCAATCCGCTTTTTGCCGAGGAGCTCCTCAAGTCTGCCGTCGACGATCGTGCCGATCCGGCTCCCGCGTCGCTCCGTACTCTCATCGCCGACCGCACGTCGCGCATGTCCCCGGAGGAGCTTCACCTTCTCGAACTCGCGGCTCTTATCGGGCGACGCTTCAGCCTGGCGTTCCTCGAACGTCTCGCCGACGGAAAGCCGAGTGCGGCGGTGCTCGCCTTTCTGCGTCATGCCGTCAAACAGCATTTTCTTGTCGAGGACCGTAGCGCTCCGGGCTGGTTTACCTTTCGGCACGCGCTCGTGCGCGAAGCGATCGTGGCACCCATCTTGCTCGTCGAGGATCAGACGGCGCACCTGGCGATTGCCCGCGCGATCGAAGGAGAGCCCGACGCCGGCGAGCGTGTGGCGGAGCTCTCCGAACATTATTGGCGGGCCGGTGCGCGAGCCGAATGCCTACCTTACGCCCGAAGCGCCGCCGAACGGGCGCTCGCGCAGTTTGCCTACCGCGAGGCGGCCGAGCAATTCGAACGCGCACTAGCCTGCGCAAGCGGCTGTGACGCGGCTACGGTCGCCCTGCACGAAGGCGCAGCGATCGCTCATCAAACGCTCGGTAATGCCGACGAAGCGCAGCGCAACTATGCGGCCGCCGCCGACTTGGCGGAACGGTTCGGCGACGACGAACGCGCGATCGAAGCGCTCCTTGAACTCTCGCTTTCGATGCGTCGCCGCGGCTCGGCCGGTGAAGCGGCGGCGGCCTCGAATCGCGCGGAGACGCTCGAACGCCGCTCCCCGAACGAACGCCTGCGGGTCCGCATCCTCGCGCAACGCGCGCAATTGCACGTGCTAGCCGGTGACTTCGAAGCCGGCAAGCGCACCCTCGCGGAAGCCGAGCCATTGCTCGAGACGGCGCGGCCCCGCGACGCCTTCCGCTTTTATCACGCCCGTGCCGGCGTACGCTCGTTCTGTCAGCGCGACTACGAGGGCGCCATCGACGATGCCGAACGTGCATTGGGGTTTGCGCGGGAGAGCCGGGATCATAACTTGATCGTCTCTGGGAGCACGAGTCTCGCCTTGCACGCCGGGCGCATCCGGCCGACCGGTGTGGCGATCGAAGCTCTCGAGGAGGCGATGGCGCTCGTCGAGCGTCACGGAGAGCTTTACCAAACGGGCGTGACGCGCAATGCCTACGCGAACTACTTGCTAGTCGCAGGACGCCTCGACGAGGCACGTAGGCAACTGAACGCACTGCTCGCCGAAGCCCATTGGCCGCTCACCACCACGGTCAACATGGCCGCGACCGCAGGATGGGTCGCCATCTGTTTGCGCGACGAGGTCCTCGCCGCTCGCGCTGACGCGGTCGGCACCCTCGAGCGCGTCCGAAAGAACGCCCCGATGCTGCTTTGGGCCGGGCTCGCCGCCACGGTCGCCGACCTCCACGCGAACGAGGGAAGATTCGGCGATGCGCGCGCGACGCTAGAACCGTTGATCGCCGACTTTTTCGAGGAAGAGATCATGTGTGTCTATTCCCTTCCCGTGGCGGCGCACGGTGACCAGCGGCAGGTCGAAGCGGTCGCCCCCATCATCGCGCGTTATAGGAATTCCGCGAACCCGATCGTCCGAACGCACTGCGCGCTGTTCGAGGCCTATGCGGCGGCGCGGTTCGACAGCATGACCGCCGCGCACCGCCGCGCCGCCGAGGCGGCCGTGGGTTTCGAGAAGATGGAGGCACCGCTGCTCGAGGCGGAAGCCCGTGTCTTACGTGGGGAGAAGCAGCGCGCCCTCGCATTGATGAGCGCGTGCGGCGCACGCCGGCTCTTGCGGCAGATCACGAAACGCACGACGGAACAGGAGCTGACGAAACCGCTCTCCCGCCGGGAGCGCGAGATCGCCGAACTCGCCGCCGCAGGGAACTCGACGCGCGCAATCGCCGAGCGTCTTGTAATCGGCGTGCGAACCGTCGAGACGCATCTCGCGGCGGCTTACGCGAAGCTCGGCGTCACCTCGAGAGCGGCGCTCGCTGCGGTCCTCGACGTGGGGCCGTGAAGCACTCACTTCAACATCAGGCTTCAACCTTGTCGTGGGAGACGGTTGTGAACGAGCGGCCGTCGGGGCCGCACAGGCTGCAGCGCGCATCCTCGCCGCGAATATCGAGCGAAAGCAGATCGCCACATTGCGCATAGACGAAAGCGTTGGCGATCGCAGCGACGTCCTGATTCGTCGCTTGCAACGTCAGCTGGTGCTCGAGCGAACCGGTGCGGACGGTTAAGGTCACCGTCCCCGCGGCGTCGGACCCGGCGGCAATGACCGGTCCTCGAATGTGCAGGCGGTAGGCCTCGCTCCGGCTCTCCGCGTCTTCGTCATCGCTCATCGTCGGTTATTTGAAGTGGTCGAGACCGATCGCGGTCATGTTTTTCTGTCCTCCGGGGAGAAGCGCCATCGCAAGTTCGACG
This sequence comes from Vulcanimicrobiota bacterium, assembly GCA_003158195.1. Lineage (GTDB taxonomy): Bacteria > Vulcanimicrobiota > Vulcanimicrobiia > Vulcanimicrobiales > Vulcanimicrobiaceae > Palsibacter > Palsibacter borealis. Next base: position 2,121 of record PMHP01000140.1, on the reverse strand, counting down.
GCCTCATGACGCTATGTTATTCGCTCCGCGGGCTCCATTCATCGGCAAAATTACCCAGAAACCGTGAACTCGTAGTCAAATGACCGCTGACTGTTAGTCGGACTGCAAATCACAGACTTTGCGCAGCTCCGCAATTACATCGGCGGCAGTTTGCATTGGGCGGGGTAAGCGCGCTCCAGCGGTCGAGCTCTACCCAGGAGGCCTCCGGTGAGTAACAAGCTCCATTCGAGAGACTGAAGCCCGTCGAGGAGTCAAAAGTCTTCCCGCGTTGGGCGCCACGGTTCCAGTTCGCCAGTTGCCTCGTCAATTCGCTGTTGCGCGAACCGGTCTGTCCCCCGGTCGGCTATGTACGCGAAGAGCCCGATGTTTGCGGCGCCGTCCAAACACGGACCACCGCCGGCCGCCGTGTAGATCGTCGTACCGTTCGCGAGTGAAGTGGTCGCGAAGGAGTACCATTTGCGCACGTAGGCCGGCACGCTGAGCTTTTCCCGGCCGGCACAAAATGCAACCTGATCTTTCTTTCCGACCGCCGCAACCAGCGCGGGTGCCGGCGCATAGGCACCGGCCGCCCCGGCAGGCGCGAACTGCAACGATGCTATCGGGAGAAACGTAAGTACGAGAGCGATTACAAAAGGTCGAATATGTGCTCACTCAATGGCGATCGTCATCGTGTAGGCCGCAGGCGCGGCGCGGGTATCGTCGACTGAGATTTGGTAGCGCCCGCTCTTCGGAAGCTTACCGCGCCACGAGAGCGACGTCCCGCTGGAAATTGGTTCCAAGTCGGCGCCCGAGCCATGGTAGATCGAAAGCGATACGAGGCCGCCGGACTTGGGATGGACGACGACCGACATCATCTGCCCGGCACTTGCATCGAGCACGTAGCTGTCGCCGAAACCGAAGGTGATTTTCCCGCTCACCGTCGCGGACGACGTTCCGTAGGCGAAACGAACGGGCACGTCGATCTGCTTCGCTTGGCCGGTCGCCTTGTTCACAAGCTCTTCGCGGACGACGGCATAGGTCGCGCCGTCGAACCGATAGGTCGTGCGGTATGCCGTCATCGCACTGTCGTTCTCCATCGTCACAAGCGAACCGTCGGTGCCGAATTTGCCGGACATCACTCCCGTCGAAAGCACTTGCCGAAAGCCGTTCGGGCCCGAAGCGACGTAGGCGAGCAGCGGGCCATTCACCGCATGCGACAGGCACGGGTCCGCGTCTTGCGCGGTATAGACGGTCACGCCGCTGCTCAGCTGTACGACGCCGACGGCGAACACGGCGCGCGCTGCGGCTAGCGAGCTCTCATTCTTTGCCTGCGCGCACGTATCGATGCCGTCGGTTTTCGCTAACGTCTGGTAAAGAGCGGCGGGAAACGCCGCAGCACCAAGCGCAGATCCGGCTTGGAACGCGGCCAGTGCAAAGGCGCCGGCAAAGCAAGTAAAGCGCTGTATCAAATGCACGGCAAGCGCGCCTTTCCTCGACAGATCCTGAACCAAATTTCGTAGCCCGCAAGGTTCTTGTCGTCGGTCGCGTCGAGAACGACATACGGTGAACCGGAATGCCCCCAAACCTCGTCGCCCGGATGGGTCTTTACCGAAGCATACGCCGATGGAAGGTCTGCCTTCACGGCGCGGTCCAGCGTTTTGAAGAGGGCGGCGCTATCGCCGGGATGCGAAAGAGACGTGCAACAGTATTCATACTGCTCTGCGGTGACTCGATCGGAGGATGCATTGAGGTGATTGCTGTTCATGGCTCCGCGCAATTGTATCACGCCGACGAGCGCGAACGACAAGACCAGTTTTGTCACGCTGAGCTTGTCGAAGCGCCACCGGGATCCACGCTACGGTGGTCCTNNCGCTCAGGATGACAAGATTTTATCCGTTTCGATGTGGCCCGGTCGTTGACGCGCCGTGCACGGCGTGCTATAAGGTGACGCATGCTACGTTGCGTTTGTTGTTGCCCGGGGTGTTGCGGCGGTTCGGAAGGATCGGCGTAGTCGGGTTGCGCGCGTAGACGTAGGCACGTCTTTTGCGGAGCCCCTCGCCGAACGGCGAGGGTTTTTTTTGTTATCGTGGTCGTTTCATCTTCAGTTCAAACCGGGGCAGGGCGCCGAACCTCAAGCCACCA
>PMHP01000193.1:8015-47040 GCA_003158195.1 Vulcanimicrobiota bacterium | reverse complement strand
CTGATTGGGGGCCATCGGGGGGCACGCCGCCCCGATCTTCCAAGGCGCGTATCGTGCTGCTGGCCGAAGACGAGCGGGGGTACGCCAATCTTGCGAGCGCGATCTCGGCGGCGCAACTGCGTGGAAAGAAGCGCGACGCGCGCCTGCGCCTTTCCGATCTCGAAGGCAAATCGGCCGGCCTCATCGCGCTCTCCGGTTCGCACGACGGTTGGCCCGAGGAAGCGCTGCTGCGCGGCGATCTCGGGACCGCCCGCGAACGCGCCGCAGTACTGCGCGACTTATTCGGCGGCCGGTTTTATTTCGAACTGCAGCATCATCTGCGCCCCGAAGACGCGCGCACGATCCTCGCGCAAGTCGAACTCGCGGGCGCGCTCGCGATTCCCTACGTCGCGACCAACGGCGCCGCCTACGCGCGCCCGGAAGACGCGTTGCTGGGCGACGTGCTGACCTGCGTGAAGTACCGCACGAATCTGGCCGAAGCCGGGACCCTGCTGCTTCCCAATCACGAATTCTATCTCAAGAGCCCGGCCCAAATGGCGCGTCTGTTCGCGCCATATCCCAAAGCGATTGCAAACACCCTCGCGATCGCCGAACGCTGCACGTTCCGCCTCGATAAACTCGCCGGACAGTTTCCGCTCTTCCCGATTCCACCCGAGGAGTCGAGTACGCAATCCTACCTGCGCACGCTCGTGTACGCAGGCGCGCGCGAACGCTACGGCAACCCGTTGCCGGCGGCCGCCGAACGGCAGCTCGAATACGAGCTTGGAATCATCGCGCGGATGGACCTCGCCGGCTACTTTCTGGTCGTGTGGGATATCGCACGCGCCGCGCACGAACTCAAGGTGCTCTGCCAAGGCCGCGGTTCGGCGGCGAATTCGGCGGTCTGCTACGCGCTTGGGATCACCGCGGTCGACCCGATCGCGATGAACCTGCTCTTCGAACGGTTCCTCTCCGAAGAACGCAACGAGATCCCCGACATCGACATCGATTTCGCCCATCAGGATCGCGAGCAAGTCATCCAGTACGTCTACGAGCGCTACGATCGCGAACACGCGGCGATGACGGCCGAAGTGATTACCTATCGCACGCGCTCCGCGATCCGCGACGTCGGCAAAGCGATCGGACTCTCGCTCGCGCAAGTCGACGCCCTCTCAAAAGAATACGACGCCCGCGAATCGCTCGCCGCCGCCACCACCACTTGTCACCCCGAGCTTGTCGAGGGGCCACACTCCGCTTCCGCTACCACTCCACTCCCCACGTCGGTACAGCGCCGCCGAGACCTCGACGCGGGCTCCAACATCTACGCCTCACGCGAAGAGACCGCAGCCCTCGCGCCGGCCGGCAAGGTCCCGGCGCCGGCCGGCATCACCGGCCAGACCGGAGCGTTACTGCTCGCGCTTTGCCGGCGCCTCGACGGCTTTCCGCGCCACATGGGAATTCATTCCGGCGGCATGGTGATCACGCGCGATCCGCTCGTGTGCGTCGCACCGGTCGAATGGGCGACGATGCGCGATCGCACGATCGTGCAGTGGGACAAGGACGATCTGGCCGATCTCGGGCTCATCAAGATCGACTTGCTGGGCCTGGGGATGCTCTCGCTCTTGCGCGATGCGTTCGCGCTGTTCGGGCGCCGTTACGGCGAAACCAAAGCGCCGCTGTCGCTTGCGACGATCCCGCCCGACGACAAGCCGACCTACGAGATGCTGCAGCGCGGCGATTCGGTGGGCACGTTCCAGGTCGAATCGCGCGCGCAGATATCGATGCTGCCGCGCATGAAGCCGGCGTGCTTCTACGATCTGGTCATGCAAGTCGCGATCATCCGNNCCGATCCAGGGCGACATGATCCATCCGTTCCTGCGCCGCCGCAACGGCCTCGAACCGGTGACCTACCCGCATCCAAAATTGAAGCCGGTGCTCGAACGCACCCTCGGCGTGCCGCTCTTTCAGGAACAGGGCATGCGCATGGCGATCGAAGCGGCCGGCTTTACGCCCGGGCAAGCGGATCAGTTACGCCGCGCGATGGGACATAAGCGCTCGCGCGAACGGATGGCCGAGATCTATCCGAAACTCGTCGGCGGCATGGTGCAGAACGGAATCGATCCGGCGGCCGCCGAGCAGCTCTTCCACATGCTCGAAGGCTTTGCAGACTACGGCTTCCCCGAATCACATGCGGCGAGTTTCGCGCTGCTCTCGTACGCCTCGTCGTACGTGAAGTGCCACGAGCCCGCGATCTTCTTGGCAGCGATCCTCAACGTGCAGCCGATGGGATTTTATTCGACGGAGGTGCTGGTGAATGACGCACGCCGGCACGGCGTCGTCGTTAAACCCGTCGAGGTCAACGCGAGCGAGTTCTGGAGTTTCGTCGACGGCGAAGGCGCGACGCGGCTCGGCTTCCACATCATTCGCGGCCTCGGCGAACAGCAGCGCGAAGCGTTGGAGGCGGCGCTCGGACGCGGTCCGTTTACCGATCTCGAGGAGTTCGCGGCCCGCACGGCGCTCTCGAAAGACGCGCTCGAAAATCTCGCAATCGCCGGCGCCTTCGCACCGTGGTTCGCGACGCGGCGCGACGCGATGTGGGCGCTGCGCGGCCTCGATGAGCGCGAGGCTCGCGGCGAACTCGGCCGCGGCATGGACGTCGAAGAGCCGGCCGCCGCGTTCGCGGCCCTCCGGCCGCGCGAAGAGACGGCGTTCGATCTTTGGGGGACGGGCGTCACGACCGGGCCGCAGCCGATCGCGCATTTCCGCGCCGATCTCGATCGCCACCGCGCGATCGCCGCGGCGCGTCTAGGGGAGATGCCGAACCACCTCGTCTGCAAGGTCGGCGGCATGGTCGTTACCCGCCAGCGCCCCGGCACCGCGAAAGGCTTCGTCTTCCTCACGCTCGAGGACGAGACGGGCCTGATCAACGTGATCGTAAACCCGGCGGTCTACGAACGCAATCGTCGCACGATCCGCACCTCGAGCGCGCTCGTCATCGAAGGGGTCCTACAGAAGGAGCAAGGCACGCTCGATATCCTCGCCAAGCGTTTCTGGACGCTCGACACGGACGGCACGACCGAAGGCGTACACGCACGAAACTTCCATTAAAGGCTTGCTTACGGCCTTACGCAGGCCGAAATATGGTAATCTGAACGAGATCATGAGCGAGCACACCTCTACGAACGAAGCGACGAATCTCTATCAGCCCAATGACTTCATCGCGTTGGCGTTAGGACGCCTTGCCGCGACTCGTGTCACGCCTGAGGGCACCGAGAAGTTGCGGAGCTTCATTGAGTTCTTGCGCAGGCGTCATGGCGACAACACGTACCTCCGGATGTGGGACGCAATCGTCGATCGAGGACCGGAAGCCATCCGCGAAGCGTTCACGGAGCTATCCGAACGGGGTCAGATCCTGCGGTCTGTCATCTCATTCCGTGCGTTTGTAACCAAAGCGGAGCGCGACGCGATTTTCCGCGAGCATACGCGCGCAGCCGGCGCCGCAATAAGGCGCTGATGCGCAAGGCCGACATGCTCGCCATCCTCATTAAAGCCGCAGAAGTGAGCAGTTGCACCGAATTCGTCGTCATCGGTTCGCAGGCGATTCATGGTACGTGGCCGGATCCGGAAATGGATGTCGTCCTACGCTCGAACGACCTCGACCTTTTTCCCTTACATGGGTATGGCGATTCGAATGTTGTCTACGAAGAGTTGATGTTGCATCTCGGCCAAGACTCGGACTTCGATCTCGAAACCGGTACGTACATCGAAGCCGTCTCAGAGACGCTCGCCCGTCTTCCGCCGGACTGGAGCACAAGGACGCTGCGGGAAGTGGTCGGTAGCGTCGAGATCGGCGGCAGTAGACGTGAGGTCACGGTCATCTTTCCTGAAATTCACGATCTGACCGTCTCGAAACTCGCAATTCGACGGGAAAAGGACCTGGAGTTCCTCGCTGGCGTCGTCGACCTAGGTCTCGTGGAGCAGAGCATTCTCCGAAGCCGCTATCAGCAGACACCGAGGATCACCAATGATCGGCTCGTCGAGGGACTTGCGGATATCGACGAGGCTTTTGATCGACGCGATCGCGGGCATCCTCAAGCGCAAGGCTGAGATTACGTATCAGATTTCTACTGAGGCAGCCCGCGGCTGCATGTTTCCACGCTGTAGATGCGCCAGCGGCCATTTGTTTTGAACTCGAAGTCGCGCCGGAATGCGTTGTCGTCGAGATACCTGAAGATCATTCGCCCCGAAAAGGTCTTGGAACCGACGACCGTCGATCCTTCAAACGTCCAGTCATTGCCCAACCACATGTCGGCGTCGCCGACGAACGCTCCGCTTGCGACGGCGGCGTGCCAGCGCTCCGAACCCGCAGCGAACGTGTAATCTTCCACGATTTCCGGCGCGCCGGGCGTCGCCGGTAGCAGCAAGCCGCGCGCTTCGATGCCATTCAGCGTCGCCGTAAACGTCGTCAAGAGCAGGCTATTCTTATCGGTCTCGCACGTCCACGCGGGCCCCACAAGCCAGTGCGCCCGATCGGACGGCCCTGGGCGTGGCGTGGGCCGCGCGCTCGGTGTCGGCGTCGGTGTCGGTGTCGGNNCGGCGTCGGCGACGCTATCTCAGTCGGCACCGGCGAGGGTGTCTCGGCGGGCGTCGGCGAGGTCTCGAGAGCCGGCGGCGTCGTGTCCGGCGTAGTCGGAAACAACGTGACCGATACGATAGGCGAAGGCACTTCCGAGGCCATTGGTGTCGGTGTCGGGGAAATTTCCTCGGCTGGCGTCTCTGACGGAGCAGCACTCGGCGACTGCGTTTCTTCGGAGCTCGGCGCAGGCGCCGGGGGCGGCTGCTGGCGCGGTATGCTGATAGCCGTGGATGCCGCTACGAACGCGAACACGATCGCGGCACGCGCGAGAAGGTTCACCGGCTTGCCCGCTTACACGTTTCGCCCTTGACCGTATGCCATGCGCCGCCGTCGAGGGCCTGAACATCGCGCCGAAACACTAGCGTTCCTAAGTCGGTCAGGACGCTTCGGATGGGGAGCTGTTGTGACGTCGCCTTGGCCTGCCGTTCAAATGTCCACTGCGTATGCGTCCACGGGGGCGCGGAAGCAACAAGCAAACCGTTCTCGATCAGAAGCCAACGGCCGCTCCGCTCGCGCTTCAAGCGCTGCTTTATTCGTCCCGCGCCGGAGACGTCGAAGAATGACGTCGTCGACGCGATCTCGTCCGGCTCGCCCTCCTCAAAAAACTCGCTGCGTACGTTCCCTTGAAAAAGCTCGTCATGTTCGTCCCCCTCGAACGTAACACAATGCCACGGCGGCCCCACCAATTCGAGGGCGTGGTCCGTTGCAGCCGGTTCGGGCGGACGGCCTTGCGCCTGCACCGTGAGGTTCGGCGCAGCCCCCATACTCAACCACAAAATCGCGACGATCCAGGCCATCAAGGACACGACAGACACCATGGCCCTCTTGCGGGCGCCGCGAGGCTTTTTCCCGCCCCTTCCTTAAGCAATTGCTCCTCCAACACTCGATCCACGAATAGGAGAACCTTGCAATGATTCGCACGATCGCGTTCGGGGCAGCGCTTTTCGGCGCGACGGTGTTTGCCGGCGCGGCGTTCTCTCAAATCGGTCCCGACGACTCCGGGGCCGGCACGAAACTGGGAATGGCGCAGCAAAACAACTCCGGCGAAGTCGGCAGCGTCACGCTCTTCCGGCGCGGCACCGGGAGCACGCTCGTGATCCTAACTATCCACTCGGAGCCGCCCGGCCGCCAGCAGCCTGCGCACATCCATCGCGGGCACGACTGCTCCTCGATCGATCCCAAGCCCGCGTACGGGTTGGCGCCGGTAATCAACGGTATCTCGAAGACGCTTGTCCAGGCGCCCGAGACCAAGCTGCTCTCAGGAAACTACGTCGTTAACGTGCACGCCTCTACGCAGCAAATCGGACTTTACGTGTCCTGCGGCGAGCTCTATCACTAGGACGTCCCGCGCGATGAGCGCTGAGGTTTGGCTCGTTACCGGCGGTCTCGGATTCATCGGCTCGAATTTCGTGCGCATGGCCCTGCGCGAGCGGCCCGACATCAGCATCGTGAATCTCGATGCGGTTACGTACGCCGCAAACCCGGCCAACCTCGCCGACGTCATGCACGACCTGCGTTATTCGTTCGTCAAGGGCGATATTGCCGACGAGCGCGCCGTTGCCGATCTGCTCGCGCATCGGCCGTTTGACGTCATCGTGAATTTCGCAGCCGAGACGCACGTCGATCGGTCGATTCTCGATGCCGACGCGTTCTTGCGCACGGACGTCCTCGGAACGTACGTCCTGCTGAAGGCCGCACGCAAAGCGAACGTGCGTCGCTTCCTCCAAGTCTCGACCGATGAGGTGTACGGTCACGTCCCCACCGGGGCATCGAACGAGGACGCTCCGATTGCGCCGCGTTCGCCCTATGCCGCGAGCAAAGCCGGTGGCGACCTACAAGTTCTCGCGTACGCTGCGACCTTCGATCTACCTGCGCTGATCACGCGTGGGTCGAACACGTACGGGCCCTACCAGTATCCCGAGAAGTTCATTCCGCTCTTCATAACCAACCTCATCGACGATTGGCCCGTTCCGTTATACGGCGACGGCTTGCAAGTTCGCGACTGGCTGCACGTCGAGGACCACGCGCGCGGCATCCTCGCCGTCCTCGAGCGCGGCGAGAACGGTCAGATCTACAATCTCGGCGGCGACAATTCACGCACGAATCTCGAGGTGACGCAGCGGCTCGTCGAGTTGTGCGAGCGCTCCTTCGAAACGCACGTGCGGCACGTTACCGACCGGCCCGGTCACGACCGGCGCTACGCGCTCGACTGCACGAAAGCGCGCGCCATCGGCTGGTCGCCGCAGCACGATTTCGCGAGCGGTATCGTCGACACGGTCCGCTGGTATCGGGAAAACGAAGCATGGTGGCGGCCATTGAAACTAGGTGCCTTCGCTGACTACTACGAAACGCAGTACTCCAAGCGAGGAACGCATTGAAGGGAATCATTCTAGCCGGCGGCCTCGGAACGCGCTTGCGGCCGCTAACGAAGGTGACGAATAAGCACCTGCTTCCGGTGTATGACAGACCCATGATTTACTATCCGCTTGCAACGCTCTGTCGGGCCGGCTTTGAAAAAATTATGCTTGTTACCGGAGGAAATTCCGCAGGAGATTTTTTGCGGCTTCTCGGGAACGGCAAAGAATTCGGGCTCAAAGATCTCAACTACACGTATCAGGACGGCGAAGGCGGAATTGCCGACGCTTTACGACTTTGTGAGAACTTCGCCGACGGCGAGCGCATCTGCGTGGTGCTCGGCGACAATATCCTCGAAGACGATATCGGGCCGTACAAACGCGCGTTCGCGGAGCAATCGACGGGGGCTCGCATCTTGCTCAAAAAAGTCCCCGACCCCGAGCGGTTCGGCGTTCCCGTTTTCGATGGCACGCGCATCATACGCATTGATGAGAAGCCCGTCGTGCCGCTGAGTAACTACGCGGTAAGCGGGGTCTACTTCTACGACCAGCGGGTCTTCGACTACATTCGGAACTTGCGCCCGTCGCAGCGAGGCGAGTTGGAGATATCCGACGTCAACAACGCTTACATCGAAGCCGGCGATCTCGAATACGACGTCTTGACCGGCTGGTGGACGGACGCCGGCCAGTTCGAAAGCCTGCACCACGCAGCACATCTTGTCGGTCTCAAGCGCGGCTTCCGCGAGCCCTTAACCTGCGAGTAGCCCTCTGAGCGAGCTGCTGCGCCGGGTCGTCGTGATCGGTGCCTCGGGACAACTAGGCTCCGACCTGCTCGCGACGCTCGCCGGGCTCGACGCGGTCGGCGTCGATCACGCCATGGTCGACATCGAACGGCCTGCGGAGATTGCCGCAATGCTCGCACACCACAAGCCGTCGCTCGTCGTCAATACCGCCGCCTACCACAACGTCGAGCGTTGCGAGACACACGCTGAGCGTGCGTTCGCCGTCAACGCGGTTGCGGTCGATTCGTTGGCCACGCTATGCGAGGCGGCCGAAATCGCGCTTGCGCACATCAGCACCGACTATGTCTTTGATGGCGCGCACAGCATCCCGTACACCGAGTCGGATCGGCCGGCCCCGATCAACGTCTATGGCATCTCGAAGTATGCCGGCGAGCTGGCACTGACAGCCCGAACTGAGCGCCACTTCCTCTTTCGAACGAGCGGCTTGTACGGCGTACGCGGCAGCAGCACGAAAGGCTACACATTTGCCGAGCGCATGCGCGAGCAAGCGCGGGCTGGCAAGCCACTGCGCGTGGTTGACGACATCACCTGTACACCGTCGTATACGCTCGATGTCGCACGAACGATACGGGCGGTCCTAGAGACTGGGCGTTTCGGCACCTACCACGTCACGAACGCCGGTAGCTGCACTTGGTACGATTTCGCCGTCGAGGTCCTTTCCGCGTCGGGCATCGACGCCCCGATCGAGCGCACGACCAGCGACGCCTTCCCGGCATTCGCGCGACGCCCTCGCTACTCGGTACTCGCTCACGATGCACTCGCGCGCGCCGGGGTTCCGCTACCGCCTGACTGGAGGCTCGGACTGCACGATTATTTGCAAGCGACTCGGTAAATCTTAACGAGCGGCGACGGCAGCATTCCGCTACGTTCGGGGCGAGCTTAGCCGGCGAGGATTCGAACTGCGACGCTTTCACGCTCCGCAAGGTATTTCGGACGCCGAACCTTCTGATTCGTATTTCCAGCGGCGAAATCCATCGCTAACACAGCGGCGTCGCCCCTGTCGTCCGCACACACGGAATTTGCGCCTACATCCGAAAAGTTTTCTCGATGCGATGCAAGATCTTTCTTCGTATACCATGAGCGAACACTGAAATAAAGCTCTCGCCGCCTAACGCGGGGAGCGTCGTAGGATGCGGTTCCGACGATTGCCCTGCGGCCGGTGAGTTCGAATAATAATATGAAGCGATCGCTTTCCGCGTACCATTGTGCGGCACACGCAGCGGCCCGTATCCATGAAATGCAGTATCGTCGACAAGCAAGATCGCGCACCGATTGAATTTGGGTTCGATGCGCTTACAGCAACCACCGGCAGTACGATCCCAGAGTTCGAGATCGCCGTTCCAATTTCGTTCCCAGCGGTCATTCAAGTACAAAAGCACATTGACCCGGCGAAAGCACGTGGGGTCATCTGGATGCGTATTGTGATCGGCGTGCACGTGCAAGTAGCTGCCTCGAGCGCCCTGGTGCAGGCCGGCGCCGACAAACTGCCGGTCTGGTGCCAAGTCGCTGATGCCGGTGATTGCCTTTAGGAATGCTGTAAAACGCTCGCCTTGTAGCGCCTCGAAGATCGATGCGATCGCAGGATCATGCGAATCGACGAGCCATTCGTGGGCGCGGGCTTCGAGCAAGCGAGCGAGCCGCAGCCTTAATGTGTCAAGGCGCGGAAAGGTCGCCGCCCCTCGCGCCGCGACGTCACCCCGCAAAAAATCGTCGAGGACAAGATGCGGCCACGGCGTTGCTGTCTGATATTCCGAGCGCAACTCAGCCACGCGATGTTCAAGATGCTTGAACTCGATCGGACCGGAATCTGCCCCCACGCCCAGGTTCGAATGAACCATCGTCCGCCGAGATTTCAGGCACTTTTTAGTGCAGACCTTTTCCTGAAGCCCGAACCCGAGCTGAGAAAGTGGCGCCTAAGCAACAGCGCCGATGGCAATTCGAGGCTGAGTTTGCGACTTGGGTCGGCAACGCCGAGATCTTGGCCTAACGCGACGGCTGAAGATTTTCTTCCACGTCGAGCTTATAGGGGACTTCGCCGACAGACGTCAAGATATCGTGGTCATGACATCTGTACCGGGGACGGCACTTGTGAGGTCGCCGGTCTGGCTCGTCACCGGCGGCCTAGGACTCATCGGTTCTAGACAATATCGACGGAGGCAGTTGCATCGCGGCGCCCCGATGGCACGGATGGTGCACAAATGATCGAACGGGCCGGTTCACGCATGGATCACGAGGTAGCACCGAAAGTCGCTATTGTCTCAGACCCTCTCGTGCAACGCGGCGGGGCAGAGCGTGTCGTTGAAGCCATTGCCGAGGCGTTTCCGTCGGCGCCGATCTTTACGATTGTCTATTCAGCGGATCGTGGGCCAGCCTCACTTTCCGCTCGTGTGCGACCTTCATATCTGCAGCGAATGCCCGGAGCGCAAAGCAGTCACCGCGTTTTCTTGCCGCTGTTCGTGTCTGCTATCGAGAGCTTTGATCTTTCCGAATTCGATCTGATAGTCTCATCGCATCACACGGTCGCCAAGGGTCTTTTACGAGGCGCCGATCAGGTTCACGTCTGCTACTGCCACACTCCGATGCGCGCGCTATGGGAAAGATCCGCCGCCGAGTTAAGCATATTTCCGCCGCCACTAAGACTCCTCGCAGGTGCAGTGCTCGGCCGGCTTCGAGTATGGGACGTATCGTCGACTTCCCGGGTCGACCAGTTCGTCGCCAACAGCCGCGTCACCCAAAACCGGATTGCCAAACATTATGGCCGTCCCAGCATCGTTTTAAATCCCCCGATTGACACGGAGCTATTTACGCCCGATCCTGCAGCCGCCCCCAGCGACGCCAATGGATATTATTTGATCGCATCACGCGCCGTACCATATAAGCGCGTCGATATTGCCGTTGAGGCTGCACGGTCCGTGGGCCGCCGAGTCATCGTGGTCGGAGGAGTCCACAAGGACCTTCCCGACGATCCCGCAGTCATCACACTCGGCGTCGTCGACGATGCGCGATTGATCGGCCTCATGCGCGGCGCGCGCGCCCTGCTATTTCCGCAATACGAAGACTTCGGAATGACCCCGCTCGAAATGAACGCTTGTGGCCGCCCGGTAATCGCATTCGGCGCCGGAGGGGCTACAGAAACGGTCCTTGATGGTAAGACGGGTATCCTCGTACCCGACCAGACGGTCGAAGCGTTCGCCACCGGTATCCGTCGGGCGGAGGAACTACACTTTAATGCTGTCGAGCTGCGTAAGCATGCCGAATTGTTCTCGCGGCACATTTTCATCGACCAGTTGCGTACGATTGTGTACGACGCGTGGAACCGTCGCTTCGAACGTTCTGAGCAATTACCGAACTTCGTAACACGATCGCGGGACGGCTAGAGGCCGAGAGGAGGGATATAGCTCCCATCGTGACTCGGCGCACAGTCGCCCTGGCCACGTAACAGATGGACGCGATCAAGTCGTCAATTGTAATATGCATCGCGGCAGCATCTCATCCACATACTTTATCGCGTGCGCGATGTCACTGGCCTTGGCCGCCTGCAGCGGCGGTGGCATGCAGAGCGTTTCCCTTCCTGCAGTCCCATCAGCCGCAAATCACGCCACGACAGTTGTTCCCTCGGCCGCCCCAGCAAGTCCGACGGCGACCGCTTCCGCGCTATCGTCCCCTACAGCTGCGCCTGCAGACTCGTTTGTTGATTCGATTGGTGCCAACTCGCATTTCACTTATAGTGGCAGCTCGTACGCGACAAATTTCTCGGCGATCTCTGCAGCACTGGTCGCTTCAGGAATCCGCCACATTCGAGACGGAGCGCCCGGCGAGCCAGGGGCGCAAGCGCTCGCGTACCTCGGTCAAGCGGGCATTAAGCACAGCATCGGGTTTCCGGTAACCACGACGGCGGCTCAGATCTCAGCAACTATAAGCGAAAACCTCCCATACGTCGACTTCGTCGAGCCTGCAAATGAATTCGATGAGAATGCGGCTTCTGATCCGAATTGGGCTAGCGAAATTGCAAGCGAGCAGCAACTATTGTATGGGACGGTGCACTCTAATCCAGCGTACGCGGCCATCAAAGTCCTTGGACCATCGTTGGCAGATGCGGCCCATGCGGCGGCAGTAGGTCCGCTCGACGCCTACGAGGACGCGGGAAATCTCCACGACTACCCGTGTAGCTACAATCCCGGGACGTCAAATGCGTACGGCATTGCCGCAAACACTACATTCCTCCGCGCTTCGACGCAGTGGAAGCCAATTTGGACAACCGAGGTCGGATATGCGGATAATATGGCGCAATGGCCTTGCGCACTTTCAGACACGGAGATCGCGAAGTTCGATCCCCGAACCGTCGCAGAGCGCTGGATGTACGGCGAAACGCACACGTACTTCTATCAATTCGCGGATATGGACCCGAACCAAAACTACAACAGTATGGGGCTCGTTTCGACCGACGGTGCACCGAAGCCGCAATATGTGGCCCTTCAAAGTATGATATCCCTGCTTGCGGATCCCGGGCCGCAATTCCAACCTACGTCGCTCGCGTACTCGCTTAGCGGAGGTACGTCGAACGTTCAGCAATTGCTCCTACAGAAGCGTGACGGTTCTTATTACCTGCTGCTCTGGAGCGAGTTGCCCGGTTGGGATGCGACGAGTGGTTTACCGATCGCGGTTGCTCCACAAAACGTCTCCATTACGTTCGCGAAGGCGCCCTCGCTTGCGGTGGAATACGTATATACGGTGAATTGGGCTCTGGTGGGCACTCCGTTACCATCGAGCACCACGATGTCGATTCCCGTGACAGACGCGATCACGTTCGTCCATCTAAAGGTTTAGTATGCTTGGGAGGAGCTCTCAGAACAACCCCTCCGCGCTACAGTGTTGCCTGGAAAATATACCTTCATAAGATAACACAGAACTCCGGGGAAAATGCTGTAAAAAGGCGCCATCGAGGATGGGGGAACTAAGGACGGGCCGCTTAAATTGGGGGCAACACGATGTCACGCTCCGCCCTCATTGCCTTCGCCCTTTTGGCTGCCCTAGCCACACCTGCAACCTCTCGAAATTCTGGCGCCGCTGGTATGCTTGAGGCCGTGATGCCGCAGCCTGCCGACTCTTTCGCCGACGCGGTCGGCGTCAACACGCACTTCGGGTATCAAGGTTCATCGTACATCACTGCTTGGCCGAAAGTAAGTTCGGCGTTGTTGAAATCTGGGTTTCGGCACATTCGTGACGGTGCTCCGAGCCAGGATTCGACGTACATCGAGCGCCTTCGTTACCTTGGCGAGCATGGTATTAAACATTCCGTGGGGTTTGAAGTCGGAGATACGCCCAGCGTCATTCGTGGCACGCTCGGCGATTTTCGGCCTTACGTCGATGCTGTCGAGCCGAACAACGAATACGACGAGGCAGCAAGAAAAGATCCAGATTGGGTACAGCACGTTACATCCGAGCAGCGCACGCTATATGCAATCGTACATGGGCAGCGAGATTTCGATGGCATTACTGTTCTAGGGCCGTCCCTAGCGCACACGGCGCTATTTGCTCAATTAGGTGATCTCGACGCATACGAGGACGCGGGGAATGTTCACTCGTATATTTGCCGGCGCGATCCGCAAAGCACCCAAGTTGCAAGAACACTTGCAATCGCGCACGCGTCTACGAGATTGAAGCCGATTTGGACGACGGAAACTGGGTACGGCGATGATCCTAAGCGGAATTGCTGGCTTCCCGATGACGTGATTGCAAAATACGATCCGCGCGTGGTCGCCGAGGATTTCAATGCTGGACAGCCCCGAGTTTACTTCTATCAATTTGTCGACACACCCGGTGATCCAGGCTTCGGAGCGACTGGTCTTCTTAAAGCTAATGGGGAGGCAAAGCCTCAATACACAGCCCTGGTAAGCCTGATTTCGTTGCTATCTGACCCGGGGCCCATATTTGAATTAAAGGCCTTACGCTATGCCGTGGAAAGCCCCGTGCCCGACGTCGACCATCTTCTACTCGAAAAGCGCGGCGGTATCTACGAATTGCTCCTCTGGCAAGAGGTGGGCAGTTATAGAGACACCCCGACCGGGGGAGCTCGCATTCCTATTGCACCGGTGTCGGTGAACATTTCGATAATCGGGGCCCACGGCATAAAATATTACACGTATGACTCCACATGGTCATTCATAAGCGCCACCATTGATCAAGGCACAGCGGATAGCGTTCGCCTTCCGGTGACGGATTCGATTTCAGTCCTAGAAATACACTGATACTTCGCTGAGGCGAATGCCCCTATGACAATGGCGTGGCACGATCGCGAGGTCTGATTCGGATTCTGTCCGACGTCCCGGTGCAGTTACTTGTAGTGTCGGCTCAACTGGAGTGGGAAGGTTCGAAATCAGGCATACACCGCGAGTGTCTCGAGAGCCATGCGCTCTGCGTTGAATCGCCAAAGCGATCTACCGGCGCTTGCTCGGTATTCCTCAGCAAGCTTAGGATCCGATATGACCTTATCAATTGCGATGGCCAGGGCAGGAACGTCATCGGCGGCCACAAGAATGCCCGCATCGCCTCCATCCAACGCCTCCTTAGCTCCGTCCACGTCGGTTGCGACAATGGCACAGCCAGCTTCCCTTGCCTCAAGCAATACTAGCGGAAATGATTCCCTGCGAGACGCTAAAACGAAAACATCCGAAGCGCGAAGGTAGCTGTGGGCGTTTGAACTGAAGCCTACGAAGTGGATGCGAGCAGAACAGCTCTCGCCAATGGCGATCTTCTGGAACAAATCGCGATCAGGTCCCTCGCCGACGATGTAAAGATGAGCATTCGGGTGCGTTTCACCGATGCGGGCAAATGCGCTGATAAGAACATCGATGCCCTTTCGCTTATAGAGGCCGGCGATCGTAACGACCGCCGGATGCTCAAGCTCGATTTGCGGTGTGGCATTCTTGTCTGGCCGCCGCAGAGTTCCAATTGTGCCATTCTTTATTACATGTATCTTGCTATGGGAAATCCCGCGCGCAGCGAGGACCTCAGCGTTGGACTCGCTCAAAGCGATGACCTCGTCGGCGAGGCTCAACAGCCGCACGTCCCTATCATATACGCGATGAGCTGTTGCCACGATGCGATAGGGGGAGCGCAACCGCCATGCCCGAGCCACCGCTGTACCTATGAGGCCATGCGAGTGCACAATATCCGGCGCGAAACGGCGGACGACTGATCTAAAGCGGAAGCCCGCGAGAGCAATGTTCCTAACACTCCTCCTTAGGGGAAGCGGATACCAATCCACCCCATTGGAGACGAGTAGATCAGAAAATGCTCCCGGACCGGACGCTACAGCGACCGTATGACCAACAACACGCTGGTACGTGGCGACATCGATCGCCGCATGCACGATCCCATTACCAGCGTCTCGGACATCGTGTAAGAGGTGCAAGATCCTCACTCCGGGCGATTGCAGCAAACCCCTGCCAAATTCCTCGCTTGAACGAGACGTTGCTGTTTCGAGATTTAGTACTGCTCGCCACCAGCAACCGAAGGTAGGCGACTTGGCCATTTTGCATAAGGGCAGATGAACTGGTGCGACGAAAATCTACCGAGTCGACATAGAAGGCGCGGAATTAACAGCCTTCGACGGTGGCGAAGAATAATATCTTGTCGCGGAAATCACTCGATTCAGCGATCACAGGCGAAACGAGCCCTTTCGAGTCTGTCACGGTACGCGGCAACAGTCCCATCGATGAAAACGTGTTCGCTGAATCGGTCTACATATGTTTTACGCGCGGCCGCGCCACGCTTGGTCGCATGAGCGCGTCCTTGTCGAACAGCCGACAAAATTGTTTCCGCAAGCAATTCAGGATCTTCGGGATTTTCGTAGAGAATGTTGTCCGCAGACGCGCCAGCTACTTCTCTGAGTCCCCCGCCGACCGAGGAAACGACCGCGGTTCCGGCTCTCATGGCTTCGATCACAGGTAATCCGAACGATTCTGTCCGCGAGGTCATGAGCAAATAGTCAGAATCTGCGAGAAGCGCGAACTTCGCATCTTCGTCGACATTTTCAATCACCGTGAAGCGTTTCATATGCTTCGTCGTCAGCGTGGTCCAAATCTGTTGTAATTTATCTGATGCTCTTACGAAACCGCCGTATGAACCAATTAATGTAACTCTAAAGCTTTCATGCCGATTGAAAGCAATGAGCAGAGCCTCGAGTAGAACGTCAGATCCCTTTCGACCTTCCGCACGACCGATGGAGATGAACCTCATTTGTCCCTCGGCATTTCGAGGCGACCGGACCTGCACGTCTGGTATTCCGAACGAAACGCGGTAAGCGTCCTGCAAGTTGAGCTTGTATAACGAACTGAGGCTCTCTTGAATGTACGAGGTGCTGGCGATGACCGCATCTGCACGACGCACGGAAATCGCTTCCAGAGCCCCGCATACCAGATTCCGGAGGTTTCCTACTCCGTGGCCGCTCGGCGTGATGAGGCGTATAAACGTTACTGCCATACCGCGAGGGCGCAATGCGGCAAGCCCAGGCCAGTTGCTCGTCTCGAAAATGTCGAAGCCTCTATTGGAAGTCAAATAGTTGCGAACGAAAATCGCGCTACGAAGAGACTTAGGCAGGGTACCTCGTCTCGATCCACGCATCACGACGCTCTCGCCCCATGGCTCCGCTACGATTTGACGTTCGAGCATCGACACATCGACCACCGTAACGAGATGGCCCTTCTTCACGAGACCGTCGGCGAGCCAACGATTATACCACGCGATACCGTTCGTGTTTGTGTAGGGCGCCAACCACGGAACTGCAAGGCAGATGCGTAGCGGCATCGAGTCGTCTATCCTACGCATCTGTTCTCATCCCAAAGAATCCGCTGCGAAGCCAGTTACTCGGCTAGCACCATCAGCGAATAGCCCCCGCAAAGGCGGGATGCCATTTTTGGACTAATCGAGGCCAGCGATGCTCGAACCGCATTCATGATCTGTGTTACCGGACGTTTTCTTGCGCGTTCTAACGCGGCCGGCATAAACAGCCAATCTAAGACGTGATATTCAGTGTACTCAAGGGTCTTCATAGCAGTCTCGAAAGTGAACAAATGGATGTGCCCCACTGTGTCCCAAAGGTTGTATCCACGCACCGCAAAGCTTGCGGACGTGTCGAGGGGGATATTGAAGAGCTTGTAACGCCCCTTCGCCTTCGCCGCGCGCAGGAAGGCGAAGCAGTCCTCGACGTGCTCAATGACGTCGAGTACGAGGAGAAGATCGTAACGCTTGCCGTCCTCAAAAGCATCGCCCAAGACGAACCGAAGGCTTTCATTCGCTCGAGTTTCGCAGAGCGCATAGGCTTGAGGACTAATTTCATAGCCTGTGAGAGCAGACTCCGGGAAGTGGCCTTGAAGAGTGGAGAGAACAGCGCCGGCCCCGCACCCGATCTCAGCTATGGACTTCGGAGTCGCTTCGGGATGCCGTTTGAGAAGCTCGAGTGCCCAGCGTGCCTTGGCCGCCGAGTCTTCAATATGCCACGTTCCGCCGGTGCGTTGTAGATAGGTTCCGTCCGTATAAAGCTGTGCACTGTTCATTCGTAAGTCCTTCCGGGGCTATCTTGCGTGCAAGAAGCGACGTTTACCCGCGCCACAAACGTTGCCGGGGTACGAACCTTTGCCCCTCTGTTGAGTTTCAGCAACATATCATACGTAACGCGAGGTTAGCTCGCGAGTTCGCGTTTCGAGTTTGCACGCAGAATGTTGGCGACGCGACGCGCATGCAAGGTAGCGTCGAAACGTTGTGACCATGTGCGAGCTGCGATTGAGGCCTCCGCGCGCCGTTTGGCATCGCTCGCGTAAAAGCTAAGTGCCTGTGCAAGTGCCGTCTCGTCATGCGCGCGAACCACGATTCCGCTGATACCATTCTGCATCGTCTCCGACACTCCCGAGTCGTCGAAACAAACGCTCGGTACACCGCAGGCGGCCGCTTCTATAATCGTCCTGCCGAAGGGCTCTCGATTTGAAGTATTGACGTTGACATCGATTGCAGCATACACCGTTCGTGCGTCGTCGACCCAATCGACGAAGCTCACAAGATCGTTGAGTCCGAGTTTGGACCGAAGGGCGTAAAGCTCGGGGATCTGATCAGCATCTCTAAAGTGCGGCGCGCCGACGATCAATCCGCGTAGCTTCGTCCGCCCGTTCACGACTGCGAGGGCGCGTAAAAAGCGGTCGATCCCCTTCCAGCGATTTATACGCCCTACGATTGCAGCGATTGGCGCGCCCGCTTCGATGCCGAGCTTCGCACGTGCCGCCTCAGGTTTGAGTATATCGTGGTACGACGCAAGATCGATGGGATTGTCGACGATCGTAGTATTCGGAAGTGGATAGGCGCGGGCTACGTTCGACGACGTCGCGATACGCGCTTTTGAACACATAGCAACGACGGCGAGAAAGGCAAGGCGCGTCGTTCCGGTGAGAATGTCGCGGTGGTGGACCACGCTCGGAACCGCGATCCGCCGTGCGGCGAGCGAACCTAAGACGTGAGCTTTTATGCCGTTCGTGTACACGATATCCGGGCAAACCCCACGTAGTACCGCGACCAAGGGCTTCAAGGCTCCTGGAATGAGGCGCACCGCGTCCAGCCCGAACCCCTCGCGCGTCACTCTGCGAACGCTTTCGCCAAGGGGGACGACCTGCGTCGATACCCCAAGTTTTCGCACGCGTTCCGCGAACGAACCGTCTTCGAAAAAGATGACTGTCGCTTCGATGTCGGGGGGGAGATGGTGCAAGAAGAGCTCCAGGCTGGTTTGGGCCCCTCCGATTTTATTGCCCGTCTGATCGACGATTGCGAGCTTCACGTTTCGAGTGCACGTTTGGCATGATCGAAGCTCCGCTGCCACGTGAACGTCTTCGCGCGCTCGAATGCCCGGTCGCCCATGCGCTCCGCCTCTTCGCGATTTTCAAAGATCTTCGCGAGGGCGTCGGTCACTGCGACGACGTCATTCCCATCAACCAGGAGCCCAGTCACTCCATCTACGATCGCATCGCCGGCTCCCGAATGAAGCCCACCGAGCGCGGGCAGGCGCGCCATGGCGGCCTCGAGGTACACGATCCCGAAGCCTTCCACGTCGCCGTCGACCGCTCGCACGGGCAGCGCAAAGCACCACGCTCTGGCGTACGCACGCTGTACGTCGGCGTCCGAAAGAACGCCATGGAAGACAACACGATCTCCAAGGCCATGTTTGCGAACCAAGTCCTCGAGTTGTGCGCGATACGGGCCGTTGCCGACGATTTCGTATCGAATGGTGGGAAAGCGCGAAGTCAGGGCCGCGAGAGCGAATACGATACGGTCGAAACCTTTACGCTTGACCAGCCGACCTACAGAAAGTACGGTAGGTTCGAGCGACCGCGCCGGTGCGATCGGTACAACGTCGACTCCCGGCGAAACGACGGATACACGTCTGGTAACCCCAGCTCGCGCAAGAAGATCTTTGGTGAACCTGCTATTTGCTAGGACGACATCGGAGCAGCCATATACGTACTGCATCAGAGCTTTTCGAAAGCCGCCTTTACTCGGAGCGACGTCCGAACCATGTGCAAATATCACCAACTTACCGCGCACAGCCCGCGGGACCATAACTATGGCCAGCCCGGATGGCCACCAGTTCGCGGCGAACGCAGTCCGGTCGCGAGCAACCCTCAGGGCTTTACAAAAAGCGACCGCAATAGCGACAACATTTGCCGGGCGATACAGATTCTGATACCTAATCGTCCGGTAGTGAGCGTCAACATCGAAAGCTCGGGCATCCAACGTAGAAGGAGCGACGACGACAACGTCGTCAGTTTCGGCTGCAGCGACATTTGCGAGCGCGGCCATCATCGTCTGTATGCCACCTTGGTCGGGGGGGAACACATTGCTGACGATTATCACGATGCGTCTAGCAAGGTGAACTCGAGAATCTGTCCACCATGGTAGGCTCTGCCACGCGAAGCTACCCGCGCGCCCCGAAAGCGCGCGAGGTTGTCCGTCTTAATGGCATGGCCGGGGTCTTTGCTTCAGCTTGCGAGGTGTGGGCGAGATATTGCGAGGCGACATAAAGCGAGAACCAGAACATGATTGCAAGTAAACCGCCGTGCGTGTCGGTGGACAGATCCGTGCCTAGCATTGTCACCTGCACGGCGAAGGATCCCGCGAGGATGCTACAAAGCAGCGTATCGCCCGCGCGCAGACTCATAAAATAAGCGCGGAAAACGGCGACGACTGCGAGCACGAGCGCGACAAGGTAAGCGGCACAACCGACGACTCCGAGTTCGACGAAGCGAGCGAGATAACCATTATCGAGCGTGTTCGTGGAGCTAGAGGCACCGGCGTTGGCGGCCACGCCAATCGAGCCGAGCCCCTGGCCGAGCGGCTCACTAATGCCTTCATGCCAAGCACCCGACGTTTGCCGCTGCCGGTCGGCGAACGACGTATCATCACTGATTTCCCCGAGCGACGCGAGCCGGGACTGAAGCAGCGATGCGCCCTCTTGGGATCCGTTCAACGAAAGGAGAACCGTCGCCGACAGCGCGGTGCAGAGCAAAGCGACCAAGCCCAACGCCTTTAACGCGTCCTTGCGACGCGGCGACATGACGAGGTATAGCGTCGAGCCTGCGGTGACCGCCATCCAGGCTGTACGGTCCGAAGTGATCAACAAGGCGATCACCATCGGAACGTAACCGATAACGCTGCGCCAATTCGTCATACGGAGCCGCGGTAAGTTGACTACCATCGTTAGGGCTGTGTAATGCGCGAGCGTGGCATACGAGTTGAGCGTGCCGAAAGCCCGCAGCCCAAACGGCTCCGGGACGCCGGTACTTACGAGCCCGGAATTCAGAACCCAAAAGACGTCCCATGGCGGCGGAGATACGTATTGATAGATCGCGTAGGCGTCCGAGATTACGGCGAAGCAAAGCATCGTTCCGGCAACACGATTGAAAAGCACGTACAGATCGTCGTGCGCCGAAGCGAGAAAGAAACCGAATAGAAGCGGCGTCGAAAACTCGAGCATGTCATAGGTCGCCGCCAGCGGAGAATCCGCAACGCCGCCAATAAAAAGTGCAACGCCAAAAGCCCCCACCCAAATCGCGGCCACGAGGCGATAAAAGGACCCAACGTCCTTCCATTCGGCAAGAAGCAACAACGCCGGCAACAGCCCAAGGAGCGGAAGAGCGCTAAAGAGCGATAGCTTGTGAACCGACGTCTGCCAGTCCACGATTCGCCGGACCTCCGGTGAGAAAATGAAGAGCGCGAGGGCGACCGCAAAATACCAACGGCGATACCAAGCTGCGGTTCTGGCGATCACGTCTTACACGTACGCCGGCGAAACGAACTGGAGCCAATCGAGCGTGGCGCGCAAGCCGTCCTCGAGCGTCGTAGCCGGCGCCCAACCGAGCGAACGCGCGAGTTGCAGGTCGGGCTTGCGCCGCTGCGGATCGGAGGGGCGCGCCGGAAGGTTTTCGATGATCAGCTCGATTCCGGCTACCCGCGCGAAGGTCTCGGCGATCTCGAGCACGCTGCGCTCGTCGTCACTACCAATGTTGACCGGCTGGAGTTTTGCAAAGCTCCGCTCCATAATAAGCGTCAGCAGGTCGATCGCATCCGCTACGTAGGTCATGGACCGTGTTTGAAGACCCGTGCCATGGATCGGTAGAGGCCGGTTTGTGGACGACGCTTGGTGAAGTGCCGGAATTAAACGGCCGTCGGCCGGCGAGAGCCGCGGACCGTAACAGTTAAAAAAGCGTACGATTCTTGCGTCGAGTCCGCGCGACCGGGCCGCCACAGAAACGGCCGCTTCACCAAATCGCTTACCTTCGTCGTAGCAGGCTCGCTCGCCGATCGGATCGACATTTCCGAAATACGTCTCCGGTTGCGGGTGCACGAGAGGATCCCCGTAGATCTCAGACGTCGAGGCGTACAAGAACCGAGCCCCGTGCTCGAGCGCGGCGTCGATGAGCGACATCGTGCCCACACTATTCACTGCCATCGTTTCCCAAGGCGCGTTGCCGTAAGCCTCGGGGCTTGCGGGCGAGGCCAAGTGATAGATCCTCGAGAGCTGCCGCCCGCGAAGGCCTCCGGCGAGTTCCGCTCGCAACGTCGATGCCGGCTTCGCCACGTCGCAAAAGACGAACGTACAGCGTTTCGTTTGAATCGCCGCTTCGATGTTGCTCAGGTTCCCCGTAGAAAGATTATCGACGATGATGACGTCGTTTCCATCTCGAAGCAGGCGGTCGACAAGGTGACTGCCCAAGAACCCGGCCCCGCCGGTAACAAGACTCACCATCTTAGCCGGTTTTAGCTGCAAATGAGGCACTTCGCGCCACCGTGTCGTCGAGATCGACGCGGGACGGGAATACGGAGAATGACATTTCGCTTGCTTTGCGTCCGAAGTCACGAATGGTCTTTCGATCGATCGTCACGACGCCAAAGGTTTTAGCATTCGCAGCGTTCAGCACACGAGCAAGTTCCCGATCGTCTTCACGGCTGGAACGGCCTTGCTCGACCGCAATCAACACGAAATCTGCCGCGCACGCCAACGAGAGCGCGGAGCCATTCTTCGCCGCCGGACCAGCGCAGACTACGGTGAATGCGAAGCGGCTACGATACTCCTCATAGGCCGCCTGGGCAGCGTCGAACGAATACGAGCCGGCGAGGGCGATCACGCTCGGACCGCTATCATTTCCCTCTCGAATACCGATGCGTCGAGGTTCGGGCGCGACCGGCGTCGCGCGCGAGCATAGGAGAAGGACGTCGCGGCCTACTCCGGAGAGACTCTTCGCGAGACTGCTCCCGAGAAGGTCCGCGCCGTCCGTCAACCGGGCAGAAGTTATCGCGATCACAACGGGGCCGGCGGTGACGGCCTCGATCTTGGCGCGGGTTACGCTTAGCTTGTCGACGATATCCTGATCGGTCACGGCAAACCCCCCTGGTGTTTTGTCAAGGCTATACACTTCCTATCCGTGGTGCACCATACAGGTCTTCCACGTCAATGGCCGTCCGGATACGCGGATCGAGCGCTTCCGCAAGATACGCGCTGATGACTGCAAGGCCGAAAATGAAGAACACGATTAGCGAGGCGAGCACGAACGCCGGGATGCGCGGAGTCGCTTCGGTTGCGTGGTCGAGTACGAATGCCGCGCCGAGCGCCGCCGCCTGCGTACGGTCGACGAGCGTCTGTTGGTAGCGCAGCTGCAATTGCTGATAGGCGTTGGTTGCACTATCGCGCTGCGCGCGAAGAGTGTCGGCCGCGACTCCATAACGCGGCAGGTCACGCAACGCTGCTTTGGCCGTCGCGATGTTCTGATCGATCGCGTCCACTCTCGCCTTGTCACCAGCTGCGAGCGCGACCGCCGTATGCTGGTTCAAGACGACCTGCGCGTAAGTCGAACTGTTACCGGGGTGCTGTGCGATCGCGTCTTTGGCTGCCTGGTCGGCGGCGGCTTTCTCCACTGCGACTTTTTGTTCCAAGCCGGCGAGGCCGGGGAAAGCGTCCGTGTAACCACCTTTCACCGACACGAGGGCTGCCGCGTCCTTCGATTGAGTCGCTTTCAACGACTGGTACATTGGGTCGCCGGCCAAGATCTGTTCGTGAATCGCCTTGGCCAGGCCGCTGTCGCCTCTGCCGGTGTCTTGCGCCGACATCGCAGCGCGGTCTCCTACGTACGTTGCATACGCGGCCGCACGTTGCGACGCGAGGTCCGCAAGGTTCTTCGAAATTGCGTCGAGGGCGTCGGGCGAGCCGACGGTCGAGTCGGCTTGTACCGAACGCTGCAACTGCGCGTCAATATCGCGAATGTGCGCTTGATCGGCATCCAGCTCGCCGTGAATCTTCGCCAGTATATCGTCATACTGACTCTCCACGAGCAATTTGTACTGCGCGACGGTCGAATCCGCCAGATTGTTGGCGAGCGCCAGTGCCTCCGAGGGTACCTTCGATCTTACAATGATAGGAACGACGTTCGAATGTGGACTACCTTTGACCGAGATGGTGGACCGGAGATCGTCGACGGTTGAATCGATACCGCTGGCTTTACGCGCGCGATTTATGACATCTGTGCTCATGACCAGATCCGGGAGATCCGAAGCCGGCAGGATTGCATTGTTGAGGCTGATCGCATTCGATGCGGACCCACTGCCCACGTACGAGAGCTCGGATGTCGCCTCGTACGATGGGCGAGCGATCTTGGTCAGGAAAGGCGAGCACAGCAGCGCAACGAGAACCACCGCTCCGAAGACGTAGCGGCGCTGTTTAATGACGTTAATGAATTTTTTCATCCTGCCTCCGCCAGCTCGGCAGCATCCGAGGATCTGCGCCGCCCGATGCCGCGATAGCGCAAGCCGGCCGCGACGACGGAATCCCCGTCTAGCACGTTTCGGCCGTCGATGACAAGGCCGCTTCGAATCTTGTGGCCGACCGTCCGCATGTCAATCGAGCGAAATTGCGGCCAGTCGGTCAGCACGAGCAAGGCGTCCGAATCTGCGGCTTCGAGCGCCGAGTGGGCCAACCGGCACGGCAGCGTGTGATCGGGATCCTTGAACGCCGGATCGTAACCGACGATCTCAGCACCGTGAGCCGCCAGATCTTCGATGACTCGGATTGCCAAGGAATCGCGCACGTCATCCGTGCCGCCTTTAAAGGTGAGACCCCACACACCAAGGGACATCCCGCGCACGGGGCGGCCGAGCTCGGCTTCGAGAATCAGAGAGATACGGCCGGGCTGACGGTCATTTAATCCGAGGGTAGCGTCGAGCAAATCGCAGTCGACGCCTAAGGTACGCGAAAGATGGATCATGCTTTTGACGTCTTTTTCGAAGCAGGGGCCTCCGAAACCGATTCCGGGGTGAAGAAACTGCCGCCCGATGCGGCGATCACCTCCGACGGCATTCAAAACTTGAAGAGCGTCGCCATCCATCTCGTCGCAAAGGTTTGCGACTTGGTTTGCGAAGCTGATCTTCATTGCGAGGAAGGCGTTCGACATGCACTTCGAGAGCTCGGCATTGGTCGCCGACATCGTCAGCGTCGGGCGCATCAGAGGGGCCAAGAGATCCGCAAAGCGCTGCATCGCGCTGTCCGATCGCCCGCCGATCACGACGCGGTCGGGATTGAGGAAGTCCGAAACCGCCGACCCCTCGCGCAGAAACTCAGGCGAATAGATGACTTCGACATTTCCATCGAACCGATCGGCGAGCAGATCACACGTTCCCGGAGGAACGGTCGAACGGACGACGACGATTGCGTTTCCGAGATCCAACTTCGCGAGGCTGGAAATCACATGCTCGACAGCCGAAAGGTCAGCCGAACCACTCTCCGTCGTTGGAGTGCCAACGGCGATGAGAATGAACGCCGCACCTTCGACCGCCGCACTCAAATCGTCGGTGAAGGAAATCCGGCCCGAATGGAGATGTTGCGCCAGCGACTCCGCTAACCCGGCTTCATGATATGGGGTTAAGCCGCGTTGAAGCTGACGGATTCTATCAGAGAGGATATCGTACCCGACGACGTAGTTGCCGAATTCCGCAAAACCGATCGCTGACGCGATCCCGACATAGCCCGTACCGATAACGGCTAGCTTGTTTGAGTGGCGAGATGGATCAACGTGCACCTAGTGAGCACCCCGTGGAAAGAGAAGAGATGAAAGAGTCCGGAGAATAATCGAGATATCGCCGCCAAACGAGCCGCGCGAAATATATTGGACGTCGAGAGCCGTTGCTTCGGGGCGGTGCAACGATATGTTGGAACGGCACGTGACCTGCCAAAGCCCCGTGATGCCGGGGGTTGCGATATGCCGGAGCTGCTGCCACGCAGCGTACTGTCGAACGATGAACGGCATTTCCGGGCGCGGACCAACGAGTGTCATGTCCCCACGCAGCACGTTGAAGAGCTGCGGAAACTCGTCGATTGACAAGCGGCGCAGGTAACGGCCGACGTTCGTAATGCGAGGATCGTTTCCACTCAAGGGCTTGAGAGCGTCGTTGCACCCGGAGATGCGCATCGTGCGCAACTTTAGCATGGGGAACAACCGGCCGAACCGGCCGACGCGCCTCTGCACGAAGAGCACCGGGCCGCGGTCTTCCAGCTTGATGGCCGCAGCCGCCATTAGAAGGACGGGTGCGAACAACACGAGGACGGTTACGCTTACAATGACGTCGACGATGCGACGGGCAATCAGATAGCGGTTGTCTTCTTCGTATACGAAGCCGTAAGGCGGGATCGGCATCGGAACTGACACGATCGAGGTCCTACAGTGCCGGCCGCAAGTACGAGCCCGCGATGATGCCCTGAAAGATCAGCCCGAAATCGATCTTGTGTCCTTCGGGCACGAATACCGTATCGCCGTCTGTAAGCACGGGGTTTTCTTGCGGCGCGCCGTGGGTGAGACGCGTGATGTCCATCTGCGACTGAATGCCATCGTGGATCACCTCCACGTGCTTGATATCGCCGTACTTGGTGGGGCCACCCGCGAAATATAACGCGCTTAGCAGCGTCTGATCGCCGTTGAGCAACACTCGGCCCGGAGTCGCAACCGAACCGACTACGCCGACGTGAATGCCGTGCGGCACGTACACGGCGTCTCCATTCTGCGCAGGCTCGCGGTACACGGGGCTCGACTTCGTGACAACGACGGTCGTGCCGTCACGCGTCAACTGAAAACGGTCGGCAGCCGTGATCGCGTCGGCTTCGCCGACTTGACGAAGGGCATCAGAAAGTGGCTGGTCGGGATCGAGATGGGCGACGCCCGGCTGGTGCACGTCGCCGCGAACGGTCACCGCTACCGGTTTGTACGCGAGCTCGATCGTATCGTCGGGCTGCAGTGTAGGCCCCGGCTGGCCGCTTCCGGTCAGCACTTCGGCATCAACCGGTGGCAGGAGCTTACCGTCGCGCTCGATCACGACGCGCCGCAGTTCTATGCTACCGTACTGAAGCTCGTGCGCGGCGACTTGGCTCGGGTCGGTGACTGCGCCGCCGTTACTTGGCACTGTCGGAGTTATGGTCTGTTGAACCTGGCTCAGAGCTGCGAGCAGCGACTCGCCGGGTGAGAACGGATAGACGCCGCTCGACACGCCGGTAACAAAAATGCTCTGAGCCTGCGCGACCAACTCGACATCGACGGCAGGCTTGCGAACGTACGGGGCGAGGCGATCCACGATCCGACTCGACAAGACCGCAGGGCTCAGATTCGTCGCGTCGATCAATCCGGCCAAAGGCATCCATACATGCCCACTGGCATCCACAACCGTGGGCGTCAATGGTGCTGNNTTAGTTCCGGATGATTGTAGACATTAATGGAGATTTTATCGCCGGGATGGAGCGTGGTCGCAAATGCTGATACCGAGCAAGCGAGAGCGAGCGCAACGGATGTAAAGGCGGTTAAACTTTGGCGACATGCAAGCAGCCGCGTTCTAATCAAAGCGTGCCTCCTAACGACGCGTCGATCGGTAAGACCGAGCGTCCGAACGCGCGCCGCAAAGTGATCGGGGAGATCCTTTGGGCTCACGAGATCGGGACCTTTAGACGATGTTTCGGGACCTTTATACCACGACGTTTCGTCTGGAACAAGCTCCATGTGATTAATAACCCTTGGTCCTGAACGCTCAATCGGTACAGTTCATCGCTCAGCACCTACGAAACTTTCCCCCTGACATTTCAGTTCGTTGCGAATCCTGTTGTCGTGATCCTAAACGGTCGATCTCGTGCAGGGCTGCACGCGCAACGCTTAACGATCGTAAACGCGAAACAACCCTGCGGAAATGCTCGTGGGAAGGTAACTCAGCGACGTTCCCAGCCGCGACTTCACCGATGTACCGAATTTCCGCCCGCGTCGAAAGACCTTTCGTGCTTCCGCGTGCTCGCCTTGCCGCAGCAGCGCCATGCCCAGTTCGGCGTGATAGCGTGCGAGGCGCTGCCTGAAAATCGATTGGAGCGACGCGAGCCGCTGGTCCGTGAGAAAGCGTGCGTAGATATAGACCTGGCCGCGGTGCCACCGGACGTCGCGGCGCATGGTCAGGGCTCCCGGATGTACACGGTAACGAAACAACGATTCGTCGACGTATGCGCACCGCCGGCCATCGCGCGCGGCGAGGTATCCAAGCCACAGGTCCCAAGCCCCCGCAGCTTCATCGGGAAAATCGTTCCACGCAATCGCGTCTCTTCGGAAAGTGGCACCCATCGCCGGCTGCAAGCTCCGCGTAACGAGAGCCGCGGTTAAGGTCGACTCGACGAGACCCGATTCTAAGCGATCCCGCCCCCACAGTTCGGCGAAGGCCCGGGTCGCCTTGGCGTCGGGCGTTCCATCAGAGTCGATGATCGTGACGCCGCAAAACGCGACCGCGAGTGATGGGTCCGCGTCGAGCGTCTCTCGCATCCGCGCGATATAACCCGGCTCCAAGGCATCGTCGTCACAGAGGATGGTTATGTGACGCCCGCTCGCCAGGTCGATTGCACGCCGCAGGTTTGCAACCACACCGACATTGCGTTCGGGCCGTTCGTAGACGAAATGTTCGAAACGGCTCGCGTAGTCCTTGAGCACGCCATCGACTGCGGGATCGGGACTGCAATCGTCGGCGATCACGACCTCGTAGGACCGGTCCGTTTGAGTCGCCACGCTATCGAGTGCGACGCGCAGATAGGCCGCCCGATTGTAGCTGAGAACGATGATGCTGACAGCGGGAGCGCTAGGTTTCATTTCCCCGCATCTGACGGGCGAGCGAACGCCGCACATAAACGACGTCTCCGGCATTCAATACCAGCGACGGGATCGGCGTGCTGAGGGCGATCGGAAAACACGCCAACAAGAAGAGCAAACGGACGATCGTAGATATAACGAGGGCCGACGCGGCGCCGAGCAGAGCGTAGCGCGGGATGAGCAGCAGCATTGCGGGAACGGTCGTCGCGAGCCCGACGAGCTGGATAAGCGCATTAATCCCCGGCCGTCCGGCGGCCATGTACGCCTGCGCCAAGATGTAGACAACGGCATTCAAAGCGATGCTCACGACAATAACTTGAGCGACCGGAACCGCCGCTTTGAAAGCGTGGCCGTAGAAAAGCGGGAGCAGGAGCGGCATCAGCGCGATGAGGCCGAGGCTAGTCGCCAAGAGCATGGCCGCCGTGATTCGAGCAGCGCGGCCAGTCAGCTCGACGATCTGGGCGTGCTCGAGAGACGCGGCTCGTGGAAAGAGCACGGCCACCGTCGAGCCGGAAAACAGGTCGACCCCGCGGGCCGCGCCGATCGCAACGGCGTACAGACCCATGCTCGCGGGACTCAGTAGGCCGATGACCAGCACCTGATCGACCTGCGCAACAAGCGTTCCGAGAATTTCGCTCACGTAGGACCGCGATCCGTAACTCATGAGCCCCCTTGTCGCTTGCCGTAAGCCCGCGATTCGAAGTCGGGGGGCGACTTTGACCCAGAGCCATGGCACCGCCCATCCAAGTGTTGCTAGATACGCGACCGCCGATGAAATAGGGTTCAACGCGTGCCCCACGACGAGCACGAGCAAGATCAGGAGCGTTGAAGCCGGCATCGCGTAACGCGTGAAGTTGGTCTCGCGAAATCGATGACGCGCTTGAAGGATGCCGCACAGGAGCGCGTACAGCATCGCGAGCGGCGCGGTCAACATCGCCAGTTGCGCGGCGAACACGATCGAAGGCGAGTAGTGCCCGAGCATGTGTGGCACGACGAAAACACCGGACACGCACGCGAGTAACCCGAATGCGATTGAGAGAACCGCCCCGGCCGACACGATTTCTGAGGCCCGGTTCGGGTCGGTGCGGATCTTGTACTGGACCGCATACGGGAGCCCGAACGAAACCAGGAACGGGAACAAGCCGGCTCCGAGCAAGATAGCTGCTTGCTCAGCGCGACCGACGGGGCCGAGATAGCGCGCGACTACTACACCGGTGAGTACGTTCAGCCCAAGCGTTAGAAAGCGCACGAGCAGCGTCTGGGCCAGAGCCATTGAACCCGACGATCCGGAGGCAAGAGCTCGCAGGAATGAGATCACTGCGTCCCGCCTCAATCTTTTCGTCGCAGCCACGTCGTTGGAATCCCCTGCGTAGCACGACAGACCCTTCCGAATCGTCGCGCGCTAAATGAACTGCTCAGCGAAAGAAACTTCCTCGATCCTTCGCTGGGAGGCGTCAAACGCTACAACGGTATACTGTAAGTTGACGATCGGCCTTCGCTGCGGCCGAGCGAGGATTTACTCGAACTATTCGGAGGTCAGTCGACCGCTTTGCGACTCTCTAATTTCGGTAGGGCAACTCTCTTGAGAGCAGCCAATGCCGTGCGCGGCAGAGACACCAGAT
This sequence comes from Vulcanimicrobiota bacterium, assembly GCA_003158195.1. Classification (GTDB taxonomy): domain Bacteria; phylum Vulcanimicrobiota; class Vulcanimicrobiia; order Vulcanimicrobiales; family Vulcanimicrobiaceae; genus Palsibacter; species Palsibacter borealis. The sequence goes on along the minus strand of PMHP01000193.1, from coordinate 16,959 downwards.
CGACATCTCGCATTCCGAGGCCCGTACGCCAGGTCTTCTCAAGGGTCATAAAACGTCTGATCACGTCGGGCGATGCCTACGTAATCGATTTAGACGGGGAGCCATTTTATCTACCACGCACGCAAGACAGCTGGGCGGAATACGGATCTCGGTCCCACGAACAATATACGGCAGACCTCTGGCGAAAGTGCGTTAAGCCGGGTGCAACGGTCGTCGATATCGGTGCACAGGTAGGCTATTTCGCGGTAATGGCCGGCAGCCGCGTAAGACCAGGCGGTCAGGTGTTTGCCTTCGAGCCGGTCCCACGCAATCTCGACGTGCTCCGCAGGAACATATCGGCTCGAAGCCTTGACGGCGTGGTACAGCCTGTCGACAAGGCAGTGAGTAATGAACCCGGGACTATTGAAATGGTCATATACCGGGATTCTGACAGCCATGGGATGCATGCGGTCCCGGGTGCGGTCATCGAGGCGAGAGTGAGCGTGGAATGCGTAACGCTAGATTCTTTTCTGAATGGCGCAAAAGTGGACGTCATAAAACTTGACATCGAAGGCCACGACGAACGAGCTTTGCGGGGAATGAGTCGTACGATCTCCGGAAGTACTCCTCTGGTTCTGTTTGCTGAACTGGCTCCGGCCTATCTTCGTCGCGCGGGCACCGACCCGCGCGAATATGTGGAGCTAATTAGAAATTTCGGCTTCACTATCCATCTCATTGACGAACGGGCCCGCCAGCTGCGCCCCTTTACCCTCGATGAACTCGCGCGCTTGGAGCAGAATTCATCCGCCTACATGAACATGTACTGCGTGAAGCCGCCGCGGTGAAGCCGGTAAGCGGCCGTAGCTAAGCCCACAGAGGCATGATCGCTCTTCAAGGGTCAGGTGAGAATAATCGGAAGAATTCGCCCGCTACAGCTTGACCCCGATTGTCAGCTGACCCCGAATGTGCGTGGACTAACTACATTATTACGCTCAACGCAACTAGACAGAACGGCGCACCGACAAACGGCCCCAAGCCGAGCAGAGCCTGACCGATCGCCGCCGTGAATCGCGCGCCGCTAAAGGCTCGCACTGCGCCGGTCGCTCCGTTCCTTCGCCCGTCCACTGTGTAGTCAGCGGCGAAGGCTTTCAAAAGAGCGAGACTAAGTCAAAGCGGCGAATCAGTTAGCGCAGTTCTTCACCAGAAGGGAAGACGGATGCCGGATTTCACGGATCCAACGCAAGCCACGTCCCTTTCCCTCAACCGGCGCGTCTTTGTCGGCCTATCGGCGACGGCGGCCGCGGGGGGTGGGACGATCGCGGCGGCGCTCGCGCAGGGGAGCGATTTCGGCAAGCCGCATCCGCCGATCGTTTCGGAGCAGGATCCGGCGATCTCGGTTGCGCGGCCCCAGGTCCGCTACGGAACGCGGACCCTCGATTCGTACTATGCGTCCCCGCGCGGGGCGGGGAGGACGACGCCCGGGGTCGTTGTCGTACAAGCGATTTGGGGGATCGACTCGCAACTGCGCGACACGGTTCGGCGCTTCGCGAAGGAAGGCTACATCGCGATCGCGCCCGACCTCTACACCGGGCTTGGCGCGCCGAGCGGTGACGGCGCGACCGATTTCGCGCCCTACCGCGCGGTGGCCGACAAGCTCGCCGACGACGTCGTCGATGCCGACCTCGCGGCGGCCGCGAATTTCATCCTCCAAGGCGCGGGGGGCGCGCCTCAGAAGATCGGGGTCGTCGGCTTCTGCATGGGGGGCGCGATCACGCTGCGCCAAACGGTCGACAACGCCAAACTCTTCTCAGCCGCCTCCGTCTTCTACGGAAAAGTCCGCTACGGCACGACCGGCAACAACGGCGTGATCACGCCGATCGCGCTCGACTACGCCGCCGACATCGGCGTCCCGACGGCGGGAAGCTGGGGGTCGCGCGACACGAGCATCTTGGCCGACGACGTCCGCGCGCTCGACGCACGCCTCATCCAGCTCAAGAAGCCGCACGACTTCTTCATCTACGAGGACGCCGGACACGCGTTCTTCGACGATACCCGTGATTCGTACGTCGCGCCCGCGGCCTCGGACGCCTGGACGCGCACGCTCGCGTGGTTCAAGCGCTACTTGGCATAGACCGCATGGCGTTCCGGATCGTGCACTGCGCGGACGTGCACCTGGAGACGACCTTTCCGCAGACCCGCGGGGGAGCGATGCGGCGCAAGGCGCTCGCCGACGCGTTCGTCCGCATCGTCGACGAAGCGCTCGAGCGTGACGCCGACGCGTTGACGATCGGCGGCGACCTCTACGAAAGCGAGCGCGCGGGGCCGCAGACGGTTCGCTTCCTCTTCGAACAGTTCGCGCGCTTCGGGAAGCCGGTGTACGTCGCGCCCGGTAACCACGATCCGCACGCGCCGTCGTCGCTTTTAGCGCGGGGCGATCTTCCCGAGAACGTTCGCATCTTCAACGAAGCGGCCTGGCGCGCGTACCCGCTCGCCGACGACATCACGCTCTTCGGCTTCGGGCACACGCCGGCCGAACCGGGCCGGCCGTTCGAACGCGCGCGCTTCGAACGCGGCGGCGTTCAGCTCGCGCTCGTGCACGGCAGCGACGAGCAGAATTGCCCGCCGAACAAGCGCGCCACCGCACCCTTCAACAAAGCGGAAGTCGTGGCGTCCGGCGCAACGTTTCTGCTCACCGGCCACTACCACGGCGGCTACATCATAAAGGATGGCACGCGCCCGGTCTTCGCCTACCCGGGTTCGCCCGAGCCGATCAAGTTCGGTGAAGGCCCGGCGCACGGCGCGCTCCTGCTGAAAATCGANNCGACTCGATACCGCGCTGATGGAGGAGCGCCTCGGCGCGACGCTCGGGTCGCTCGGCATCGAGGACGCGACCGTCGCGTACGACTACGCGAGCATCGCGCGCGAGCCGACCGTGCGCGGACACGTCGTACGGGATCTCTTAGAACGCGGCTCCGAGGGCGAAGCGGCACTGCGCTACGCACTCGCCGCGTTCGATGCAAGCGAGATCGCACCGTGAAGTTCGTCGAGCTGCGCGTCGAGGGGTTCGGCAAGCTCGCCGGCCGCACGACGGCGTTCGATCCGCACTTCAACGTCGTCTACGGACCCAACGAAGCCGGCAAATCGACCTTGACGGCGGCACTCCTCGCGACCCTCTACGGCTTCGGCCGCGGCGACAAAGAACTTTGGCGGCCGTGGTCCGGCACACGCTTTGCGACCGCGCTCACGTACCTTCTCGCAGACGGCCGCTTCTTCGAAGTACAGCGCGATTTCGATCGCGACGGCAAGGGCGTGCACGTCTACGACGCGAGCGGCAACGACGCTTCGGGCGAATGCTCGGTCGGGCGCGTCGTCAATCCCGGCCACGCGCACTTGGGTATTCCGCTTGAGGTTTTCGTGAACGCGTCGTTCGTCGGGCAAGGCGGCGTCGCAATCGACGGCGCGCGTGCGGAACGGATCAGCCACGCGCTGGCCCGCGCGCTCGACGGCGGTCCACGCGAAGACGCAGCGCTCGGCGCGATGAAACGGCTCGACGACGCACTCGCAAACTACGTCGGGAAAAAGCGCGCGACGGTAAACGCGCCGCTGCGTCACCTGCACGACGAAATCGCCGAGGCCGAGGAGCGCGCGAACGAGATGCGCGCGCGACTGCGCGCGCAGGGTGAGCTGCGCGCCCGTTTGGAAGCCGAGACGCAGCGCTCGAACGAACTCGATGCGACCCTGCGCGAGCACGAGCGGCGCGGGCGTGGGCTGCGCGCCTACACGCTTCGCTCGCGTCTCGACGCGCTGCGCGAAATCCGCGACGACCTTGCGGCGCTGCAGGCCGGGCGCGCCGAGTACGACGACGTCGAGGGCTTTCCGAGCTATCTCGTCGACGCCCTCGAGGACTTCCACCACGAGTGGATCCGCCTCGACGCGCTCGCGCGCACCGTCGCCGACGAATCCGCGCGTCACCGCTTCACGCCCGCACAAGCGGCCGAGCTCGAGGAACGCTCCTCCGACGGCGGCGCGATCGGCGACGAAGCGTTCGCCGAACTCGAAGCGTCCGGAAACGCGGCGACGGAGGCGCGCAACCTTGCGACGGTCGCGTCGGACCGCGCGCAAGCGGCGCGCCGGTCGATCGGAGGCGGAAGCGAAATCCTCGGCGCGGTGGTGACGGCCGGGGCGCTGGTCGCGGTCGCAGCGGTCATCCTCTTCGCCGTTCAACAGTGGACGCTCGGCGCCGCCGCCGCTGCGCTTGCGCTGTTGCTCTGCGGGCTCGCGGGGATGCGCATCAGCCGGCGCAGCGCAGCGTATCGCACCGTTTCACGCATGCAGAAAGCGGCCGACGATGCGATGGCGCAGGAACGCGAGGCGGCGACCCACGTTGCCGCCGTCCTCGAGCCGCTCCACGTCACCTCGATCGACGAGCTGGCCCGGCGCCGCGAGCGCTACGTCGCATTGCTCGAACGCAAAGCCGAGGCGAAGCGGCTCGCCGACCGCTCGCTCGAGATGCGCGCTGAGGCGGACGCCGCCGTGCGGGCGTTTGACGATCTGGCCGCGCGGCTCGTTCCCGAAACGACGTCGCGCGAGCGCGCGCTCGCCGATGCGAAGCAGCGCGAGGCGCGCAAGATCGCGCGCGACGGAATCGACCTGCGGCTCTTGATGCTCGACGTGCGCCGCTCCGACGTCCTCGGAACCGACGACGAATTCGCGCAGGAGAGCGAACTCGCCGAGCTGCTCGCAAGCGGCGTGGAACCCGCGCCGCTCGACGGCGTCTCACCGCGCGCGTTCGAAGCGGAGCGCGCCGACATCGAGCGCCGCGCGACCGAGATCCGCACCGCTGCGGCCGGCACGGCCTCCGAGCTGCGCGTAGCCGAAACGCAGATCGGCGACGTCGCGGCGCTCGACGAGCGCGTCGCCGAGCTGCAGGCGCGAGCCGAGCGCCTGGAGCGCTTCGAAGAGGCGATCACGCTCGCGCGGCGCACGATCGACGAGCGCACCCGCGAAGCCCATCAGAAGTTCGCGCGGCGTCTGGCCGACTACGCCTCGACGACGTTCGCGCGGGTCACGGCCGATCGCTACCTCGACGTGCGGATCGATCCGACGACGCTCGGCGTGCGGGTTCGTGTGCCCGAGACGGGCGAGATCGTCGACGTCGACCACCTCTCCGCGGGCACGCGCGAGCAAGCCTATCTCTTCGTGCGGCTCGCGATGGTGCGGATGTTTGCCGAAGGCCTCGAGACGGCGCCGCTGCTGCTCGACGATCCGTTCGCATTCTGGGACGACGCGCGGATTGCGCGCGGGCTACCGATCCTCGAAGACGCCTCGCGCGACATTCAAATCGTGCTGTTCACGACCAGCCGCCCGTTTGCCGAAGCGGCAGCCGCGCGCGGCGCGAAGCTCATCGACATCGAGCTCGCGGGGGACGCTACGGTGACGGAGCTGGCGAGGCCCCTTCTAACGTCTTGAGCGCGTCGAGCGTGTTGGCGACGTGCTTGCTGTAGTCGAGGGAGTGGTAGGCGTAGACGACTTTGCCGTCCTTTGCGATGACGTAGGAGGTCCGGTCGGCGACCTGAGCGTCACCGGCTTTTAGCACCGCGTCGTATGCTGTTGAGATTTTTTTGTCCCCGTCGGAGGCGACCGGGAACTTGCTGCGGCACTCGGAGACCGAGAATTTTTGCAGCTTGTCGATTGGATCGACGGAGACGCCGATGACCGTCGCGCCGAGTGCTTTGTAGTCGTCGATGTGCGCGGCGAAGTCGTGCGCCTCGAGGGTGCATCCGGTTGTGAATGCGGCGGGATAGAAGTACAAGACGACCGGGCCTTTCGCGAGCGAGTCGGCCAGGCTGAACGTGAAGACTTTTCCGCCGAGCGAGGCGGGAGCGGTGAAGTCGGGCGCGGCGTCGCCGGGTTTGAGGGCGGCACCGGCGGGCGCGCCCACCACCGCTACGAGAGCGAGGCAAGCGGCTATCGTTCGTATCATGCGACTGCTCCTGGGCCGCGAGCGGCCCTAACTTTTGTCATCCTGAGCGAAGGCGCGCAGCGCCGTAGTCGAAGGGCCGCCGTGTTTTTGGCGAAGCGCCGTTGGCCCTTCGACTGCGCGCCTTCGGCGCTTCGCTCAGGGTGACATGGCGGCGGTGCTCAGGTGACAAGGGGGGCCGAGGACTGGTCGTTCTTAGCGTGCGGTGGGAGAAACCCTACAACCCCATCATGCGGGCGATTACTAGGCGCTGGACTTCGTTTGTGCCTTCGCCGATTTCGTTGATTTTTTGATCGCGGTACATGCGCGAGACGGGGTATTCGTCCATGAAGCCGTAGCCGCCGTGGATCTGTACGGCTTCGTTGACGACGTGGCGCGAGATTTCGCCGGAGAAGAGTTTGGCGAGGCTCGCGGAGAGTTCGTACTCGCGGCCTGCGTCCTTCTCCCAGGCGGCTTTGAGGACCATCAGCTTCGCGTGCTCGATCTCGGTCAGCATGTCGGCGAGCTTAAATTGGATCGCCTGGAACTTCGAGATGCTCTGGCCGAACTGATGGCGGTCCTTGGCGTACTGCAACGCCTCGTCGTAGGCGCCGATCGCGAGGCCGACCGAGAGCGCGGCGACCGAAATGCGGCCGCCGTCGAGAATCTGGAGGAATTGCTTGAGGCCCCGGCCGCGCTCCCCAAGCATGCAATCCTGCGGCACCTTCGCGTCGGCGAAGGCCAGCTCGCGCGTATCGGATGCGCGCCAGCCCATCTTGCGGTACTTCTTCGAGCGGGTGAAGCCCGGCGTCGCCTGGGGGACGATCAGGTTCGAGATCTCCGGGCGGCCGCGCTCGTCGGTCCCCGTGACGGCCGTGATCGTCGTGCCGCCGGTGATGTCCGTGCCGCTATTGGTAATGAAGGCTTTGGTGCCGTTGATCGTCCAGTGCCCGTCGTGCAACTCGGCGCGGGTCCGCGTGCCGCCGGCGTCGCTGCCCGCCTGCGGCTCGGTCAGCCCAAAGCCCCACAGCATCTCGCCCCGTGCCAGCGGTATAAGGTAGCGCTGCTTCTGGTCTTCGGTGCCGAACAGGTAAAACGGCGTCGAGCCGAGCGAGACGTGGGCCGCGAGCGTGATCGCGGTCGACGCGTCGGCGCGCGCGATCTCCATGACGGCGAGCGCGTAGCTGATCGTGTCGGCCCCGGCGCCGCCGTACTCTTCGGGGAACGGCAGGCCCATCAAACCGAGTTCGGCCATCTTCTTGACGAGGTCGTACGGAAACTCGGCCTTAGTGTCCATCTCTTCGGCGCGCGGCCGAACCTCGTCTTGTGCAAACTCGCGGCACAAGCTTTGGATCGCGCGCTGCTCGTCGCTTAAATCGAAGTCCATCGCCGAAGGTGAACCTCCGCTTCGACGCCGAAAAACCCCTGTAATGCCGACGTTCGGGCGGCCCGCGTGATTTCGCTTCGCGGTGTCTCCCTCGTTTATGCCAACGGGACCCGCGCCCTCGACGCCATCGACCTTGAGATCGCGAAGGGCAGCTTCGTCTTCCTCGTCGGCCACTCGGGCACGGGGAAGTCGAGCTTGTTGCGGCTGCTCTATCGCGAACAGTTACCGACTCGCGGCGAAGTGACGGTCGACGGGATTCGCGTCGACCGCTTGCGCCGCTCGAGGGTTCCGCTGCTGCGGCGCAATGTCGGGGTCGTCTTTCAGGATTTCAAATTATTGAACGACAAGACGGTCTGGGAGAACGTTGCGTTCGCGCTGCAAGTGACGGGAGCGCGCACCAAGGACGTCATGCGCCAGGTTCCGCGCGTGCTCGACCTCGTCGGCCTCTCGCACAAGTCGCGCATGTTCCCAAGCGAGCTCTCGGGCGGCGAACAGCAACGCACGGCGATCGCCCGGGCGCTCGTCAACAACCCGAAGATTTTGCTCTGCGACGAGCCGACCGGAAACCTGGATCCCGCCAACACGAACGAAGTGATGGAGCTGCTTCACCGCATCAACCTTAAAGGAACGACCGTGCTGATCGCAACCCACAATGCGCTGGTCGTCGACCGTATGCGGCGCCGCGTCATCCGGCTCGAGGACGGCAAGATCGTCGCCGACGAAGAGCGCGGCTACTACCTCGCCGGCCCGCCGTCGCGCGAAGCGCCGGCGCCGGCCCCGGCGCAGTCGGCCTGAAGCGGGGCGGCGGAGTGGATTGGGGGCGGATACAATTCTTCTTCGGTGAGGTCTGGCGGAATTTCACGCGGAATCTCATCATGCAGTTCACCGCGATCGGGACGGTGACGGTTACGATTCTTCTGCTCGGGGGGTTTTTGTTTACCCGCGACACGCTGAGCACGGTCGGCGACGAGGTGCTGCGCAAGATCGAGATCTCGGTCTTCCTGCGCGACAGCGCGACCCCGGCCGATGCGCGGCGGCTCGCCGCGGCGCTCAGCTCCGATCCGCGCGTAAAAAGCGTCGCCTACATCCCCAAGGCGCTCGGGCTGCGCGAGATGCGCGAGCGCTTGCGGGGGCAGATCGACACGTCGCTGCTGACGAGCAATCCGCTGCCGGATGCGCTGCGCGTCCGCGTCGTCGACGCGACACAGGTTCCGGCGGTTGCCGCGAAGATCCGCAAGCAGCAGATGGTTGCGAGCGTCGAGTTCGCGGCCGATTCCGTGCAGAAGCTCTTGCGCATCTCGGATGTGCTCGGGCGTATCGGGCTTGCGGTGGTCTTGCTGCTTGCGTTTACTGCGGCGATCATTATTTCGAATACGATTCGGCTCACGGTGTTCGCTCGCCGGCGCGAGATCGCGATCATGCAGCTCGTCGGGGCCTCGAGTATCTACATCCGGCTGCCGTTTATTTTCGAGGGGTTTCTGGATGGCGTGCTTGGCGCCGCGCTCGCGCTCGGGTTCCTGGAACTCGCGCGGCTGCAGCTCGTGCCTAAGCTTGCGGCGGCGCTTCCTTTTATACCGATGCATCTGGGCAAGATCAACCAGGGCGCATTCGCGCTCGAG
>PMHP01000193.1:0-7937 GCA_003158195.1 Vulcanimicrobiota bacterium | reverse complement strand
GCTGCGCGAGCTTCGCGCAACGTGGCTGTGCTGGTGCTGGCGGCTGTGTGGTGTGTGACGGGCGGCGGGGGAATGGCGCTCGGGGATAAGATTTCGGCGAAGCAAGCGCAGATTAATGCGACGCGTGGTCGGCTCGAGCAGAAACGCGCGCAGTTGCATTTTCAGGAATCGCGGTCGGAGGATCTGCAGCGGCAGCTCGCTGAGACGAATGCGACGATTACGCGCGTTACGGCGAGGCTCGGAACGCTGCAAGAGCAAGTTGCGTGGAACCAGCGCCGGCTCGCCTGGAACCAAGTACAACTGAATGCGGCCGAAGCGACTTTGCAGCGGCATAACGACGCGCTGCGACGGCGGCTGGTCGACGCCTACGAGCGCGGCGACATGGGGTACGTCAACGTGCTGCTGTCGTCGACGTCGTTCAGCGATTTCGTCGAGCGCTGGGACGACATCCGCTATCTGATCGCGGCGAATCAAAAGACCGTGCGCGAGCGCCGCGCCGCGGAGCAAACCGTCGCCAAGGCGCAGAACAGCCTCGAGGGGCAGAAGATCGCGCTCGACGACGCGCTCGTGCGCCAGCAGCAAGCGAAATTTCAGCTCGCGTCGCTCGCGACGCAGCGCGAGCAGTTGTACGGCGCGGCCGAAGCCCAGCGGCGCAGCGTCGCAAACCAAGTCGTGCAGCTCGAGGAGATGACGGCGGCCCAGGAGGCTGCGCTCGAAGAGATGATCCGCGAACGGCAGCGCGAGGAGGCCGCCCGGCGGGCGGCCGAGGAAGCGCAGCGGCGCCGCGCCGCCCAGCTCTCGGGCCAAGCCCTCCCGCCGCCCGTGACTGCGGGCGGACCCGCCAGTTTTTCCTGGCCGGTCTCGGGCCCGATCACCTCACCCTTCGGCATGCGCGCCAACCCGCTCGGTCAGGGGTTCGAGATGCACCCGGGGATCGACATCGGCGCGCCGATGGGCGCGACCGTCACCGCTGCCGCGGGCGGGCGCATCATCTGGGCAAAAGGCCTCGGCGGCTACGGCAACGCGATCATCATCGATCACGGCGGCGAGACCTCATCGGTATACGGACACCTGTCACAGATTTTTGTCGCCGAGGGCCAAGACGTTCAGCGCGGCCAAGCCATTGGCGCCGTCGGCTGCACCGGCCGCTGCACCGGCCCCCACCTTCACTTCGAAGTCCGCGTGAACGGCGTCGCGGTCGACCCGATCGGGCGCCTGCGGTAAGAGACTCGGGCGTGTGTCACCCGAGGTTGTCGAGGGGCCACACTCCGTCTGTCCTTCGACTGCGCGCCTTCGGCGCTCCGCTCAGGATGACACGGGGCCACACTCCGTCTGTCCTTCGACGTGCGGGCGCTTCGCGCAGCTGACAGGTTAGATTCTGTTAAACAGATGGCCAAAGCGGCCGAACCTGGTGTTAGGCTGGGAAACCAGATGGCGTTTTATAGCGTAGAATGATCGTAGTTGCGCTCGGAGAGTTCTTGGGCATAAATGTCGAACGGCTAGCGTCCCGAGCGCTCCACCACCCTAAAGAACGATGGGATTTTGTCTAGAGCTTTTCGCGCCCTTACCGCCGCCTTCGCCCTCGCCGTCGCGTCGCTCGGCGGCGCGCTGTATCTTGCCCACGAGCGGATCGGGCATCCCGACGCGCTAATCGATGCGGGCTCCGGGCTCGCAGCGATCGATCTGCGTTCGTTGCTCGAGAACCCGCACAGCGATCAGGGCATGCTCGACAACGCGTTCCGGCAAGTCGAAAAGACCTATTACAAGCCGATCGACGCGAGCACGCTGCTCACGGGCGAGCGCAAGGAACTGGTTGCGTACCTCAAAGCGCACAAGGTCGAAAGCCCGCAAGTTCCCTACCAGCCGGCGAGCGGCGACGAGGACGCGGACATTGCGGCGCTCAACCGCGCGCTCTCGGAATCCGAGCGGCGCTACGGGAAGCAGACCTCCAACGTCGAGCTGACGCAAGCCGCAATCCGCGGTATGTTGAACTCGCTCGGCGACCCGTATACGGTCTACCTCTCGCCCAACGAAATCAACGCGCTCGAAGAATCCCTCAAGGGCGGCGATTTCGGCGGCATCGGCGTTTACATCGTTCAAGATCCAACGACAAAACAAGTCTTGGTCGAGCCGATCGAAGGGACTCCGGCGTATAAAGCTGGCGTCAAGACCGGCGACCGGATCCTCGCAGTCGACGGCCACGTGGTCGATACGCTCAAGCTCGACGACATCGAACACCTCATCCGCGGAAAGATCGGGACGGTCGTGCGGCTCGAAGTCCGTTCGCACGGCTCGCACGCGACGCGCAACGTATCGATCACCCGCGAGCAGATCTACGTGCCGTCGGTGCATGCCGAGATCAAGAACGATCTCGATTACGTCCGGCTCGCCGATTTCGGCCAGACCTCGTACGAAGAAGTGCGCAAGGCGATGCTCGAGGGCAAAGCGCATAACGTGCGCGGCTACATCCTCGATCTGCGCGACAACGGCGGCGGCCTGCTCGATGCGGCGGTTGAGATTTCAAGTTTGTTCATCCCGACCGGGACGATCGTTTCGACGATCGATCGCGCCGGCGACCGCGATACGAAGAGCGCGACGCACGAGTCGATCGGCGCGACGCCGCTCGTGATTCTCGTCAACGGCTACACGGCCAGCGCCTCGGAGATCACCGCCGGCGCCGTTCAAGATTATAAGGCGGGGACGCTGATCGGAACTAAGACGTTCGGTAAGGGCGTCGTCCAAAGCATTTACAATACAAGCGACGGCGGCGCGCTGAAAATCACGACCGCCAAATACATCACGCCGCTCGGGCGCGACATCCAGCACCGGGGCATCCGGCCCGACATCGTCGTCGATCAGCGCATCGACGTCCCCCTCGACACGCCCAAAGACGTCCAACTCGCCGCCGCGGAATCCTATCTCCGGCGGATCGCTCGCAGGTGACTATGAAACGCGTCCTCCCGATTCTCGCAGCGACGGCGCTGCTCGCGACGGCGATCATTCCGTCGGCCACGACGGCCTCCGGCATTTCGGGCCTCGAAGGCGACGAGATCGAAATGAGCTTCTCCTTGCTCACGTCGGAGTTTTACAAGAAGGTCGACCAGCAGGTCGCCCTCGACGGCGCGCGCGCGGAATTGGCGGACTACCTCGAGCATTCGGGCGTCAAGCCGGCGAAGGTTCCGGCGCTGCGCGCGTCTGAGGATCCGTCGCTCAACGCGAAGAACCTCGAGCGCGAAGTCAGTTTGCTTAACGGCTTGTACGGCCCGCGCGTCGGCGGCAGCCGGGAGTTGACCTACGCGGCGATCGCGGGCTTGATGTCGTCGGTCAAAGACAAGTACACGACGTTTCTCAGTCCGAAGGAGTACGCGCAGCTCAACGAAGGGCTCGACGGCGGAAATTTCAGCGGCGTCGGGATCTCGATCCAAGTCGACGAGAAGACCAAACTCTTGCTCGTCAACGAAGTGATCCCGGACGGCCCGGCGGAACACGCCGGGCTCCAAGCGGGCGACACGATTACGCTGATCGACGGCAAGTCGACCAAGGGCCTCACGACCGATCAAGACGCCAAGCTCCTGCGCGGCGACAAGGGCACGATCGTCAAACTCACGATCGTGCGCGACGGCACCGAGCTGCCCGAGATCGCCGTGACCCGCGACATGATCCACCAGCCGAGCGTCTATTCGAAGCTGCTCGACGGCGGCATCGGGTACGCGCGCCTGACGGTCTTCGGGCAGAACACCGCAGACGAACTCACGCAGGCGCTCACGAAGCTGCAGGCGCAGGGCGCCAAGGCGTACATCCTCGATCTGCGCGATAACGGCGGCGGGTATCTCAACTCCGCAATCGACGTCAGCTCGAAGTTCATCTCGTCGGGCCCGATCGTTTCGGTCGAGTCGCGCGGCGGCAACGACACGCAGTACGACGCCGAGAACACGGCGATTCCGCCTAAGCCGCTTGCGGTGCTCGTCAACAAGTACACGGCCTCCGCCTCGGAGATCACCTCCGGCGCGATTCAAGACGACGGCGTCGGCGCGCTGATCGGCGAGAAGACCTACGGCAAGGGCGTCGTTCAGACGATCCACCCGCTGCCCGACGGTTCCGCCGTGAAGATCACGAGCGCGCGCTATCTCACCCCGCGCGGCCGCGACATCAACCTCGTCGGCATCCAACCCGACATCGTTTCGATCGAACCGCGCACCGCCAAACTCGGCGACCCGCTAACCGACCCGCAACTCCAGTCGGCCGTAACCTACCTCGAAGGAAAGATCGCCTCCGCGGGAACCTAGTTCTTTGTCATGCTGAGCGAAGGCGCGAAGCGCCGAAGTCGAAGCACCGACGGGATCTACGCCCTACACCGTTGGCCCTTCGACTGCGCGCCTGCGGCGCTTCGCTCAGGATGACATGGCTGCGGCGCTTCGCGGAGTGACAATGCGAACACCACGCGGGGTCAGCACGTGCGTGAGGGCTCATATGTGAGGGGGCTCACGACGATCACTTAGGGGATGGCTGTTTTCAACGAACATGCCCAGCCGGATGCGTCTGTTGTTGGGCAGCGCGACACGGCAGCCGCGCAGCGAGACCGCGAAGGTTATCAGCGCGATAGCGTCGCCGATGAACGCGATCTCGCCGGCGAGATGCGCGATCAAGCGGGTACCTTACGGGATCATGTCGCTGCCAAGCGCGATAAAGCCGGCAAGCGAAGGGACGAAACCGGTGAACAGCGCGACGAGGTTGCCGAAGGACGCGACGACGCGGGGGAAGAGCGAGACCAGGTTGGCCGCACGCGAGACGGCGTCGCTGACGAGCGGGACGTCGCCGGACGCCGGCGGGACGACTTAGGCCAAGCGCGGGACGGCGGAGCGGGTCGACGGGACAGTGCAAGCGCGCGGCGCGATCGAGCCGCCGACGTCAGAGACGGCGTGGCGCACGAACGCGATGGTGCGAGTCAGGGCCGCGATGCGGCGGCCGATCGTCGTGACGAGCTTGCGGACGAGCGCGACCGCGCGGCCAACCTGCGGGATCAGGAAGCGCTCCGGCGAGATCACGCCGCCGAAAAAGCCGAGGCCGAGGAAACGAACCCCGAGCTTAGCGCGGCACGATTTGCGCAGTACCGTCTCGACTCGGCGATCGCTCGACAGAGTGCGGCCTCCGATCGTAATCACTCTTTTCAAGACCGTAACGCGGGCGCGAACGAACGCGGCAGCGCGGAGGACGATCGCCATATTTCGCTCGTCGATCGCGGCGCCGGAGCCACCGAACGCGGGAAGGCCGAGCTCGATCGCGGCAATGCGCTCTTCGACCGCGGAGCCGGCGCGTCCGAGCGCCGCGAAGCCGAGTCCGACCGGCATACCGCGCTCGCGGATCGGGATTCGGCCGCAAGCGGGCGCGACCAGGCGGAAGGCGATCGCAGCACGGCGCTTTCCGATCGTGCGGCAAGCGCGAACGATCGGAGCCGAGCGGACTCCGATCGCGACACTGCCGTCGCCGACCGCGTTGCGGCGGCGACCGAGCGCGTTCAAGCGCAAACGGATCGCCAAACGGCGCTCGGCGATCGCGAGGCGGGGGCGGTAGACCGGAGCCAAGCCCATGCCGACCGCGGGACGGCGTGGGCCAATCGCGATGCATCGGCGCACGAACGAGCGAATGCAAACCTCGATCATTTGACGGGAGCGTACCAGCGCGGCCCGGGCATCGTTCAGATGGAGCGCGAGGTCGATCGCGCGTTTCGAACGGAGACGCCGCTGGCGCTCGCGTTCCTCGATGTGGACGGCCTGCGCGCCGTCAACAACACCCGAGGGCACGCCGCGGGCGACCGAATGTTACGCCGGGTCGCCGACACGTTGCGTTCACAGTCGCGCACGTACGACCTCGTGGTTCGCTATGGCGGCGATGAGTTTATCTGTCTCTTTCCCGGCATCGAGATCGACGGCGCGACCGAACGGTGCGCGCTCGTCAACGTGCTGCTATCCGAAGGAGCCGAGCCCGGGTCCGTGACGGCGGGGCTCGCAGAGCTCAGACCGAGCGACTCGATCGATCTCCTCATCGCGCGGGCCGATGCGGACCTCTACGAAAAGCGCGGTCAAGAGCGCTCGCGAAGATCCTGAGGCGTTAACGTATCGAGTAGATCCCGTTGCGTTCTTCGAGCTCGATGCCCTCGCCGAAGAGACGGCGCAGCGGGGCCGGCGCAAAGAGTTCCGTTTTCGGACCGTCTGCGATCACCCGTCCCGCCTGCATGAAGACGACGCGTTCGATTTCCGGGATCACGTCCTCGAGGTGGTGCGTCACGAGGATGATGCCGACGTTTTCGCGCGCAAGCGCGCGCAGCGTCGTGCGGAGTTCGCGTTGCGCCAGGATATCGAGTGACGACGACGGTTCGTCGAGGACGAGCGCTCGCGGGCGATGGACGAGCGCGCGCGCAATCGTCGTGCGGCGCCACTCACCGGACGAAAGCTCGCGGATGTCCCGCGTTGCGAGCGGTGTGATGCCGGCCCGCTCCAGGGCTTCCGCAACGGCACCGGGATCGGGCTGTGCGAGAGTGCTCGCCACGACCTCGGCGACCGTCGCGCCCGGCATGAAGCGGGCGGCGATGTCGCCTTCGATGATGCCGAGCTGCGAGCGCAAGGCGAAGACGTTCCAACGTTCCTGCCCCAGAATGCGGCACACCGTTGCGGNNGTGCAGCACGGCACGCCCTTCACGAATAACGTCGACGTGTTCGAATTCAAACAGCGGCAACATGTATCATGGCAGCGTGATCTCGGCAAACGTCGAGAACGGCTCGAACGGAATGCCGCGGGCCGTGAGGTAGCGTTCGAGTGGTAAGCCGCGTTTGGCGAAGCGGGTGCCGGCGGCGGTGGAGGCTTCGTAGTCGGAGCGGCCGTCGCCGACGAAGATCGTGCGCGCACCGGCTGCTTCGGCGGCGCGGACGAGGGCGGCTTTGTCGGTGCCGTTGGGGGAATCGTCGCGCCAGAGGATGCGCCAGCCGCGCGGATCGGGATCGAGTCCGTTGGCCACAATCGCGACGTCCCGGACGCCGCTCTCCTCGAGACGGTCGCGAATGATGGGCTCGAGGCCGGAGCTGACGACGGTCAGCGGGATCTCACGCGCGCGGCACGCGGCGACGAACGTCGAGAACGACGGATCGAGGTGAACCTCGCGCCGCAGTAGCGCGAGGCCCTCGTCGTAGGTGCAGCGCACGAGCGACGCTTCTTCTGCCAAGACATCGCGCACCGTCTGCGCTCCGTCATCGAGGCTGCGTTCGAATGCAAACCACGCCTCGTTGCCGGCGAAATGCCGGACGAGAACGTCGAAGGTGTCGAAATCGGTGATCGTCCCGTCGTAGTCGACGAAGACCGCTGATTTTTCCGTGCTGCGGTGGTCCTTCGACTGCGCTCGCTTCGCTCGCTACGCTCAGGATGACAGTCGGTTACGCCATGGCGAGAAGTTTACGCCGGAGTGCTCTTCTTGCGCGTCGACGTCGCTTTCTTGGCGGTCGTGGTCTTCTTAGCGGGCGTCTTCTTAGCGGCCGTCTTCTTGGCGGTGGTCTTCTTGGCTTTGGCGGCGGCGGGCTTGACCGCGACCGCGCCGTCCGCGGCAGCCGTCGCTCTGCGGGTTCGCTTGGGCTTGTCTTGCGGGACCCCCTGAGCGGCGGCCGCGCCGTCGGTCGCGGGGGCGGCCTTTGACGGACGCCCGCGCTTCTTCGGTCCGGCCGCGGGCAGCGCGAGCTGNNCGCCGTGCGGGCGTCGCGATCTTGACGGGCGCGTCGCTTGGGACGGTGAGGATCGCCGCGGGCGATTCGACGGCAGGCGGCCCGGCTTTGCGCTCGACGCGCGCGATCGCGCGCACCGGCTCCGGCGGAGCGGTCTTGCCGGTCCGCTCGATCGAACCGGTACCATCGACCCGGAAGATCTCGCGGTCCGTGGCACTCTCGCTCACGGCC
>PMHP01000001.1 GCA_003158195.1 Vulcanimicrobiota bacterium | reverse complement strand
GGCGGAGTACTTCAGGAAACGCGCGCGGTTCATCATGGTCTACTTCGGGGCTGAGAGGTCCGCTAACGCCAGTGTATGCCCGAGCGAATCTCCCGCGACGGTTCCGTGGCCGGGGATAACATGACGCGGCTCGTACGCGTGAATAAGGCGGCGAAGCGTCTTCGGGTAGGCCGAAACGTCGGCGTCGGCGATATTTCCGAGGTCCGGCGCCGTTGTGGCCTTTACGAGGCAGCCTCCGAAGAGAACTCGGTCCTCTGGGATCCAGGCAACAATATTGTCGATCGTGTGGCCGGCGCCCGGATAGAACGCTTCAATGCCGCCCAATTGTTGCTTATGTTTCTCTAATTGATGCAAAGGGCGCGGCACGGGCAAACCCGCATCGAGAGCTAACCCTATCGTGAGCGGGTTAGCGAACACCGGGATGCCGCGTTTCGAAACTGCGCCGATCCCCCCGACCCGATCGTAGTGGAAATGTGTCGCGATCGCCCGGGTGATCGGCACCCGTCCGAAGCGGTCCCATGCATCCAGTATCGTATTGGCATCCGCGTCGTTCCAAGCCGTGTCGATAAGAAGCGACTCGTTGCCATGGACGACTATCGCGCCGTTCGCCGGATAATAGCCTACGCCGTCGAGGATGTGCGTCGTTGTGTGTATCCAAACATTCGGCGAGACGCGACCGAGCCAGGCATTTGCGGCAACGCGTCGCATCCCGGGCATCGCGATCTCAAGATCTTGAGGTTCGCCGTTTGCCGGAGACGCGAGCGCGGGAGCAGCAGTCGTAAGAGCGGCCAACCCGCCCAGAAACACACACCTAGTGCACATCGTTTTCTCCGTCGAGGGTGAAAAAATCCAACAGCCGAGCGACTTAGCTTCGCGGACGGTTTAGTTCCATTGCGTCGGAGTATTTACCCGCAGCAAGTCTGTTACCGAACGACGTGCGGATCTATCGCTGCGGCTGGATTCCCCCAACTTCAAGCAGCCGGGGTAAATGCGCAGTCGGGATTTGCTAGGCGTTGGAAGTGCCCCCACCACGCGCGATCCAGCGACGGAACGACGCGTTACCTTTCGGTGCAATTTGGCAAGCGCAAGCATGGCGCGACCACCTTCTTTTGCCGGCAAACCGCACTTCGGGCCTTGCACCGTCGCAAAAGGCTTTTGGCCACCACTTGCTCCACTTTGGGGATAGCGACCCGCCGCCAAGGGCGTGACTAGGCTAAGAGATGCCCACGCAGGGGAATCGCGGGCCGCCATCCAACGGCTTTGCACAAGTCAGAAAACTCATGAGGAGTATTCATGAGGCACGTACGGTTTTTGGGACCGGCCTTGGCGACCGCGATTCTCCTTGCGGCATGTAGTGGGAGCAGCGGGACCGCACCTGGCGCGAACGTGTCGCCCTCGACGGGCGGAGTGCTGCCGAACAGTGCCGCGCGGGTCGCGACCGTCGATCTCCTGCATGACTTGGCGCAGTCCGAGCCTGACGAGCAAGGTCGACCCAGCAGGATCTACGTTACCAACTTGGGCAACGGCACGTTGACGACGTATCGCCCGAGTGGAGCGCCGGATAACCTGACGATCATGGGGCTCGACGGGCCTAGTGCCGTCGCGGTCGACACGGCTGGGAAGATCTATGTCACAAGTACTAGCGACAACCTACTCACAACGTACAAGCGGGATGGAACGCCCACTAGGCCAACGATCACCGTAAACCTTAATGGCCCGGCCGGTGTCGCCGTCGACTCGGCTGGCAAGATCTACGTTACAAATTTTGGAACGGGAAGCAGCAACGGCACAACCCTGACGACCTACACTGCAGACGGAACGCCCACCACGCCCACGATAAACGGACTGGAGGCACCCTGCGGCGTAGCGGTCGACGCGGCCGGTAAGATATACGTCACCAACGATCGCAGCAATACGCTCACAACCTACAAACCGAACGGAACCTCCACTACGCCGACGCTAACCGGGTTGGACGGTCCCTGTGGCGTGGCGGTCGATGCCGCCGGCAAGATCTACATCACGAACAGTGGGAACGGCACGCTGACGACCTACGCGCCGAACGGAAGGCCTAGCAAGCTAACGATCACAGGCCTGAACGTACCTGGTGGTGTTGCGGTCGATGCCAGCGGCAGAATCTACATCGTAAATTACGGCGGCGGAAGCGGAACCACGCTGGTGACTTACAACGCTAATGGAAAGCCGATCAGCCCCGTGATTACGGGCTTGGACGCTCCCAGCGGCGTTGCGCTCTGGTTTCGATGAATACGGGTGATGTCCTCAAGTGGGCTACGTAGTTAGGATTGCCAGGCCGACCATTCGCTGCTAGTGTGATCAGGTCGGCGTCCTTAGGGGATATTCGCTGCTAGGCTTCGCGTCTTACAGCGGCGCCGGAGGATCGACCGCGATGCCGACAGGGCCCGACGAATCGACCGAGCCGACGAGCTTTCCCGTTTCGTAGTCGAACTCCTTGACTCGGTTGGCGCCGTAGTCGGCGACGTAGAGTATCCTGCGGTCGCGATCGAACGCCAGAAAGTAGCCCGAAATGAGCTTACCGAAGTGCCGAATCGGCTTGGGCACGCCGGGCGCGAAGACGTCGATTCGATTGACGTCCACGACCACGAGATTGCCTTCCTTGTCAAAGACCATCCCCATCGGAAACGTCTGGCTCCCGCTGACGTCGGACCTGAGGTGCCAATTGACGTCGTGACCTTTTTGCGCTCCCGGCGCGTAAACCGCAATCTTGGCTTTTTGGTCCGGGACGTAGGAAACGTACAGATAGTTATCTTTACTCAGCGCTGCACCGAACGAGTACCACGAATTCATGTAGACAACGTAGGCGGGCGTTGTTTGACCCTTTTCGAACACTTCGAAGTCGCCCTCGCCGCAGTAATCGTCCATTAGATCGACGACGTAAACCGTCCCGTCTTTCCCGACTGTCACATCCCATGGGAAAGGGCTCTCAGTCGATTCGCGCAGGATCGACGACGGCATGCTCGCGCCCGCGGGAAACACCAGCACTTCGGACGCGTTTCCATTCGTCACGTAGAGCGAGCCGTCGGCGAAGAACAGGCCCATCGGGTCAGAGATGCCGGAAGAGCTGCCGAGCGTGCCGATGACGGCACCGCTCGGCAAGCTATACTCGGTAACGGTACTGCTGTTGCCCGACACGTAAAGCATGCTCCCCCTCGCGGTGGGTACGGAAGACTGAGAGCCACGCTCGCTAAACGCTCCCGCAGCAGGGGAAAAAGACGGTTTGACCGCGGCGCGCGCATCGGACCCATCGAACTGTATGAGGGCGCAACCGACGGTTGCAGCGAGCAGCGCGGCGTAGAAGCGCCGCAAACGTAGCGCACCGAACATCGAACAATCACCTCGCGGGAACGCGGTTGCCTACTCCACCACGGCCGCTCGTTCCTAGCTGGGGTGAGTCGAGCCAAGTCTTACCTGGCATATCATGCTAATTGCAGGGTATCTCTAAGTCCAAGCCGTCCTTGACTCGCGGGGCTTTGCAGACCTATTGGACTCGAAGAACGCTCCGCCGATCGGTATGCGGAAATCGACGCTAAGGATCATTTTCGAAGCTGTGCGCCGCGGCCATCGCCGTCGCGCAGGGATGACCCCCGGTGCGGCGGAGGTTCCCTGCGTCGATTCCTAAAGGTCCACGGCGAACCGTACCACCGCCTCCGAGATCGACCAACCCAATTTCCCTGGTTTGGCCTCGAGCCGCGCCGGGATGCCTTCAGCTATGAAGTCGAGTTAGTTGGGAATCGTCGGCGCCCGACCGATCTGCCGCGCCGCACCACGGTTAGCGCCGCGGAATGCCTTGGCCGTTTTTCTGCGGTGTCCGCCTGGGACTAGCTGCTAGCAGGTTGTAAAGCAATTCCTAGCTTGAATGTGTAAGTGCTGCCGGTGCAAGCGCTTGACGAGAACCCGATGCAGTAATAGTCAGTGTATTTGACCGCGGTCGGCTTCTTCGGGTCCTTCCCCGTATAGTCAATGTACTGGTAGGTCGGGTTGCCGGGATCCGGAGAGAAGTACGTGCTGAATTTCTTGTCGATCTTGCCGCTCTTGTTTTTGACGATGTAGGCGGCGTTGTAGAGTTCATTACTGCTGCCGGCTGACGTTTCGATGTATGGTCCGGGGTTGCCCGGAGTAACGTAGAAGCAGAACGCGTACACGCTGTAGTCACATCCTGTGACGAGCGACTTGACTCCGGGCATCAGGCGTATCATCGGGCGACCGTGGGATCGAGGGACCACTAGTAGTTTCCCGCCCGACGACGGCAGACGGGCATCGGTGGAAGACGCTGAAAGTGCTAGACCGCCGACGAGTGCGGCGCCAGCACAGAGAAGCCTTAAACGCATGTTCTTATTCCTCTGCTAGTTCTGAAGAAACCAGTTCTTGGACAAAATTCCATGACAAGATTTCTGCAGGCCAGCAGGAGTGCGAGGGCACGCTCCCCTTTCCCTTCAAGCTAAACGTCTTT
>PMHP01000110.1 GCA_003158195.1 Vulcanimicrobiota bacterium | reverse complement strand
TCGACTACGGCGCTTCGCGCCTTCGCTCAGGATGACGGAGGAGGAAACGGGATCCCGGCTCGGTGAGCGGTTCGCCGCTTGCGCATTGCGGGCAGTCGGTGGGGTCGTGCGAGACGACCGGGAGGTCCAAGAGCGCGATCGTCGGGACGCCGAACTCGACGGGTTGGCGGCGGACGATCACACCGACGGCCACGGCCTGCGCGCCATGGGCGGCGATGACGTCGAGGACTTCGCGCACGGAGCCGCCGGTCGTAACGACGTCCTCGACCACGAGCGCACGGTCTTCGGGTCCGAGTGCGAACCCGCGGCGGAGCACCGGAACGCCGTCCTCCTTCTCGACGAAGATCGCCTTGGTGCCGAGTTGACGCGCCGTTTCGTAGCCGAGGACGATCCCGCCGACCGCGGCGCTCACGACGATCGTCGGGCCGTAGGGCTCTGCGCGGTCCGCAAGCTCGACCGCGATCTGCTCGAGAATGACCGGATACTCGAGCACGCGAAATTTCTGAATGAAGCGATCGCTGTGCCGCCCGGACGACAACCGGAAGTGGCCGTCGAGCAGCGCGCCGCGCGCAGCGAGCGCATCCGCGAGCGTCTCACCGAACACGTGCCGCCCCCTCCATCTCGGCCAGGATCTCGCGCGTCGCGGCAAGCGGATCGGCGGCTTCGAGGATCGGACGGCCGACGACGAGGTAATCCGCGCCCGCCTCGACCGCATCGCGCGGCGTCGCAACGCGCTTTTGATCGCCGGCGGCCGTGCCGGCGGGGCGAATTCCCGGGCAGAGCGCGGCGAAGCTCGAGCCGAAGAACGCTTTGAGGTCGCGCACCTCGTTCGCGCTGCAGATGACGCCGGCGCAACGCGCGTCGCGCGCCAGCGCCGCAAGCCGCATGACGTTCTCGCCCGGACCGCCGAGCAGGCCCAGCTCGCGCAGATCCTCGGGTGCGATGCTCGTCAGCAGCGTGACCGCGAAGATCTCGGGGGGCGCAATTTCGAGTTCGCGCGCGCGCTCGGTTGCGGCGATCACGGCGGATTGGAGCATGTCGTTGCCCCCGAGCGCATGGACCGAGATGATCCGGATGCCGGGCCGAACGAGCGCCCGGACGGCGACCTCGACCGTGCGCGGGATGTCGTGCAGCTTCGCATCGAGGAACACATTGACGCCGAGCGCTTCAACCTTCGCGCGAATTGCGTCACCGTAACCGAAGAGCGCTTCGTAACCGATCTTGAACCAAACGCCGAGCGGCGCGAGACGATCCACGACTTCGGCCGCTTCGTCCGCAGTCGCAACGTCGAGCGCGACGATCAGTCGACTCATCGCGCGCCCCGAAAGCCCGGATTCGCCGATCCGACGATCTCCGCGAGGGTTGCGATGCCGCGCTCCGCGAGATAGGTGCGAATGCCGGATGCGACCGCGAGCGGTACTCGCGGATCGGTGAAGTTGCCGGTGCCGATGGAAACTGCGGTAGCGCCCGCGAGGACGAACTCGAGCGCGTCGCGAGCGGTCTCGATTCCACCCTGCCCGACGATCGGGATGCGCACCGCGCGCGCGACCTCCCAGACCGCAAGCACGGCGATCGGGCGGATCGCCGCACCGGAGAGGCCCCCCGAGACGTTGGCGAGCTTCGGCTTGACGCGGTCGACGTCAATCGCCATGCCGCGCACGGTGTTGATGACCGCGAGCGCATCGGCGCCGGCAGCTTCGACGACGCGCGCGATCGCCGCGATGTCGGTGACGTTCGGCGAGAGCTTCACGATCAGCGGTTTCGCGGTTGCGGCGCGCGCGGCGCGGGTCGCGCGCTCGGCAAGATCCGGATCGCAGGCGAAGGTTTCACCTTCGGCTCCGACGTTGGGGCACGAGATGTTGAGTTCGATCGCATCGATCTCGTCACGCGCCGCCAGACGCTCGGTAACGAAGGCATAGTCGTCGACCGAAAAGCCCGCGACGCTCCCCACGACGGCACACGGCCGGTCCGCGAATTTCGCAACGTCGCTAGCGAGGTAGGACTCGATCCCGGGATTCTGCAGACCGATCGCATTCAGTAAGCCGCTCGCCACCGGCACCAACCGCGGCGCGTCGTTGCCGAGCCGCGGCAAACGCGTGACGCTCTTGAGGACGACCCCGCCGAGCTGCGCGAGGTCGACGAGCGATGCGTATTCCTCGCCCGACCCATAGCAGCCGCTGCCCATCAAGGTCGGCACGGACAGCCGTAAGCCTCCGAGTCGCGCGGAGATGTCGGGCTCGGCCGCCTTCGTTACCATCGCAACTCGTCCGACCAAAAAACCGGCCCTTCCTTGCAGATGCGCGCGTGAACGTAGTCGCGCGTCTCGCCCGGAGCGACCGGCGGAAATGCCGGCGCCTGCGCGCTCGAGCGCTCGAGCGGCACGACGCAGCCCCAACACGCGCCGACCCCGCAAGCGAAGGTCTCCTCGAGCGAGACTTGCGCGCGCACGCCGAGTGTCCGTGCAAGCGTTCCGACCGCGCGCAACATCGGCGAGGGACCGCACGCAGCGATCGTTTCATGCGTGCGGCCTTCGCGCGCGAGCAACTCAGTGACGTATCCATGGTGGCCGCGCGACCCGTCGTCGGTCGCAAGCGAGACCCCGGCGCCGGCCGCTTCGAACAGCTCGGCGTCGACAAGCGCCCCGGCCGTGCGCGCCCCGTAGTACAAGTGCACGCGCGCGCCATCCGCAAGCAGACGCTGCGCAGGCAACAGCAACGACGCGAGCCCAACGCCTCCGGCAATGAGTGCCACGTTTTTGCCGAGCGCCTGCAACTGAAAACCGTTGCCCAGCGGACCGGCCAGAACGAGCCGATCGCCGCGCTCCAATAGTGCAAGTTCGCGCGTCCGCGGGCCGACCACGACGAGCATCAGCGAGATACGATCGCCGGCCGCTTCGTAGATGCCAAGTGCCGTCGCAACTCGCTCTCCGCTTGGGGTGACTGCCATCACGAACTGCCCGGGACGAGCTTCGCGTGCGATTTTTGGCGCATACAAACCGATTATTACAATATCGGAAAAAGGCTCGCGGCGGTCGCTCACAACGGTCTCATGGACCAACGGCGGCGTCTCGAGAACGGGCATCGGAAACAGATTTCCAGATTTTACCAGGATTCCCCCACGAAAGATTTACGCGTTTATAACGCAAAATCGATAACATTTCTGGAAATCGGCCGTTAATAACAGTAAGGTAAGAAAAACGGGAAAGGAGGATCCGAAAAATGGCAGGTCTCATGGTCTTTAGATCGCTAGCCGACGCGCTCAGAGCGGGCTTCCAGATCTACGATCGTACCTCAGACGGGTACCTCGTTCGAACCCGAACAAGTAGCGGCTGGGCGATGGCGCTCGTTAGCTCCAAGCAATAACCGACTTCAACCCCCTTCGAACGATTTAAACGGGACGCTCAGGCGGCCCGTTTTTCTTTTTGGAAAGCGCCGCTTGCGCCGCTGGGGCCCGTTCCACGGGGCTTCCAGGTTTTTGTCACCTCGAGCTTGTCGAGGGGTCACACCGAGCGTGGTCCTTCGACTGCGCGCCTGCGGCGCTCCGCTNNAAAGGCGCGCTGCGCTCGATGATAAAGACGCTGCGCTCGATGACGAAGACGCGCTGCGCTCGATGACAAGGCCGCTTCCGCTCGATTACGAGGCCGCGCTCCGGCAGGGGAAAAGGGCATCCCGGGCCTGGCGCGGCGCCTAGCGGCGATCTGACGAAGACGCGCTGCGCTCGATGACAAGGCCGCCTCGCCTCGATGACGAGGCCCGCGCTTTGGCAGGGGAAAAGGCCATCCCGGGGCTGGCGCGGTGCCTAGCGGCGATCTGGGGGGGTTGTGGGGGGGCGTAGCTCCGGGGTGTCGCCTGGGCGGTAGGTGTAGGTCGAATCGTACGTCGGGGGGGCGTTGGGAGCGTTGGGAGGTGGGGGTGGACCGCCGAGCGGCGGCGGGGCGGCTTGTCGGCCCGTCCCCATCTGCGCCGGGAGGAAGGTCGCGCCGGAGAGCAAGGCGATGATGACCTGCGCGATCCCCACGAACATCGGAATCAGACCCCCGAGTAACCATGGGCCGGGATGCCAAGAGCCCTCGTCGTAGCCGATAAACGACAGCCCGATCGTTAGGGCAAACCCGATCATCGAGAGGGTGATACCCTTGCGGAGCGTCCGGTGGGCGGATTCGAGCGACCAGTCGGGATCGGCGAGGGGGCGCCCGTGCGGCGCGGCCGGTCCGGGGGCTGCAGCCCATTTGCGCACGTCGCCTGAATTGGGCAGAATACCTTGACGCAGCATCTCCATCCGCTCGCGGTGGGCCATCATCCGAAAGAACAGCCAGGCCAAGACCGGTAGACCAAAGATGAAAAAGATGCCCGCCAACGGGACCAGGTCCATGGAGTTTTCATAATTCATCTTGTGCGCCCTTTCGCCGCGGATCCGGCTCACTGCATCCGGCCGAGCGTCACAGATACGCCGCTCGCCCGCTAGTGTTTCGCGAAACCCTGGCGCCTGCTTTCCCGTACGTGCCTACGTGGCAAGTGCGCTCGCCGAGCCCCCCGGCCGCGTGAGCGCGACGGCCGCGGTTCCGGAGGACGGACAACTGGTCGCGGACGCCGTCGCCGGGCGGGCCGAGGCCTTCGGCACGCTCGTCGAGCGCTACGAGCGCGCCGTCTACCATCTGTGCCTGCGGACGATGCGCGACCCCGAAGAGGCCAAGGACTGCGCCCAGGAGGCGTTCTTCAAAGCCTTCCGGAGCCTGCAGACCTTCAGGGCCGGCTCGAAATTCTCAACCTGGATCTTCTCGATCGCCTATCACGCCTGCTGCGACCGGCTCGCCCGCCGCAAGCGCTACGCGGACGACGAGCTGCCCGACCGGGCGGATCCCAGTCCCGGACCCGCTCAGATCGCCGAACGGAACGACGAAGCCGAGGCCTTGCGAGCCGCCATCGATGCGCTGCCCGAGAAGTACCGGACGGTCATTACGCTGTATCATCTACAAGGACGCCAATACGAGGAGATCGCTGCGGTGCTGGACTTACCGATGGGAACGGTGAAAACGCACCTGTTCCGTGCCAAAGAGCTCCTTCGAAAGACGCTGAAGACGCCATGAACGACGATTTCGACGAACTCGACCGCGCGCTGTTCGCGCTACCCCTCGAGGCGCCCCCGCCCGGGCTGCGTCAGTCGATTTTGAACGCGACGGTGTATGCCCGAGCGCAAGCCGCCGCCGGCCCGGAGATTCGGACGTGGGAGCTTTTAGCGGTCGGTATCGCGCTTGCCGCCGCGACATGGCTCATCCTCTCGCTGCTCGTGTCCAAAGGCTTTGCCGCGACGTTCGATGCGAACTTGCTCGTCGCGGGCCGCGCGATCGCGGATCCCACGACGCTCGTTTGGCTCGGCGCGGGCGGCGCGGTCGCCGCGTGGCTCTCGTTCTTTAACGCCACCGGCCTGAGGTTGCCGCTCGGCGGCGCTCGTTCTTGACGGCATCTTCGCAGGAAGTCGATCGGCGCTTCAAGGTACTCGTCGTTGAAGACGACGCGCAGATCGTGCGCGTGTTGCGGCTCGAACTCGAACACGAAGGCTACGTCGTCGATACGGCAAGCGACGGCCTCGCCGGGCTCGAGAAGGCGCTCAAAGAGCCGGATCTCGTCATCCTCGACGTGATGCTGCCCAAGATGGACGGGCTCGAGGTCTGCACGCGCGTGCGCGCCAAGAGCAGCGTCCCGATTATCATGCTGACCGCGAAGGACCGCATCCCCGATCGCGTCAGCGGGCTCGATCTGGGTGCGGACGACTATCTCACGAAGCCGTTTTCGATCGAGGAGCTGCTCGCTCGGGTGCGCGCGCGGCTGCGGGAACGGCACCCGAAGTCGAATGTCTTGGCCGTGAAAGATCTCACGATGGACCGCGACCGGCACGAGGTCTACCGCGGCGGCCGGGCGATCGCGCTGACCGCGAAGGAATACGCGCTGCTCGAGTACCTCCTGCTGCACCGCAACAAGGTGCACACCCGCGACGAGCTTTTTAACGGCGTTTGGGGCAGCGATTTTCTCGGCGACTCGAACCTGATCGACGTGTACATTCGCTACCTGCGCGGCAAGATCGACGACGGCTTCGAAGACAAACTGATCTCCACCGTCCGCGGCGTAGGCTACACGCTTCGCGAGTAGGCCGGTGAGATTCCGGTCGCTCCGCTGGAGAATCGCGACTTTTTACGCGCTTTTGCTGCTTGGGGTCATTACGGCGGTTGCGCTGGTTCTCGTGTTCGAGCTGCGGACGATCCTGCTCGACGAGGCGCGCGCGAAGATCGACGCCGTTGGGACCGACATCGGGCAGCTCGTTCGCGGACAATCGGCGCTGAGCGCAACCGGCGAGGGTCTTCCGGTCGAGCAAGAACTGACGACGACGGGGAGTCTCGATCACTGGGCAGGCCCGACGACGTTCGTTGAGGTCGATACGTCGGGCGGCTATCCCGAAGGGAAGAGCACGAACATGGGCGGCGCGACCTTCGACAAGCCGACCGCAACCGCCGATCACCCGGTCGTTTACCATACCGAAACGCGGCCGCTGCTCGGCGACTTGATGGTTCGCGATGAGTTGATCCGCTATCCCGGCGTCGCGCTGCGCGTTCAAGTCGGCGAGAGCCTCGCGA
>PMHP01000238.1 GCA_003158195.1 Vulcanimicrobiota bacterium | reverse complement strand
AGATCACCTTGTGGCCGCGCTTCGCAAGTGCTGCGCCGAGGTTGGCCGTCGTCGTGGTTTTCCCCACGCCGCCTTTGCCGGATGTTATGACGATTCGCCGTCCGCTCAAGCGCTTAGCCTCCCGCCTCTGCGTGCGGAGCGATCGCGATCCGATCGCCCGCAATAAATGCGACCTCTGGTCCGGAGGCGCGACGCGTCCCGTCGTCGGCTGCGATGCAGGTCGCGATCCGAAGCTGCGTCGGGACGAGTTCGAGCGCGTAAACGCGCGCGCGCGCATCGCCCTGGGCGCCCGCGTGCGCCGTCCCGCGAAGGGTGCCGAAGACGAGGATGTCGCCGGTCGCGACGAGCTCGGCGCCCGGGTTGACGTCGCCGACGACGACGATCGTACCGAGCTGCTGCAAGGTCTGCCCGCCACGCAAGGTGCCGCGATGGTAGAGCGTCGTCGCGAGTTCGGCGACCGGCGCGAGCACGGCGGACGCGGGCGCCGCCTCGACCGCCGGGCGAACCGGCCCGAAGACCGGTTTTGCGACCGAGGCTTCGCCCCGCGCCCGGCGGTTTGCGATGTCGGCGCGAGCGCCGGCGAAATCGGGTTCGAGCGAACGGGCGCCCTCGGTTAACAGGGCGGCGCGATCGTGGCGCAAGGCCCGCTTGCGCCCGAAGCTCGCGATCGTCGGGCGCGGCGGCTCGCCGAGATACGTGACCGCGTGACGCTCGGCAATCTCGGCGATCGGCGCCGGACCGAAGATGCCGCGCAGATCGATTCCGTAGGTGGCAACCCCGGCCAAGAAGCACAGCAGCGCGTCGTCGCCGGGCGTCTCGGCATCGAAGATCGCCGTCGCTTGGCTGCCGCGGTAGAAATCGGGACGCTCGGCCAAGCGCTCAGCCATCTCCGCCCAGGCATCGTCGAACGCCCGCCCCGCAAACACAAACTCAATCCCGGCCGAAGTTCCTCTCAGCATCGTACCGCCAGCGCTTGCCACGCCCGCGCGAACCCGCCCTTCGCACTCCACACGCGATTCACAACTTTCGACGCTTACTCACACCGCGTGAACCTTCTGTCCACCGGAAAATCCGCCATGTTTCGCATCGCTTGATGTCGAAAGGCGAGCGCCTTCGGGCCTCGGGTGCCACTTGAGGGTTACGTCCAATGTTTTTCCGTCGCTTCCTTCATAGTCTGCTCATCGTAGCGATGCTGTGTGCCACCGTACCGGCACCCTCGAATGCCATGTCGACCGCCGCGGAGGTCCTGCAGGCCAAGGAAACCGAGAAATCGGTCCTCAGCCAGTACAATGTCGTCTCCGACCCGCTGCTCAACGCTTGGGTCAATGAGGTTGCCAACCGCGATTGGAGCCAGGTCTCCCGCAAGGACCTGCCCTACAACATCAAAATCCTCGATGCGGCCGACATCAATTCGTTCACGATCGGCGGCGGGTACGTCTACGTCAATGAAGGACTGCTCGACTTCGTCCAGTCCGACGACGAGCTGGCCGGGGTCATCGGCCACGAGACCGGCCACAACGAGCGGCGCCACACCGTCACGCTGCCGGCAAAGGCCCAGATTCTCGACCTCCTGTTCGGCGTCGCCTCGCTCTTCTCGCCGTTCATCTATCGTTTCGGTCAGCTCGCGGAAGCCGGGATCATCGCCAAGGCGCAGCGCTCGGACGAGCTCCAGGCGGACCAGTACGGCCTCCAGCTGATGACGCGCGCGGGCTACGACCCCGAAGCGATGGTCTCGTTCATGAACCATATGGGCGCCGCCGAAGCCGATCACGACAGCCTCGTCGACAAGTATTTCGCCGACCATCCGGGCTTCCCGGATCGCGTCTCGCATCTCGTCGGGTACTACGAACTCGATCCGACGAAGCGCACGAACGATCAGCTCCTGGCCGAATCGCTCCACGATCAACAGACCGCGCGCTACAACATCGCCGCGATGAAGTTCTCGCGCGTGCTCAAGGCGGATCCGTCGAACACGATCGCGCTGCTGCACGAAGGCGAAGCGCAGTTGGCCTTGGGGCAGACCGAAAAAAGCCAGCAGACGCTGGCCGAAGCGGCGGCAAAGGGCACGGCCGAAACGCGGACGACCGCCCTTTCGAATATCGCGGCGTTGCGCGAGAGTCAGGCAAAATTCACCTTGACCAAGCCCAACCTCGCGCCGCTGCGCCAGGAGATGGCCGATACGCAAGCGCGCGAGACGCAGGCGGTCGCGGCGCTGCAGACCCGGCGCGATGCGGGCAAAGACCTGATCAAATCGCTCGATACGCGCATTCAAAACGTTTCGTACGGCGTACCGGATCTCAGTCGCATTCAGATCCGGCCGGGCGGCCGGCTCGATGCGATCATCAAGAACCTCAACGCGATGGGGCGCTCGATCGACGCTTCGTTCGGAAAGTCGTCGCGCGTGATCGGCGGCGTCGGGTCGCTCGAACGCAATAAAGAGAGCGGGCTCGTCAAGGAGAACGACGAGATCCTGCACGAGCTCGCGGCCCCGCTAGCGCTGGATCCGGTACCGGCTCAATCGCTCTCGCTGCTGCCGTATTATCCGCGCATGCTCGACGACATGGCGCTGACCGACGGCGACATGATCCGCGCTCTCGACGCGAGCCGCTCGTCGCTCGCGCTGTGCGACGTTTCGCTCGGCGACCTCAACGATTTCATCCAGCGGCTCGCACGCGCGAACTTCGACTACGCGGGCGACATTTCGGCACAGGACTACACTGCGATCGTGCCGTTGATGCAAAAAGCCGCCGACGGCCTCTCGCGCGCAGCGATTGCGGGTTCGCAAGCCGAGCAGCTCTACAATCTGGCGCGCTCGCGGCAGTTGCAGACGCGGATCACGATGCTCGGCGTCGGCTACCCGGAAGACCGGTTCGGCACGTTGCAGAACGCGCTCCAGTTGCGCGTGAAAAATAACGGCCTCAGCTACGAGACGATGCAGCACGACGACCTCAGCCCGGGCGAAGTCGTGGCCGCATCGATCGTCGCTGCCGACACGAACTCGACGCCCGAATCGATCGTGGAGGAATCGAAGGCGACCGGACGGCGCATCGTCGACGTTGCGAACGCCCGCGGGATGCGCTCCGAAGCGCTCGAGATTTTCCTAGGCCTCGTCTACCTCGACTATACCGACGATCCGCTGAAGGAATCGCGCGGGCACTAGCGTCGTGGCCTCGTACAAAGCCGGCACGCTGAGCGCGAACGATATCCTGACGCTCGTTCGCAAACGGGTCAACGTGCACGCCGTCCACAGCGAGGCGCGCAAACCGTTCCGCTTCCTGCTCTGCGGCGATCCGGGCCTGGTCGCCGAGCTGCGCGCGCTCTTGCTGTTCGCGCGCAGCGATGCGAACGTTCCCCCCGATGCTGCGTCGACGCTCGAGACGATCGATCCCGAACGCCGCCAAACCGTGATCGGCGGGGACGCGCGCTGCGTCGTGTTCCTCGGCCGCCCAGGCGACGTCGCGGGTGCGCGCCTCGACATCCTCCAACAGCTCGGGCTGCCGGTCTTCGCGTTGACCGTCGATCCCGCCGGGCCGACGTTACCGCCGCCGGTAAGCGCTCCGCTCGGCGGGCAGATCGCGGAGTACGTCGTTGCGCGGATCGACCGCGAGTCGCTGCGCGGGCGCTTTTTTCCGCATCTGATCGATCGCTGCAAGGGCATCGAGGTCGCAGTCGGGCGCCGGCTCCCGGCGCTGCGTGAAACCGTCGCCGCCAAGCTCACGCGCGATGCCGCATCGTCGGCGCTCAAGATCGCAGCCGCGAGCGCCGTCGTCGATCACGTGCCGATCTTGGGCATCGTGCTCGGCGCTGTAGCCTCGGCCGGAGACATGGTCGCGATCACGGGGATCCAGATCGTGCTGATGCTGCAGATCGGTGCGACGTACGGCAAGGACCCCGACGTGCAGCGCATCTACGAGCTGTTGCCGGTCGTCGGCGGCGGCCTTGGCTGGCGTGCGCTCTCGCGCGAGATCTCCGGTTTCATCCCGGTCGCGGGCGTTGCGATCAAGGGTGCGATCGCGTATGCCGGCACGATCGTCGTCGGCGAAGGCGTCGGCTTCTACTACGAACACGGCCGTCACATGACGAGCGCCCAAGCCGGCCAACTCTACGAAGAAACCAAACGCGTCGCCCTAACCTTCGCCCGCGACGTCTACCTACGCTTCCGCAAGCCGTAACCCGCGCGACTTCGCGT
>PMHP01000232.1 GCA_003158195.1 Vulcanimicrobiota bacterium | reverse complement strand
GACCTCGATAATATAGCCGTCAGGATCGCGGATATAGCAGCGGATCTCGCCGTACTTGGGAATCGGCGGCGTGATGAACTCGGCTCCTCGGCTTTTCCATAGTTCATAGCAAGCCTGAATATCCGCGACGCGGATATTCATAAAGCCGTTGATCTTCTCCGGGTCGGGCACGCTAAGCGTTACCGTCGGCTTGTCGGGGGTTGGGCCGCCCCCGACGTTGACGAGTAGCCACGTATTCGCGATCTGAATGTACGCAGGCGCGCCCGCGCTGTCGCCGGTGCTCAGAATGCGACCGTCGAAAACCTTTTCATAGAAGCGAGCCGATCGGTCGATGTCGGCGACGGTCAGAAAATGCGCCACGGTAAACCCCACGCGCGGCGGCATCTCATAGATTTTGTTCGCGACTTGTACTTCGTTCATTGACGACTCCCATTCAGAAAGAGAGAGGAAAACAGGGGCATTCTTACGGGACGAGCAGCACTTTACCGATGCCGCCCTTCGTGAACGTTGCCTGCGCAGCGCCCGCATCCTTAAGCTCCTCGCGGAGGCCGATCGGGATCGTCACCTTGCCCGCGTTTACGGCGTCGGCGATGAAGGCGACGACCGCTCCGTCTTGCTTTGAGACGAACGGGACGACGCGGACCTTTGGGTAGCCCTTGGTGCCGTCGGGCTCTCCCGTCACGGATGCAAACGTCCCGCCGTCCTTTACCTTCGCCAGCAAATCCGTCGCCGTTTTCCCGCGAACGGTATTTGCCACGATGTCGACTTGCGGAATCTTCGCAAAGGCGGCCGGATCGTCGAGGGCGATCGTTTCGTCCGCGCCGATGCTGCCGGCCTGGTCGAGCTGAAAACGCTGCACGCCCGCGATCACGTGCGCGCCCGATGCCTTCGCCATGTAAACGGCGCAACGACCGACGGCGCCCGCAGCGCCGGAGACCAGCACCGTCTGGCCGGACTGCAACCCGCTTGCGACGGAGATCAATTGGCTGCCCGTGACCCCCGCGAGCGGAACCGCGGCCGCCTCGACCAGGTCCATCGTCTCCGGCACCTTGGCGAAAAGACTCGCTTTGCCGGCGACCAGCTCAGCGTACGTGTGGTACGACCATCCGCACACGCGATCGCCGGCTTTGAGGCCGGTGACGCCGTCGCCCGTCGCGACCACCGTTCCCGACACGTCTAGGCCGATGATCGCCGGGAAGTGCAACTGCCATCCCTTGACGACGCCGTTGCGCTCGAGCATATCTTCCGGGTTGATGCCGATGCCGGCAGCGCGCACGAGGACGTCGCCGGCGCCCGGACCGGGATCCGGCATGTCCTGATATTTCATCACTTCCGGTCCGCCGTATGCGGTCACCACAGATGCTTTCACGAGAACATGGTACCGGGCCACGATCCGCGCAGGGAGTAACTGAAAAGCACCATTTTGCGCAACGTTACGTGCCAGACAGGGCTGGTTTCGTGCGATAGCAGCCCCAAACGAGGCCGCCGATCTCAGCAAGCATGTCATGCTGAGCGAAGCTCGCGCAGCGAGCGCAGTTGAAGCACCGCCGGGATCTGATCACCGGCTCCAGCACCCCGCGCTTCGTCCACCGTCGACGTGCGAGATCTCGCCGCTAACGAACGGTAGCCCCGCGGAGCCCGATGAATATTGAACGCGTGTCCGGGCGACGAAATCTCCAAGACGCCTCGGCGCCGCCGTGTTTACGATGTCTCGATGATGAAGGCCCTTATCACTGCTGCGGTTAGCTTCGCGCTCCTCGCGGGTGCCGTCGTAGCCGCAAATCAGACCTTAGCCGAGGACAATAACGTGACGCAAAAGACGACGCCCGCAGCAATGCAACTGCCCGTTGAAGGTGAGTTTCCCTCTCTGAGCGGTGCAACTGAGTGGCTGAACTCGAAACCGTTGACCGCCGCCGAGCTACGCGGAAAAGTCGTGCTCGTCGAGTTCTGGACTTACTCGTGCGTCAACTGGCGGCGAACCCTCCCATACGTCCGCGCTTGGGCACAGAAGTACAAGGATCGGGGGCTGGTCGTGATCGGGGTTCACTCGCCCGAGTTCTCGTTCGAGAAGAACGTCGACTACGTTCGACGCGAAGCAGGGAAAATGGGCGTTAGTTACCCGATCGCGATCGATAACGACTTTGCGGTCTGGAGCGCGTTCGGAAACGAGTATTGGCCGGCGCTCTATTTCGTCGATGCACGCGGCCGCATTCGACATCATAAGTTCGGCGAGGGTGAATACGATCTCTCCGAAAGCGTTATCCAACAGTTACTGACCGAGGCCGGCGTTAAGGGCGTTGCTCACGAGGTGTCTTCGGTCGATCCGAACGGCTTCGAAGTTGCCGCTGACTGGAATGACCTAAAGTCCCCGGAAACGTACATTGGGTACGCGCGAACGGAGAACTTTGCGTCTCCGGGTGGCCTCGGTTCGGACGATAGACGCGAGTACGCGATTCCGCCGCTAGGCCTCAACCGTTGGGCTCTGTCGGGTGACTGGACCGCTGAGAGGGAGTTCGTCGCTCTCGGCAAAGCCGGCGGCCGAATCGCTTACCGCTTCCACGCCCGCGATCTCAATCTCATCCTAGGACCAGGCGCCGGAGGTTCCGTTCGGTTTCGCGTGTTCCTCGACGGACGGCCTCCGGGCCCCGCCGCGGGGGTCGACGTGAACGCTGCGGGCTACGGCACCGTCACCGAACCGCGGATGTACCAACTGATCCGCCAACCGAAGCCGATTGTCGACCGCGAATTCGAAATAGAATTCCTCGACCCGGGCGTCGCGGCCTACGATTTCACCTTCGGCTGATGCATTTCGGCGCGCTACGCCCCGCAACTAGGCGCCTGTAGAATCCTCGGCGGCGTGCAGCATCTCGGCGGCCAGCGTGCGGTACGCGGCCGACCACGCGCTGCGCAGTTCGGCGTTGAACGCCGGACCGAAAGCTTCCCCAAGCGCCCAAAGCAGTGCTTCTCCGGCGGTATCGTAGTCGGCCGGATGGATTCCGTACCCGGCGTGCCGGCGGCCCAATGCCTGAACGAGTGGAGCGATCGAGTCCAGATCTTGCAGGCCTTGGACCGCGACCGCAAGTTTCTCCATGAACCGCATTCCCTGGAGCTTCATGTCCACTTTGAAAAAGGTTCGCAGTGCCGGGTTTAACTCAAACAGACGCCGATAGAACGTCGCCGCAACGTCGTCGCACATGGGCTCGACCTGCGCAAAGCTCGCCTGTACCAGCCGGCAGTCGTCTCGTGTGAGCAAGCTTTGCATCGAAGCTTAGCGCGTTTCCCGGGCGGCGATCTCCCGGCAGATCGCCCAGGCCAAAGCGCGCCCCCCGGCAGCCCGCACCTCACGCAGGGTCTCTTCGGTGATTAGGCGCTGGCAGATTTTCTCGGCGAGCGCGCGACCGGCATTTGCTCGCGCTTCGCGCACCAAATCCTCGGCCGAGGCCAAAATCACGTCAAAATGCTCGGCGGTGGCGGCCGCTTCCGGCAGAGCCAGCCGGAAGAGCGTCACCCGTTCGCTCTGGTCGAGCCGCAGCGCTTCGGCAACGTGCTGCACGAATGCCGGTGAGAAGTTGCGGTCGCTCGTGCCTGCCTCGAAGGTTGCGTACCAGTTTGCCGAGACCCCGACTAACTCGGCGACCTCTTCGCGCCGCAGCCCGGGAACCCGCCGGCGGGCCGTCGCGGGAAGCCCGACCTGCACCGGCCGCAGTCGCGCACGCGCCGCTTCGAGGAACGTCCGCAAGTCCACCCGGCGATTCAGTCTAGTTTCCCCACACTCACAGTTGCTAGTTCGCGCTCACACGGTTCGTGTATTTTTTTGCTTACCCCTAACCCTCAGCTCAAGACAAGGAGGTTTACGTGATTCAGACCCCAGCTAGTACGAACGTCCAGCAACTCGGACACC
>PMHP01000046.1 GCA_003158195.1 Vulcanimicrobiota bacterium | reverse complement strand
AAGATCCGCAGCGTGTCACCCTGAGCAAGCGCCGCAGGCGCGCAGTCGAAGCGCAACTCCCCGCACGGAAAAAGGAACGCCCGCCCTGAGTCACGCTGCGACAACGGGGCGCGCGTTCGTGATCCGTAGAACTACGGACGACTCGGGCGCCGGGCGCGCGTAAGATCGGACTATGGGTGTGGATCTTAGTGGGCCCGGATTCTGGCTTCGTACTTTCCAAGAAGCTTGGCCGTTGACGCTTGGGCTCGCGCTCGTCACGACGTTCGTTTTCGTACTCGGTGAAAGGCGCATCGGCCGGCGATGGTTGGCTCTCGGGTTGGTGCCTTTTGGGGTCACGCTGATCACGAACGCGCCGCTCGCGGCTTCGGCAGTGAGTTACGCGCTGCGCACGCATGCGCTGGCGGCGCCGCTTCGGCTCGGAGACACCACGCTTCCCGCGGGGACCTTCGTCACCATCCCG
Organism: Vulcanimicrobiota bacterium; assembly: GCA_003158195.1. Classification (GTDB taxonomy): domain Bacteria; phylum Vulcanimicrobiota; class Vulcanimicrobiia; order Vulcanimicrobiales; family Vulcanimicrobiaceae; genus Palsibacter; species Palsibacter borealis. The sequence goes on along the minus strand of PMHP01000046.1, from coordinate 3,414 downwards.
AACGGCTCGGGCGATTGGTGGTACGTCGTTCACGCCGGGAGCGGGACGGTGGCGACGGCGCACGTCCCGATTACGGGTGACTTTGAGATCTACCCGGACGGGGTTCTCGATGGCCTCATCATGCCCGCTGTGGATCCGCGCATCGACGGCGTTCCGTGCGCGGGCCGGCATATCGTTTCTATCGGCGGGGCACAGCCCGGTAGGCTCACTGACTGTTTACTGTCCGGGCCTTACCGAATTCATCATCGGCACGCATCCGCCGTCGCTTCGCGTTAAGGGACGTGCGCTCGAACCGCTCGATAAAGTCACCGTCACGAGCGACGAGATCCTCATTGACATATCGGAGAACCGGCCGCTAGGCACAAGTGCGGCGTGCTGCACGGACCAAGTCCGCTATAATCGCAGCAAGCGCGTGAGCGAAACGAACTACGCGTGCCCCGGACCTAATTCGGCCCAACAACGTTACGCTGTGAGCGCGTCCCGCTGCGCTTCGGCTAAGCTTCAGAAGCCCACCATACTCGAATTCAGCGCCTTATTTTCAGCGCTAGCATTTGCCTCCCCAAATGCTAGCGTAGATTTTTCATGAGGTTTGGCGAACCCATGCCGTCGAAGCGCAGCGACCGTGAGCCTGAAATCGCCACGCGCGATCACGTCCATCGGCTTTTCGTCTTCGAGCGCCGGGTGCGAATTGCGAAACCATTGCCTAGCGCTGCTCTCCGAGAAGCCCAGCCCCAAGAGTGCGTAGAACAGATATGCAGCATGCCGCATCCGGTCGAGCCGGTACTCAGCGGCGCTATTGCGGCCCTTCGCCCACCGGGAAACGGTATTGGCATCGGGCGAGCCGGTAAGCCGCGCCACCGTCACGCGGCCAAGGCGCAGCGCGAGCGTGCCGCTGAGTTCGACATCAGACATGCGGAACACCTGATCGTGCGCCGCCAAGAGAACGTCGTCGATCGTCAAGACGCTAGTACCTCCGCAGCTTTATCCCACCTACGATGCGTCGCCGCTAGGTCCGGCGCGGGCCGCCGGCCGGTTGCGGCCTACGCTCCGCTAGGATGGTTGACAAAACGCGGATTTGCACACCCGTTCGGAAACGCCACCTTCGCAGGTGCCGTAGCGACCGCTTGCCACGCTCCGCCGTGCAGCTCGAAGTACGCGGTAAACGCGCCTTTGGTCTCGATATTAACGCGCGCATCGGTGCCGCCCGCGATTACGGCGTCGATGATGCGCGACGCATCCGCACCACCTGCTTGCGGTAGCGCGAGCGCGAGCTGTTCGACAACCGCAAGATCGTGTGGCGAACCGCAAGACACCGTTGCGTCCGGTGCGCGTTCGGGAGCATGCGCACGGTAATAGTAGATCATCTCCAGCGCCGACTCGTTCCAGCGATCGAGCGTGTAAAACTCCGGCTGCGCAAAGCCGGGCCCAGCAGCTGCCGCCTTGACCCAAGCGGCGAACGCTTGCGGCCACGCATGCTGCTCGGCGTACAGATTGCCGAGCATCAAACCGTAGAGACTCCCCGTATCCGCGACAGCGAGCTGTTCGCGAATGGCATCGTCGCCATCCTTGGCCCGAAGATCGTTAAGCGCGTACGTGAGATGCGGGTCCAGCGTATGCGCCGCCGTCATGTCCGGCGTTCTCACGACGGCGCTATCGTCAGCCACATACGCTGCGAACGACCGCACATAGTCGCCACCCCAAAATTCCCGCTCCTCAGGAGCAGGCTTCCACCCGTTCTCGAACTCATTCAAAAACCGCCGCGCCCCGTCGTTATCGTGGGTCGCGAGCAGCGCATAGAAATACGTGCGCCCAAAGTCGATCCAATGCGTCCCGTCCCCCTTGTACCGGTTGCGCATGTCCGGCAGCAGCGACGTCAGCGCCCGAACCGTCGCCGCCGAATCCCCTTGACACTCCGAGCGCCGCGCCTTCTGCTGCGCGACGACGTCCGGATCGGACGAATTCTCTGCTTCCGTAACAAGATCGGCCGAGCACCAGATGACCGGCTGGGTTCCGGTGTCAGCGTACGAAGTGCTCGCAGGCTCAAGCGCGAGCAGCGCAGCGCAGACAACGATGCGCCAGGCATGTCGAACGAGCCATCTCATGGAGCGTAGTTGCGGCGACCAGGGTAGCCCACCCCTCCCGGCTTAAGGCAACTCGATCAGCCGCGGACGTAAAGCTCCCAACGGTAACCGTCGACGTCGTGGAACCAAAGCCCTACGCTCGACGAACCTGCCGCGACCGGCCCGATCTCATCGCCGGGATCCTCCAGTGTCACGCGGTTATTGCGGAGCAGATCGCGCGCCGACTCGAGTGCCGCCATGTCTTGCGCGCGAAACGCCAAGTGAGTAAGAACGCCCGGGTCCGGACGCCCCCGAGTCAACGAGAACACGACGGCATCGTTTCCAAGCACAACCTTGTCGTCGGAGCCCGACCACTCCTCAAGATCGAAATTCGTCATCCACCACCGAGCGCTGCTCCGCGGGTCCTTGACGGCGATGCTGAAATGCGCCACCGGGCCGAGTGCTACAGTCACTGTTTGCTTACTTCCTCGATGGCGTCGACGCGATCCGAATAGAAGGCGAGGTGGTCCTTAATCTTTGCGACCGCGGCGTACGGCGCCTCGTAGGTCCACACCGCGTTCGCCGAACGCGCATCTCCGATGCGGATGTCGTAGTACGCGCAATCGCCCTTGTAGGGACAGTACGTTGCGTGATCGGTCCTCTCCAAGAGCGACATGTCGACATCGTTGCGCGGAATGTACTGAACGGGCGGATAGTCAGCCTCGTTCAGCGTCAGGGCGTCACGCGTGTCGGCGACGACGCGTCCCGCGACCGTGACGACCACACGCAATGGGCTCGACGTAATCGTAATCGGATGATCCGGCCCCGGGATCCTGGCTTTGCTTTGCATTCACCCAGCATATCGCGTATGCTAACTAAAGGGAAGTACCTACCCGGAGGTTAGTATGGCAGCCGCTCGCGGAACCAAAATGGTCGGCAACTGCGACGAAGAGGCGTGCGTGTCGCGCGCGGTGCTCGCTCATCTCGCGAGCAAGTGGGGTTCGCTCGTCTTGCGAACGCTCACTCGCGGCGAGCGGCGCTATTCCGAGATCCGCTGGGCGATCGAGGGCATCTCGGACAAAATGCTCGCGCAGACGCTACGGGACCTCGAGGGGGACGGTCTCGTCTTGCGCACGAGTTACCCAGTCGTCCCCCCGCACGTGGTTTACAGCCTCACGCCGCTCGGCAAGGAGTGCGCCGCTCACGTCGCCACCCTCCTCCGCTGGATCGAGACCCACGTCACCGATCTAAAAACCGCCCGCCGCCGCCCCCGCGCCGAGAGGATCTCCGCCTAGAGAGCGCAATCCCCCCCTTGTCATGCTGAGCGAAGCTCGCGCAGCGAGCGCAGTCGAAG
>PMHP01000244.1 GCA_003158195.1 Vulcanimicrobiota bacterium | reverse complement strand
TGTTCGACCACAACATCTTCCAAGAGAACCTCGTCGGCGTGGACTACTGCGAGAACATGGTCCGCGAAACGAATCCCAGCGTCTGGGAGAAGGCCAAGAAGGCCGAAGCTCCCAACGCGAAGATTCACGGCTATAAAACGATCGCCGACATCATGACGTCGCTCAACCCGTTCACGGGCGACTTCTACCGTCAGGCGCTCGTCATCAGCCGCTACACGCGCGAGATGTTCTGCTTGATGGAAGGGCGCCACGTCCATCCCTCGACGCTGTACGCCGGTGGGGTCGGCACCGTTGCGACGCAACAGCTGTTCACCGACTACTACACGCGCCTCATGCGCTACATCGAATACATGAAGGTCTGCGTGCCGCTGCACGACGACCTGTTCGACTTCTGGTATCAGGCGCTACCCGGGTACGAGCATAACGGCGAACGCCGCATCTTGCTCGGATGCTGGGGAGCGTACCAGGACCCCGACCACTGCGACTTCACCTACAAGAACATGACCCATTGGGGTCGCAAGATGTTCGTGACGCCGGGCGTCGTCGTCGACGGCAAACTCGTCACCAACGACCTCGTCCAGATCAACCTTGGGATTCGCATCCTCCTCGGCCACTCGTACTACGACGATTGGGAAGGCGAGGAGACGTTCGTCCCCAAGGATCCGCTCGGTAACCCGGTCGATCGCCGGCATCCCTGGAACATGCACACGAAGCCGACGCCCAAGAAGCGCGACTTTGCGAACCAGTACAGCTGGGTCATGTCCCCGCGCTGGTACGACGGCAAGGACCATCTCGCACTCGATACGGGTGGCGGCGCGATCGCTCGGCTTTGGTCGACGGCGCTTTCGGGCCTGGTCGACATGAACGGCTACGTCAAGGCAACGGGAACGAGCGTCCAGATCAACCTGCCCAAGAGCGTTCTTTCGGGGCCCGTGTCCTTCGAGTGGAAGGTTCCGAAGTGGTCGAACACGCTGGAACGCAATCGGGCGCGGACCTACTTCCAGGCCTACTGCGCGGCTGCGGCGCTGCACTTCCTCGACAAGGCGTTCGAGGAGCTCAATGCCGGCAGAACGCGTTCGTGGGAACCGTTCACGGTACCCGACGAAGCGATCGGCTGCGGGTTCACCGAGGCCGTGCGCGGAGTACTCTCGCATCACGTGGTGATCCGCGACGGGAAGATCGCGAACTACCATCCCTGGCCGCCGACGCCGTGGAACGGCAATCCGCGCGACAAGTTCGGAACGCCGGGTCCCTACGAAGATGCGGTCCAGAACACTCCGATCTTCGAAGAGAACGGCCCGGATTCGTTCAAGGGCATCGACATCATGCGAGCGGTACGGAGCTTCGATCCGTGTCTGCCGTGCGGCGTCCACATGTACTTGGGTGATGGAAAGACGATCGAAACGGTCCATTCTCCACTCGCGCCGTTCGGATAACCCGGGAGGCTAGCCGAGGTGGCTTCTAGCGTCCCGGCAATGGCCGACCGAGTCGAGGAGTTGCTCACCGGGTTCGACGCGGCTCAAACGCCGCGCCGAGCCCGCGAGCGGGCGGAAGAACTTCTCCGTACCGTGGTGACGCTGTACGGAGAAGGTTTGGAGCGCGTTCTCGAGATCGTTTACAACGAGCTCGGCGCGGAACGGTCGGAACCGGTTTTCGCGCGCTTGTGCGAAGACAAGTTCGTCGAGAGCCTGCTCTGTCTGCACGGCTTGCATCCGATCGCCCTCGAAGACCGGATCGAGGCGGCGATGGAGTCCGTGCTTCCTTATATTAAGTCGCACAAGGGCAACATGGCGATCTCGCGCATCGAGGGCGACGTCGTCTACCTTCGCCTTGAGGGCAGCTGCGATGGCTGCCCGGCTTCGGCGGCGACGCTCAAGCTCTCCGTCGAGCGCGCAATCCTCGAGCGCGTGCCCGAAATTCGTGAAGTTCGCGCCGAAGGAGCTGAAACCGTCATAGCAGCCGAAGATCCTGAATTCGTGGCGGGGACGACCCTGCGCGTTCTCAGTTCCGTTTGAGCGCCATGGACGGTGACGCCAAAGATAACGTAGCACTTCTCCAGCAGATGCTAAAAAAGCGTCCGCCCGCCGGCGAGCGCTGCGATTTTTGCGCGACGTCGCTCGGCCCGGAGCACAGCCACATCATCGAACTCGCCCAACGCCGCATCATGTGCGCGTGCCGGCCGTGCTTCATCGTGTTCGAGCCCGAAGGCGCCGCGGGCGGCAAGTACCGCCCGATCGGCACGCGCTACCGGGAGATCCCGGAGTTTACGCTCGACGAAGGACAGTGGGATTCGCTGCAGATCCCGGTCGGTCTGGCGTTTTTCTTCTACAATTCCCCCGAGAGCCGGGTTGTCGCGTTCTACCCGAGCCCGGCGGGAGCGACGGAATCTCAGCTTCCGCTCGAAACGTGGGCCGAGATCGCGGGCCGGTATCCGGAGTTCAATGCGATCAAGCCGGACGTTGAAGCGATCCTCATACGGCGCGACCGCGAGAGCTCGCGTTGCTTCATCGTGCCGATCGATTCGGCGTACGAACTCGTCGGCCTGATCCGGGTTTCGTGGAAGGGCTTCGACGGCGGTAGCGAAGCGCACGAGAAGATCGCCGCGTATTTCGAGAAAATCACCGAGCGCAGTCGCGGGAAAGTGACGGCTCGCATCTCATGATCGACCTGAACTTCTCGGTCGTCGGCGCGCGCGCCGAACGCTACGCCGCCGTCCCGACGGTCGTTTTGCGTTTGCGGATCGCCGAGAGCACCGGGGCCAAGATCGATGCGATCGCGTTACGCGCACAGATCCGTTTGGACGTGCAACGGCGGCGTTACGCGCCCGAAGAGAGCGAACTCCTTTCGGAGCTGTTCGGCGATCCGTCGCGCTACGGAGACACGCTCAAGCCGATGCTCTGGGCGCACGCGGCCCAGATGGTTCTCGCCTTTCAAAACGAGATCGAGTTCGATTTGCCGATCGCCTGCAGCTACGACTTCGAGGTCGCAGCGCACAAGTATCTCGCCTCGCTGACGGACGGAATCGTGCCGCTGAACCTGCTCTTCTCGGGGATGGTTTTCGTCGAAGGCGCCCAAGGGGTCGTGCCGGAGTTCGTGCCGTGGAGCTGCGAAGCACACTATCCGCTTCCGGTCGCGGTGTGGCGCGAAACGATCGACGCCGTTTTCCCCAATTGCGCGTGGATTCGCGTGAACCGCGACCTGTTCGACGAGTTGCGCCGTTTCAAGATCGCAAGCGGCGTCCCGACCTGGGACGCGGCGATCCAACGCCTCTGCGACCTCGCGAAGGTCAAGCGATGAGCGCCACGGATCGGGTGAACCCGTTTGCGCCGGCGCTCGACGTCGCAAACGCGGTGCTGTACGAGGGCTACATCCTCTATCCGTATACCGCGTCGGCGCGCAAGAATCGGATTCGCTGGCAGTTCGGCGTGATCGTCCCGCAGGACTACACCAAGAGCGGCACGGGCGAACCCGCCGAAGCGCAGACGGAAATTCTGCTCGAATGCGACGATGAGGCGCAGGTCGAACTGCTGTTTCGCTTTCTGCACGTCGAGGCGCGTTCGGTCGAGGCGTGGAACGGATCGTCGTTCGAACCGGTCGAGTCACTAAAAGTCGACGCGAAGCTCTATTCCACGTTCGATGAGGGCGTCGAACGCGAAGTGATCGCCCGGCTGCAGCCCGCCGCCGGCGCGCAGACCGCCGTCCCGATCGCGTTCGGCTCGGACGAGAACGTCGAATTGCTGCGCGATGCAGACGATGAGCTGCGCGGGCGCGTCGTGCGCCGGCGCTGGGCCATCCACGGCGCACTGACGGTCGCGTGCGAGCCGGTGGCGGACCTGCCGAACCTCCGCAAGCTGCGCGCGCGCATCGAAAACCATTCGTCGGTCGTACCCGGCGAGCGCAGTTCGGCGTTGCGCACGGCCTTCGTTTCGTCGCATACGCTCTTCCACGCCGAAAACGGGCAATTTCTGTCCGCGCTCGATCCGCCGGAAGATGCTGCGAACGCGACGGCGGCGCTCGCCAATCGCCACACGTGGCCGGTCCTGGTCGGCGCGCAGACAGCAGACGCCCAGCGTTCGCCGCTCGTGCTCTCGTCGCCGATCATCCTCTACGATTTCCCGGCCGTCGCCCCGCAAAGTGAGGGCGATACCTGCGATGCCACCGAGGTCGACGAGCTGATGATGCTGAGCATCCTCAGTCTTCCCGAAGCCGAACGCGACGAGGCGCGCGCGACCGATCCGCGGGCTCGTGCGATCGTCGAACGGGCCGAGCGCTTTGATGCGGCCGAGCTGCAGCGCTTGCACGGTACGCTGCTCCAAAAGCGTCCCGGCGAGGGAATGCCCGATCCGTTTTCCGCACCCGATCCGTTCTCCGCCCTCGATTTGCCGGGAATGGACTGCGTCTTCGTCGACGGCATGAAGGTCAGCAAGGGCTCGATGGTTCGTCTGCATCCCAAGCGCCGCGCCGACGTGTGGGACACGTTTCTCGATGGAAAAACGGCCACCGTGCGCGCGATTCATCAGGACGTCGAGAACCAGATGTACGTCGCGGTGACGGTCGATGCCGATCCGGCAAGCGACCTCCACGATTGGTACGGGCGCTCGTTTTTCTTTTACCCCGACGAAGTCGAACCGCTCGCGGCCGCTCCGGGAGGACGCCCGTGAAGCTGCTCGTGGCGGGTATCGGCAACATCTTTTTCGGCGACGACGGGTTCGGCCCCGAGGTTGCGAAAGCGCTCGCCGGCGAATCGATCGAGGGCGTGACGATTGCCGACTACGGCATTCGCGGGATGCATTTGGCCTTCGAACTGACCTCGGGATACGATCGCGCGTTCCTGATCGATGCGGTGCCGCGCGGCGGCGCGCCGGGCACGCTCTACGTGATCGAACCGGAAATACGCGAAACGGGCCTGGCCCCTGACGCACATCGCATGGACCTTGAAAACGTCTTCGCCTTCATACGTACGATCGGCGGGAAACCGCCGCCGATCACGATCGTCGGATGCGAACCGTCGCAGGCCGAGGAAGAGATCGGGCTCTCGGAGCCCGTGCGCCGCGCGGTTGCGCCCGCAGCAGATCTGGTGAAACGATTGGTCGCCGATACACTGGCCGCGCATGATAGCGGCGAAAGAGGGAGTACAACATGGATAGAGGCTTGATCGTCGGCGCGCTTGGGTTCGCGGCCGGTTTTGGCGCGGAGCGCCTCATCGCAAGTCTGGGTAAGGACCTCAAGCGCTACGACACGATGCGCAAGATGTCGGGCCAGGGGCCGTTTTTCAAAGAGATTCTCGGGACGCTCGGGAGCCTCGCCGGGGAACGCGCGAGTGGGATCGACGGCGCCGGCGGCGTCATCGCGGGGTTGACCAACGACGTCGTCAGGTATGCTCGAATGAAGGGGATGTGAACGTCGTAGGAAGTACGCCTCACTACGCCGTTTCGTCCTCGGAGTCGTCGCTAGCGTTCGAAGCCCGTTCGACGATGCACCCGGTTCACGGACAAGCCCGCAGCCTCGCGGGGTACGTTGAAGCGGAAGTGAACCCGGACGGGAGCGTTTCCGCGCCCCAAGCGGTGAAAATGCACGTGGAGTTTCCGGTCGAGCAGCTTCGTTCCGGGAACTCCTTGCAAGACGCGCAGATGTGGAAGATGATCGACAGCAAGCGTTTTCCGCTCGTGTCGGCCGATCTGAAGGACTTGCAGCCAACCGCAACGCCGAACAAGTACACGGCAACCGGCGCCGTTACGCTGGCCGGCCGCTCGCGCACGTACACGGGCGAGTTGACCTTCGCCGCCGGCTCCGATAGCATCGCAGTCGACGGCAACCTGGACGTGGACATCCGCGATTTCGGACTGAAACCCCCAAACTTGCTGATTATCAAGGTCGAGCCGGTCGTGAAAGTGAGCCTGCATCTCGTCGCGAAGAGTGGCGCATGACCGTTGTTGAAGAGCGCTTCCCGGAGCGGGTCGAAAAGAGGGTCATGATAGGGAAGGTGCCGAGCGAGCGCTTCGAGGTGGTCGGTGCGGAATCGTCGCTGACCTTTTTTGCCATGTCGACGATGCAGTACGTCTACGGGAAGACGACCGAACTGAGCGGCTTCATCGACGTTGGCTGGAACCCCGACGGCACGCTTGCCGTGCAGCCGCCCCCGAAGATGCACGTCGAGTTCCGGGTCGAGAGCTTGCGGACCGGGAACGAGCTCCAGGACCGCGAGATGTGGAAGCTGATCGATAGCAAGCGCTTTCCGAAGATCGCCGCCGACCTCCGCGAGGCGAGCGCCGGCGCGGCGCTCGGGCGCTACACCGGAACCGGGCAGATTACGCTCGCCGGACTCGCACGCGCTTACGAAGGCGAGTTTCGGCTCGAACGCGAGCCCAAGAAGGTCACCCTCCACGGAGATCTTAACGTCGACGTGCGCGACTTCGGCCTTAAGCCGCTCAACCTGCTCGTCCTCAGCGTCGCACCTCTCGTGAGGGTGCGACTGCAGCTCGTCACGGCTAAGGTGGTCTGATCGTGTGCCTTGCAATTCCGGGCCAAATCGTCGGCATATCGGCCGAGCAGCCGCTTCTCGCGCGGGTCGACGTCGGCGGCGTGCAGCGAAACGTGAACATCGGCTTGCTCGAAGAAGGAGCCGCGACCGGCGACTGGATCCTCATCCACGTGGGTTTCGCCCTCAGTAAGATCGACGAGGCGCAGGCTGCGGACCAGCTCCGCATGCTGCGCGCGATGGGGGAGGATAAGCTCGCCATCGAAGAGGTTCGCGGTTACTCCTTCGCGGACGCCAACGGTGAACTCAATGAAATACGTCGATGAGTTTCGGGATCCCGAGGTCATATCTGGGGTAGCGCGCGAGATCGCGCGAACCGTCGATCCGGCGCGCCACTACCGGATCATGGAAGTGTGCGGTGGGCACACCCATTCGATATACCGTCATGGGCTGCGCGACGTGCTTCCCGAAAACATCGAGCTCGTTCACGGGCCCGGGTGCCCGGTCTGCGTCCTGCCCACCGGCCGGGTCGACGACGGCCTGACGATCGCCGCCTTCGACGACACGATCCTGACGTGTTTTGGCGACATGATGCGCGTCCCCGGAACGAAGGGCACGCCCTTGGAACTGAAGGCGCGCGGCGCCGACATCCGCATGGTCTACTCGCCGCTTGACGCGCTGCGCATCGCCGAACAGAATCCGACCAAACGGGTCTGCTTCTTCGCGATCGGATTCGAAACGACCGCGCCCTCGACCGCCCTGACGCTTTTGCGCGCTCAAGAACTCGGCTTGCGCAACTTCTCGGTGTTCTGCAACCNNCGATCGGCTTCGAGACGACCGCACCCTCGACCGCGCTGACGATCCTGCGAGCGCAGGCGCTTGGGATCACGAACTTCTCCGTTTTCTGCAATCACGTGACGATCGTTCCCGCGATGCGCGCGATCCTCGATTCGCCCGACATGCGGATCGACGGTTTCGTCGGCCCGGGCCACGTTTCGTCGATCACCGGTTGCCGCCCGTACGAATTCGTCGCACGCGACTACGGTAGGCCGGTCGTCGTNNGACATCATGGAGGGGATCCTGATGATCCTGCATCAGCTCCATGCCGGCGAAGCGAAAGTCGAAAACCAATACGGTCGGATCGTTCCGTGGGACGGAAACCCGCCCGCGCTGCGAGCGATGGAGACCGTCTTCGAACTGCGTCCGTATTTTGAGTGGCGCGGGCTCGGCTTCATCTCGCAGTCGGCTCTGAGCATCAAGCCCGCCTTTGCCGCGTACGACGCGGAGGCGATCTTCGAAATTCCCGGCGTGCGCGTAACCGATCCTCGCGGTGCACAATGCGGCGAAGTTCTCAAGGGCGTGCTCAAACCGCCGCAGTGCAAGCTTTTCGGGACCGAATGCAATCCCGAGCACCCAATCGGCGCGCTGATGGTCTCGAGCGAGGGCGCGTGCGCTGCGTACTACCGCTACGCATTGCACGCCGAAGCCGTCGAGGCGTAACCCGTGACGGTCGTGCAGCCGGCGCGCAAGACGCCGCGTTTCGCGGATACGCAGATCGAGATGGCGCACGGCGCGGGCGGGACCGCGTCGCGGCGCCTGGTCGAGGGCCTGATCGCACCGTACTTCTCGAATCCGATCTTGCAGGCGTTTACCGACGCCGCAACGTTGCCGCTCGGCAACGTGAAGATCGCGACCACCGCCGACGGCTTCGTCGTGCGGCCGCTGCGCTTTCCGGGCGGCTCGATCGGCGAGCTTGCGGTCAACGGCACGTTGAACGACTTGGCCGTGTCGGCCGCGCGTCCGATCGCTTTGATGGCGACGCTCATCCTCGAATCGGGCTTGCCGACGAGCGCGCTCGAGAGCGAGATTGAAGCGATGGCGATCGCCGCGCGCAAGGCGGGCGTCTCGATCATCGGGGGCGATACGAAGGTCGTCGAGCACGGTAAGGCGGACGGCATGTACGTCTCGACCTTCGGCATCGGGACCGTCGACGAACGCGCCACGCTCGATCCGGCATCCGTCCGGCCCGGCGACCAGGTGCTGCTCTCCGGTCCGATCGGAGCGCACGGGATTACGATCTTGCTCGCGCGCGGAGATCTCGACCTCGACGCGGATCTCACCTCGGATACGCGGCCGGTTTGGCCGTTCATCGAAGCGTTGCTCGAACGCTGTGGGGCGGGGCTGCGCTGGATGCGCGATCCGACGCGCGGCGGCGTCGCGACCTCGCTGAACGAACTCGTGCGTGGGAGCGCGTTCGGGATCGCGCTGTTCGAGGAGCGGCTTCCGATGCATCCCGCCGTTCGCGGTGCATGCGAGCTTCTGGGACTCGATCCGTTGCACATCGCAAACGAAGGTCAATTTTTGGCGGTCGTCGCGCCCGAATACGCCGAGGCAGCACTTACGGCCGTGCACGGCGTGCCCGGAGGCGAGGGTGCGACCTACATCGGCGAAGTGAGAGCCGAACCGAGGCGGCGGGTCATCGGCATCAATGGTTTCGGCGGGACGCGCGTGATCGACATGTTGACCGGCGATCCGCTGCCGCGGATATGCTGAAGTCCGCCGGCGCGACGAGCGGACTCCGAGATCGGATCGCGGATTCAATTCGCAGCCGAGCGCCGGTAGCGCGGCGCTTTTTCGCCGAGAACGCCGGACCGATCGCCGCGGCGGCGCGCGCCGTCGCTACGCGCCTCAGTGCGGGCGGACGGATCTACGCTTTCGGGCGCGGACCGTATGCGACCGACGCGCAGCACGTCGCTGTTGAGTTCGTCCATCCGGTTCTGGTCGGTAAACCGGCGCTTCCCGCATCGGATCTCAGCTTGTCGTTCGAGGGCGCGCTTCCGGTCATTCTTAGAGAACAGGACGTCGTCGTCGGCTTCGGGCCCCCGCAGGGGGATCCCGCAATCGACCGGGCTTTGAGTGTCGCGCGCGCGCTCGGTGCGTACGCCATCGGGCTGCCCGGGAATGACGCCGACTTCGCGCCGCATCCGGTCACGGCTGACGAGCACGTGCATCAAGAGCTCGTCGAGCTTCTGGGCCACATGCTGTACGAGAGCGTGCACGTTTTTCTCGAACACCGTCCGGGCAACTCGGACGTCGGCGCCTCCTCGTTTCTCTATCCGTTCTTAGGCGGCCAACAGCAATCGCAGGACGAGCTGATGGCCGATGTCACGAGTTCGATCCTGCAGAAGGCCGCCGAAGCCGAAGCGCTTCGCGAGCGGGTCGCGGCCGAAGAATCGGAAGCGATCGCGCACGCGGTCGAGACGATCGTCACGGAACTGCGTGCCGGGGGGCGCCTCTTGCTTTTCGGAAACGGCGGCTCGGCAACCGATGCCACCGACTGGGCGCTCGACTGCGTGATGCCCCCCGAAGGGCTCGCACCGATTCCGGCGCTCTCGTTCTCGGTCGAACCGGCGACGATCACCGCGATCGCAAACGACGTGGGCCGCGAGTTTATCTTCTTGCGGCAACTGATCGCTCACGTCGCGCCGCACGACGTCGTGATTGCGCTCTCGACCAGCGGCGGATCGCTCAATGTCATCTCGGCACTCGAGGAAGCGCGCAAGCGCGGCAACCGTACGATCGCGCTGCTCGGTTACGACGGCGGACAGGTGCTGCGCCGCGGGCTCTGCGATCACGCGATCGTCGTGCGCTCGGACTACATTCCGCGGGTGCAGGAAGCGCAGGCGACGATCTACCACACGATGCGCCACGCGATCGACTGGGTGCGGTGCGATGGCGGTTGAACTCTTCGCGACCAAGAGTTGCCCGTACTGCGCAGAACTGCGCGATAAATTGGACGCGGACGACGTCGCGTACGTCGAGTATGATGTCGAGACCGACGACGCCGCGCGCGTGCGGCTCTGGGAGTTGGTCGGCCGGACCGCAATGGTTCCCGTCCTCGTCGACGAGGGGCGCGTAACCCAAGTCGGGGTTGAGGGCCGGGGCTGTTACGTCAGCACGAGTTAACGCGCCGGCAGAGCGCGCGGTGCGCCTTCGCATCACGGGCGTGGTGCAAGGCGTCGGCTTCCGGCCCTTCGTCTATCGCGCGGCCGAGGAGAACGGCATCCTGGGCTGGGTGCTCAACGGTGAGGACGGCGTGCACGTCGTCGCCGAAGGAAGCGAAATTGCGCTCGCGCGCTTCGTCGACACGCTGCGCGATCGCCCGCCGCCGGCCGCGCTAGTCGCCGGATTCGAGGTGATGCCGGCAGAGGTCGCCGGCTTCGCCGCCTTTGAAATCCGCGAGAGCACGGGGGACGGCGCGCCGACGGTGCGCATCTCGCCGGACCTCGCCATCTGCGACGACTGCTTGCGCGAGCTGTTCGATCCGGCCGACCGCCGCTTCGGCTATCCGTACATCAACTGCACGAACTGCGGGCCGCGTTACAGCATCGTTGTCGGGTTACCCTACGACCGTCCGCTAACGACGATGGCGGAGTGGCCGATGTGTGCGCCGTGCGAACGCGAATATCACGATCCGTCGAACCGGCGTTTCCACGCGCAGCCGATCGCCTGCCACGCGTGCGGCCCGAACTACGTGTTGCGCGAGGGAGAGCATTCGCTGCGCGGCACGGAGGCGATTGCAGCGGTCGCGGCTCGCTTGCGCGCGGGGGCTATCCTCGCGATCAAGGGGATCGGCGGCTATCATCTGGCCTGCGATGCCCGCAACCCGAGCGCCGTCGCCACGTTGCGCGAGCGCAAGTACCGCAAGGAGCGGCCCTTCGCGGTCATGGTGCCGGATCTCGCACGCGCGCGTGCGCTCGTCGAGCTCTCGCCCGAAGCCCAAACGCTGCTCGCATCGATCGCGCGACCGATAACGCTCGCGCCGGCGCGCCTGTTGCTCGAGGGGGTCGCGCCGGACAATCGCGAGCTCGGCGTCATGCTGCCGTATGCCCCCTTACATCATCTGCTGTTCGCCCACGGCGCACCCGACGTGCTCGTGCTGACGAGCGCCAACCGGTCGAGCGAGCCGATCGCGTACGAGGACGAGGATGCATTCGAGAGCCTCAGCGGGATCGCCGACGCGTTTCTCGTCGGCGAGCGCCGCATCGCCCGTCGCCTCGACGACTCGGTCGCGCGCGCGACGGCGCACGCACCGGCGATTTTGCGCCGCGCTCGCGGCCTCGCGCCGCAGGCGATTGCGACGCTTCCTTCGACGCGGCCGATCTTGGCTCTCGGCGCCGATTTGAAGAACGCGATCGCGCTCGTCGTCGATGGGCAGGCGTTCGTCAGCCAGCACGTCGGCGATCTCGACCACTTTCCCGCTCGCTGCGCTTTCGAAGAAACCGTGCGCGACATGTGTGCGATGTATGAGGTTCGTTCCGAAGATCTGCTCGTCGTGCACGACGCGCACCCGCAGTACGTGTCGACCGTTTACGCCGAGTCCCTGCCAGGCGAGCACCTCGCCGTGCAGCATCACCGCGCCCATGTCGCAAGCGTTCTGGCGGAGCGTGCCGAGTGGGATCGAGACGTCGTCGGCGTCGCCTTCGACGGCACCGGTTTCGGCGATGACGGAACGATTTGGGGCGGAGAATTCTTCGTCGGGAGCTTGCGCCGCGGGTTTGTGCGCGCGGCGCACTTGCGCACGGCGCCTCTGCCCGGCGGCGACGCAGCCGCGCGGTTTCCGGTCCAAGCATCGGCCGGTTTTCTGTGGGCGCTGGACGATCTGCCCGACCTGGAAGCCCCGCCGTTTTTGTTTCCGCAGCGCTACGCTTCCGCACGCGAGATGGTTCGCAAAGGACTGCGCACGTTTACGACGAGTTCGGCCGGCCGGCTGTTCGACACGGTTGCGGCGCTACTCGGGTTCACGCGCGAGTCGACCTTTGAAGGACAGGCCGCAATGTGGCTCGAGCACCTTGCGGCCGCGTCGGGTCCGGTCGCTGCGTACCCGTTTGACCTGCTCGAGCGGCAGCTGGATTATCGTCCGCTGCTTGCCGCGATCGTTGCCGACCGGGTCCGCGGTCGCGACGTACGCGCGATCGCGCGGGGTTTTCACGAATCGCTCGCAGACGCGATCGTCGCCGCGTGCGAGGTCCTTGCATCCGGGAACCCGATCGTCGTCTCGGGAGGCGTTTTCCAAAACCGATTGCTTCTCGAACTGCTGCGCGAGCGTGCCGGGGAGCGGCTGTGGGCGAACGAACGCGTTCCTGCAAATGACGGTGGAATCTCCTTAGGGCAGGCGGCAATCGCGGCCCTCGCCCACGCCTAATCGATAAACGAGGAGCATTTCGCAGAGCGCGATAAAGACGAGCGCTATGATCGCGGGTCACAGCGTCGCCGTGCTCCTCTCGTTTGAAGGGCCCGACCGTTATTCGTCCGTCGGGGGCCTGGGGAGCCGGGAGACGTCCTTCGCGCGCGCCCTCGGTGACGCGGACGTCGCAACCACGCTCATCTTCGTCGGTGACCCGGCGCTTCCCGAAAGCGAAAGCTTCGCCCCAAACGTCACGTTGCGGCGGTGGTGCCAGTGGATCTCCTGGTATCATCCGCGCGGCGTCTACGACGGCGAAGAGGGAAAGGTCAACGATTTCACCGCGAGCGTCCCCACGTACGTCGTCGATCAGATCGTCGCTCCGGCCGTGGAGCGCCAAGAGCGCGTGCTGATCGTTGCGGAAGAGTGGCAGACCGCGCCCGCGACGCTCGCGCTCGACGCGCTCTTGCGCGCGCGCGGCCTGCGCGACGACGTAACGATCTTTTGGAACGCGAATAATACGTACGGCTTCGATCGCATCAACTGGAGCGCTCTGCAACGTGCGGCCGCGATCACGACGGTCAGCAAGTACATGAAGTTCGAGCTTGCGCAGTGGGACGTTAGCGCGCTCGTGATCCCCAACGGCATCAACGAAGCGCTCCTCGAAGGGCCGCCACGGGAGCTGGTCGCACTTTTCCGCTCCTCGTTGCGCGGCAAGCCCGCGCTCGTGAAAGTCGGACGCTTCGATCCGGATAAGAACTGGCTGCAGGCGATGGAAGCGGTAGCGGAACTTCGCGCGCTCGAATTCACACCGCAGCTCGTCGTGCGCGGCGGCCGCGAACCGTACGGGGAGTTCGTCTTCGACTACGCGCGCCGCCACGGGCTGCGCGTCGAGCGACTCGAAGCGAACGGTGACGACGCAGACGCCGTCGCCTCTGCGCTCGCCGGGTCGAGCGCGGACGTCGTGCACCTCCAAGCATTCCTTCCCGAGGCGACGCTCGCCGCGCTCTACGCCGCAAGCGACGCCGTGCTCGCCAACAGCGGCAAAGAGCCGTTCGGCCTCGTGGGCCTTGAAGTTATGGCGGCGGGCGGCATCCCCGTCTGCGGCTCGACCGGCGAAGAATACGCCGAGCCGTTTCACAACGCGATCGTCTGCGATACCGACGACGGCCGCGAGCTCGCCGAATACCTTCGTTCGTCGTACGGCGACGAACGCGCCGCCGACCGGATGCGCCAAGCCGGCTACGCCACCGCAACCCGGTATCTCTGGCAGAGCGTCCTCGAGACGCTAGCCAACAAAATCGCCTACGTCGAGCGCACGCGCCGCTAACCACTCACGGAGCACGGCAAGCGCTCGTGTCACGTGACAGGGCTAAGGATAGACGTATGGGGCGAGCGTGGGTTCGGCGGAGACGAAGGGGGTGGTCGCGAGCGTGTTCGCGACGTAGGCGAGGTAGTTCGCGTAATTGATCGGGAACGCCGCGGCGTCGACGCCCGGCTGAAGCGTTTCGAGACACGTACTGAGTGGAATGCGTGAGGCGCTTGCGAGACCGGCGTGGGTGTACGCGTCGAGCGCGAGCGCGTAACCGACGGGATCGTACGATCCCATCGCCAGGTGATCGGAGACGTCGGTCGGGCAGATGCTCTGGACGGAGATGTTCGCGATCGCGCCGCCGCCACCTGAGAGCGAAGAACTCGAATCGACGGGGAGGTTCGGGACGACGACTTCATCGGTGTCGCTGTAGACGACGGTGTACGCGATGCCGGCGAAGGTCTCGGCGCCGCTGTTCAGCGCGGCAAGGAAATGCGAACCGGTCTGCTGCTGCCACAACGCCGGCGCGCAACCGGCCGCGCACGCCGGATACGCGTCAATCGTGCCGTGGTTCGAAGGATCGAGTCCGACGTAAGCGATGACGAGCCGGCGGGTGTCGGGCCAGAAGCGCAGCGCCCAGCGCGGCACCATGCCCCCTTGGCTGTAACCCAGAATGTCGATCTTTTTTCCCGAGAGAGCGGCGACGCTGCGAATCGCATAGACCACGTACTCGCCTGCCGTTTGAATGTCGGCCATCGCGTTGTCGGGAAGGGTTACGGCACACCACGGGATGGCGTTCGCCGAAAAAGCGCGCTCGTAGTTCCACGAGAAGTTGACGCTCGGCGTAAGCGTCGTTCCGGGGACGAGCAAGATCGTCGTACTCGCGGACGTCGCGACGTTCGGCGTGCACGAAAGGCTCGCCGCCAGCTGCGCGGCTGGAACGCTGAGCGCAGGTCCCGTCTGCCCGAGCGGAGCGTAGCTAGCGCTCGCGCCGGCGGCCGGTGTCGCCGTCGCTGTCGCTACCGGAGCGGGCGTCGTTCGAGGCGCCGGCGCGGGCGTCGGCGTTGCGCCCGGGTTAAGGGCTATGCCGCTGGCCGTGCCGTTCTGCGACCCAGGAAACGCGCCGGTCGTCGTCCCCGATCCGCAGGCCGCAAGGGCGAGCGCGACGAGTATTCCGGCGCAGAAGATCGTGGGAGGATTCAAACGGTCCCTACATGTCATCGGCGTGCCCTCGACGCTTGCAGTTCTCGCGGCGAGGCGAGAAATCCGTCAACGAAACGAGCTCGCGCACGCGCGCAAGAAGGCTCACGAGTCGCCTTCGGCAGCTTGCCGTTCGCCGCGGTCCGGCGAACCAAGTGCGAGCGGCGCGACGAGCGCTGCAAGCAGCGCGCCCGCGCACGGGCCGACGAGATAGATCCACGAAATGCCCCCGAGGCCGCCGAGGATCTGCGGCACGATGGAACGCGCCGGATTCATCGACGCACCGCTGATTGGGCCGCCGATGAACCCGCACACCGCCACGGTGAACCCCACGGCAAGTGCCGCCTGCTTTCCCACGGCGAACTCTGCGTCCGCCGTTGCGAGGATAACGGTCATCAGAAAGAACGTGAGAACGATCTCGGCGATCAGCGCGTGGAATGCCGGTTGTCCCGGCCCAGGGTGGCTCGCGCCCAGCGCGATTGCCGGACCCCACCCCAGCCAGATCAGCGCGCAAGCGCCGAACGCGCCGGCGAACTGTGCAATGACGTAGAGCGCCGCCTTCCACGGCGCCATCACGCCGCGCGCCACAAATCCGAGCGACACCGCGGGATCCACGTGCGCGCCGGAAACCTCCGAAAACGAATAGATGACCGCCGTTACGGCGAAGCCGCGAGCGAGCCAGCGCGTGAGGTCTTCGAGGTGACCCGTCGTGTAGTACAGGATGTCGACGACTGCCGGCGTGAGCGTGACAAAGAACGTCCCAAGCACCTCCGCGTAGAGTTTTCGCGGCAGGGGCGATTCGCGCGGGCGTTCTTCACTCATCGCCGGAATCGGCGAAGGCGCGTTCTCCGGCTTCGATGAGGGAAACGGCTTTACGTATGCCTTCGCATCCGGTTAGCTCGATTTCGTCGCCGCGTTCTTCACTGTACTCTTTGAGGAAATCCTGAATTTCTTTCAACAGTTTGTCCGGCAGATCTTTGATGCTTTTGTAGCCGTCGGTGCTTAACGACGTTTCATCGCTCGGCAAAAGACACGCGACAAAGCGGTTGTTTTCGATGCCGTTTTGCCGCAGCCCGATGTAGCCGAGCAGCCGCACCGTCAAGACGCAGCCCGAAAACGTCGGCTCGTCCATCAGGACGATGATGTCTAGGGGGTCGCCGTCCGCGCCTCGCGTTTGTGGAATGAAGCCGTATTCGTAGGGCCATGCGAGGCCGCTCGCCAGCGTTTGTTTCAGGACAAAAGCGCCGATATTCGGATCGAGTGCGAATTTGTGCCGGCTGCCGCGCGGCGTTTCGACGACGGCGCGCACGGTGGTTTCGCGGCCGCCGCCATCGAGCTTCGGTGAAATGCGATCGTACTTCAGCGAGGCATACTTCAGCTTCATAGTAATACGTCTTGCCCCGATAGGGCGGGGCGAAAACGAGCTTTGTCGCGGCGGATCGGCGCGTGCCCCACGGGACCCGGCGCGGAGATGGTGAAGCGCCCGCCGCATGAGCGTTTCCTATTTGGCCGCCGGCCGGGTGGCTACCGTGACCATCGAAAGACCCGAACGCCGCAACGCCGTCGACGCCGCGACGGCACGCGCGCTCGTGGCGGCGTTCGAACGGTTCGAAGCGGATGAGGGCTGCGACGTCGCGATCCTCACCGGAGCGGGCGACACGTTTTGCGCCGGCTACGACCTTCGTGCGGTCTCGGACGGGGCACCGCTCGAGCTATCGGACGACGGGCCGGCTCCGATGGGGCCGAGCCGGATGGTCCTGGGGAAGCCGCTGATCGCAGCGATCGAGGGCTACGCGGTCGCGGGCGGCCTCGAACTTGCGCTCTTGTGCGATCTGCGCGTCGCCGCGAGCGACGCGACCTTCGGGGTGTTCTCGCGGCGCTTTGGCGTCCCGCTCGTCGACCTCGGCACGATCCGCCTCCCGCGCATCGTCGGTCACGGGCGCGCGATGGACATGATTCTCACCGGGAGGGCGGTCGGTGCCCGCGAGGCGTTCGAGATCGGCCTCGTCAACCGGCTGACGCAGCCCGGCGGGGCTCTCGATGAGGCGCAGGGCCTCGCCCGCTCGATCGCGGCCTTCCCCCAAACGGGGCTGCGCAACGACCGCCTCTCGGCAATCGAGCAGTGGGGCCTGCCGGGCGACGCGGCAATTCAGAACGAGCTGCGGCGCGGGCGGGCCACGATCGCGAGCGGCGAGACCCGCGGCGGCGCCGAGCGATTCGCGGGCGGTGCCGGCCGCCACGGCGCCGGTACGGGCCCGGCCTAATCGCCGCGGGCGACGTAGCCGATACCTAATGCATGAATTCTACCGAACGCGACGCCTATGTCGGGCGCTGCCTCCGCGTGGCTGAACTCGCGCGCTCGAACGGCCTCACCTTGCGCAAACTCGACAAGCCGCCGGTCCTCGAGGCCGCGCACGACGGCAAGTCCGTCCAGTTTCCGATCGTCACCGACGACCGCTTGTGGCCCCAGACGAGCGTCGAGGAAGCGTTCTACTCGGTGCTCGTCGACGCGCGCGGTTGGGCACAGGCCGATCTCAGCGACACGATCCTCGTCTCCCTGACCGATAGCACCGAGCGCAGCGAAATCAGTCTCATGAAACGCGACCGCGAGAACGAGCAGGAGCGCATGAACGACCTCACCGCTATGCTCGGCGGCGAACAGCAACTCGCCGCCCTCTACGCGACGGCGGACCTCACCTAAAGAACTAGGTCGTCAGGACCATCCGGAAACGCGCTGCCCCGCTCATCATGCGGTCGTAGGCTTCTTGCGCACGCTCGAGCGGGAGCGGCTCGATCGTCGTTCGGACGCCGGTGCGCAGCGCGAATTTCATGGTGTCCTCCGAATCCGCGGACGTGCCGGAGGGCCAGGCGCGCACCGATTGCCGGCCGCCGATCATCGTCGCGGTCGCAAGTTCCAGTGGTTCGTGGGCGGCGCCGAGGATCAGGAGCTGGCCGTCGAAGCCGAGGCCGCCGACCGTAGCCGCCATCGCGCTTGCGCTCGTGGCCGTCGCGAGCACGACCTTCGCTCCGCCGAGCGCCTTCAGTTCGCGCGCAACATCACTCGCGGTACTGTCGATGTAGTGGTGCGCGCCAAGCCCGCGTGCGAGCTCACCTTTCTCTTCGCCGCGCGCGATCGCAACCGTCTCGAAACCCATCTTGACAGCGAACTGCACGCCAAGGTGGCCGAGTCCGCCGATCCCGAGAACCGCGACGAGGTCGCCCGGTCGCGCGAGGCTATGACGAAGTGAGTTGAACGTGGTGACGCCGGCGCACAGCAGCGGCGCAGCCTCCGCGGCCTCGAGTCCCTTGGGGATCTTCGCAAGCGCGACTGCCGGGGCGATCGCGTGTTGCGCGTAACCGCCATCGTACGACATCCCGGGGATCTGCAGCCTGCGGCAGGTGATGAAATCGCCTCGGCGACAGCGGTCGCAGTAGCCGCAATGGCCGCCGTGCCATCCGACTCCGACGCGGTCCCCGACCGCCCAACCCAAGACGTCCGGCGCGAGCGCTTCGATGCGCCCCGCGATTTCATGGCCGGGAGAGCGCGGATAGCGGATGTTGCCGAAAGCGTTGCTTACCGTGAACGAGTCGCTGTGGCAGACGCCGCAGGCTTCGACTTTAACGCGCGCCTGGCCGGCGCCGAGCTCCGGCAGATCCGTCTCGACGTATTCGAACGGCTGGTTTTGCGCGGGCACGCGCGCACGATGCGTCTTCAGGCTATCACTCGACGAGCGCTTCGATGCGGTGGACGACGTCGCCGATGAGGCGGTCGGCGTCCTCGTTGGAGTTGCCCTCGGCGTAGACGTTGACGGCGGGATCCGAAGCGTCGGGAAGCACGAGGAACCAGCCGCCGTTGGCGTTGACGCGGATGCCGTCGAACATCTCGACGTCGGAGCCTGCGTAGTCGTTTGCGATCGTGCGCATCACCTCGCCCTTGCGTTCCCACGGGCACGGCAGTGCGCGGTGGCGGAAGAACCAATGCGGGAGCGAGTCGTTGAGCTCGTGGAGTTTGCGGCCTTCCTGCGCGAGCATCTCCATGACCTTGACCATCGCGTACAGCGCGTCGAAGGCCGGCTGGAATTCGGGGAAGATCGGCTCTTGTTTGAAGCCGCTGCCGTAGGCGATATCGCGCTCCTTCGCCGCTAGCGCCATCATCGAACGCCGGTCGCTCTTCGTGCGTGTGACGTGGCCGCCCACCGATTCGATAAGCCGCCCGATCGCCGTCGGCGTCGTGATCGGGATCGCAATCCGGGCGCCCGGGACGGCGCGGCAGACCATCAGCGAAACCAGCGCGAGCAGCCGGTTTCCGGCGATCACGCGGCCGAGATCGTCGACCAGCGCGAACGATTCGCCGTCGTGGTCGACGAGCACGCCGAGATCCGCACCGAGCGTCAAGGTAACGGTGCGCAGTTGCTCGAGATAACGCTCGCGGTCGCTGCGGAACGTGCGCGCTTTGGTTTCATCGTAGTACGCGTCGAGCGCGATGATGTCGACGCCGAGATTCGAGAGCACGCGCGGCATCACGAGCGAAGCGTTCCCATACCCGTAGTCGACGACGACCTTGAAATTCGCCTTGGGCAGCGCCGTCGGTTTCAGCGCGCCGAGAAGCTCGCTCGTGTACAGCTCGAGCGTGCGCGCGGGAAACGAGAGCAGCCCAACCTCGTCCATCCCGGTGCGGCGGAAGTCCTCACGGAAGAAGAGGTTTTCGATCTTGCGCTCGGTCGCTTTGTCGAGGTTGATTCCGCTCGAATCCAACAGTTCGATCAGGACCGCGTTTGGGTCGCTCGGGTCGACGCGGGTATGGACGCCGCCGTCACCGCCCATCCGCGTCGCATAGCGCGCGAGCGGGAGCGGCATCGCGCGCAGGTCTTGGACGTTGATGCCGACCGAAAGCAAGCCCGAGATCACGCAGCGATTCATCACGCGCGCGGCCGGGTGAGCGTCGCGGCTCGTCATCACGTCCTGGCCCGGCTTGAGCGACGAGCCCAGCGCGTGCCCGAGCTTCATTGCGAACTCCGGCGTGAGTTCGACGTTTGCGAGCCCGCTAACGCCGACTGCGCCGAACAGCGAGCCCGGCCACTTGATCCCGTAAATCAACGACATCGAAACGATCGCGCCGGAGGCGATCGACTTGTCCGGCCAAAGCCGCAGGTTCGGGCGAACGATCGCACCGGAACCGAGCGTGCAGCCGCTCCCGATCACCGTGCCGTTGCCGACGGTGACGTGCTGCTTGACGATGTTGCGATCGGCGACCGTTGCGCCTTCGAGCTGGCTCGATTCGCCGAAGTAGCAGTCCGACCACGCGACCGTGTGCCCGACGCGCGCGTTCTTCGCGACGATCGTTGCGTTGCCGAGCACCGTCTCCGGGCCGACGACGCCGCCCGCTTCGACGACCACGTTGCGCCCGAGGATTACCGGCCCGACGAGATGTGCTTCCGGATCGATACGGCAGCCTTCACCCATCCACACGGCGTGGTGAACTTGAGCGCCGGGCACCTCGACGCGCACCTTTCCGTTGAGCACGTCGTAGTTTGCCTGTTGATACTGCTGGAGGTTGCCGATGTCGGTCCAGTAGTCGTTTGTGACGTAGCCGCTGACGAGTTTTTCCTCGTACAGCAGTCGCGGAAAGATGTCGCGCGAGAAATCGTACGCTTTGCCGCGCTCCATGTACGAAAGGACCTCGGGATCGAGCACGTAGATGCCCGTGTTGATCGTGTCCGAGAAAATCTCGCCCCACGACGGCTTCTCGAGGAAGCGCGTGATGCGCCCGCTTTCGTCGGTGATCACGACGCCGAACTCGAGCGGGTTGGTTACCCGCTGCAAGGTGATCGTCGCCGCCGCGCCGGTGCGGGCGTGATCGGCAATCAGCGCGGTCAGATCGAGGTCGGTCAGCGCATCGCCGGAGATGATCAAAAACGGTTGGTTTTCGAGAATGTCTTCCGCGAGCTTGACGGCGCCCGCCGTCCCCAGAGGCGTATCTTCGACGACATAGTGCATCGACACGCCGAAATCGGAGCCCGAGCCGAAATAGCTCTCGATTTCGTCGGCCAGGTAGTGCAGGGTCGCGACGATCTCGGTAATGCCGTGACGGCGGAGCAAGTCGACGATGTGCTCCATGACCGGTTTGTTGGCGACCGGAGCGAGCGGCTTGGGACGGCGCGACGTGAGCGGGCGCAGGCGCGAGCCTTCACCTCCGGCCATCACGACGGCTTTCACGAACCGGATCCCCCCTTCACTCGTTCGCGCACTTCGGCCGCGAGGGTCGCGATCCGTCCATCGCTCGCGATGCGCTCGAGGTCGAAGGCGTTCTTACGGCGCCAATTCGGGTACTCGAAGAATGTTCCCGGCAGGTTGACCTGATCGAATTCGGCGAGCGCGTCGTCGAGCGCCACGAGGACCAGCCGCGCGGGCGTTTTCGCAAGATAGCGGTAGACCGCCCGGACCAGTTCGTCGTAGCTCGCGGGATCCTGCGAGCGAGCGTCGACCGTGCGGTGGGCTGCCTCGAACGCGGTGTCGTCGAGCTCGCCCGAGCGCCGCAGGGCTTCGAGCAGGCGTGACACGTCGATTCGCCGCGCCAATCGCGCCGTCTGCGACCATTCGGGCGGCAACAGGCCGGTTCGATCCCAGCTGTCGATGTCGCGTCCGACGGCCCAACCTGGGAGCGGGGGCAGATCGTGCGTCGTCGCCGTTGCGACGGCGAGCGCCGGGTAGCGTTCGGGGGCCTTGAACGAGCCGTCGTCCTCGCGTTCGAACAGGAGCACCCGGTACGAGAGGATCCCCTGCCATTCCATCCGTTCGCGAAAGCCTTCCGGTACGGTGCCGAGGTCCTCGCCGACGATAAGGCAGCGCGCCCGGACGCTCTCGGCCGAAGCGACATCCAACAGCTCCTCGAACGGGTAGGCGACGTACGCGCCGTCGGCCGGCGTCTTCCCGCGCGGAATCCGAAACAGGCGCATCAAGGCCATCACGTGGTCGAGCCGGAGCGCCCCCGCGTGCATCATGTTGCGCGCAAGCAGATCGGCGAACGCCGCACCGCCCTCGCGCAACAGCGCCTCGGGAGAGACCGCCGGGAGGCCCCAATTCTGGCCCAGCGGCCCGAGCCGATCCGGCGGCGCGCCGATCGTCTCCTCGAGCACGTACGCGCTCGGATCGTGCCACACGTCCGCGCCGTTGCGATCGACGCCGACCGCCACGTCGAGGTAGAGCCCGATCTCGAGTTCGCCGGCGTCGCGCGCGATCGCGTCGAGTTGTTCGTCGACGATCCACTGCAAGAACTTGAAGTAGTCGACACGACGGCGTCGCCTCGCCGCCCAGCTCCGAACCGCTTTGCTCGCGGCATCGCGGTATTCGGCGGGCCACTCGAGCCAGCCGCCCGTCGCGGCGGTGCGCGCGAAGTGGTCGGCGAGGGCTTCGTGGATCGCGAATCGTTCGAGCCGTTCGCCGCCGCGTTCGACGAATGCGGCAAAGGCTGCCGCGCGCTGCGGGCTTCGCGGGATCGCGTAGACCTCTTCGAGCGCCCGCCATTTCACCTTCGCGACGCGTGCGTAGGCGACTGCAGCGGCTTCGCGCAGCTCCCGCAGGGTCGTCGCGAAGGGCGTGGCGCGGACGCGCTCGCGCAGCTTCGCCGCTCGCGGCGCAGCGCTTCGATATTCTGGGATCGCCTCGACGTCGATGTAAATTGGATTGCGAAAATACCGGCTGCTCGGCGAATAGGGGCTTGCCGCTTCGGGCCACGCGTAATGCAGCGCGTGCAGCGGGCTCGTTCCGACGATGCCTGCACCTGCGGAGTGCGCGAACCGGACGAAGTCGCGCAGATCGGTGAAATCGCCGATGCCCCAGTTCCGCCGCGAACGCAGCGCGTAAAGGTTCAGCGCGAAACCCCAGGAGCGTCCGTGCTCGAGCGCCGGTGGAAGGTAGGCTCGTTGCACGCTCACCCGGTGGGCAGCGAACGCGCGTGAAAGAACGCGAGCGAACGCGCTTGCAAGTTGTGCGTCTCGCCGGCCTGTAGCGGAGCGAAGACATTCGAGCGCGGGTCGCCCGCCGTATCGACGTAGAGTTCCCAGCCGCTCGGCCGCGGCGGCAGCGCGATCGTCAGGTCCGCGTCGTGCGCGTTGAGGTAAAACAGATACGAGCGGTCTTCCGGCTCGTGTTCGTCGTCTCCGAACAGCAACCCGACGACCCGGCGCCCGGCGTCGTGCCAATCGGCTTCACTCATCTCGGCTCCGTCGGGGCGCAGCCACGTAACGTCTTTTCGCGATCGATTCGGCAGCTGCGTTCCGGTGAAGAAGCGTTCGCGCCGCAGGGCTTTGCAGGTCCGTCGCAGGTGGATGAGGGCAACGGCAAAGTCGTGCAACGCCGGGTCATGCGGCGACGACCAATCGATCCAGGTTAGCGGCGAGTCCTGACAATACGCGTTGTTGTTACCGCTTTGGGTCTTGCACAGCTCGTCGCCGGCAAGGAGCATCGGCACGCCCTGCGAGAGCAGCGTCGTCGCGAGCAGGTTGCGTTTCTGACGCGCGCGCAGGGCCAGGACAGCAGGATCGTCGGCCGGTCCTTCGACGCCGCAGTTCCAGCTATTGTTGTTGTCGCTGCCGTCGCGATTGTCTTCGCCGTTGGCTTGGTTGTGTTTGAAGTTGTAGCTGACGAGGTCCTCGAGCGTGAAACCGTCGTGCGCCGTAACGAAATTCACCGAGGACCGCACGTGCCTGCCGCCGTGATTGAAGAGTTCGCTCGAACCCGTGAGCCGCGTCGCCAGTTCGGGCACCATTCCGTCGTTACCCTGCCAGAAGCGGCGCACGCCGTCGCGAAACTTGTCGTTCCACTCGGACCAGCCGGGTGGGAAGTTGCCGGCTTGGTAGCCGCCTTGGCCGACGTCCCACGGCTCCGCGATCAGCTTCACGGCCGCGAGCGTCGGATCCTGTCGCACGGCTTTGAAGATGCCGGCGCCCGGATCGAATCCGTTTTGGCCGCGGCCGAGCACCGTCGCGAGGTCGAAACGAAAGCCGTCGACGTGCATCTCGTCGATCCAGTAACGCAGCGAGTCCATCACCATCTGCAGAACGCGTGGATGGTCCACGTTGAGCGAGTTTCCGGTACCCGTCGCGTCGTCGTAGTAGCGCCGGTCGGCTGCGAGCCGATAGTACGCCGCGTTGTCGATGCCGCGAAAGGAGAGCGTCGGGCCTTCCTGGTTCCCCTCGGCGGTGTGGTTGTAGACGACGTCGAGCAACACTTCGATGCCCGCCTCGTGGAATTGCTTCACCATCGTCTTGAACTCGTTGACGGACTCCCGGCTCAAGTACAGTTGGTGCAGCGCGAAGTACCCGATGCTGTTGTATCCCCAATAGTTTCGCAGGCGGCGCTCGACGAGCATCCGGTCGTCGACGAACGCGTGGATCGGCAGGAGCTCGACGGCGGTGATGCCCAGGCGGCGCAGATAGTCGACGACGGGTGGCGAGGAGAGGGCGAGGAACGTGCCGCGCATCGGGCCGGGAATCCCAGGAAACTGCATCGTGAAGCCGCGCGCGTGCATCTCGTACACGATCGTATCGGTCCACGGTGTCCGCGGCGGACGATCCTTGCCCCACGTAAACGCAGTGTCGACGACGACCGACTTCGGCATCCCCGACGCGTTGTCGCGCCGGTCGAATGAAAGATCGCCGCGGTGCGCGCCGAGGCGGTAGCCGTAGTGCGCGTCGCTCCAGCGCAGCGCGCCGGAAAGTGCCTTGGCGTACGGATCGATCAACAGCTTGTGCGCGTTGAAACGGTGTCCGTTCTGCGGTTCGTACGGGCCCGACACGCGGTATCCGTACTTGAGGCCGGGCAGTGCGTCCGGGACGTATCCGTGCCAAACGCCGTCGGTGTAACCCGGCAGCGCGAGGCGGTGCAGTTCGCGCCTCCCGCGCTGGTCGAACAAGCACAGCTCGACCTTTTCGGCGTTATCGGAAAAGAGCGCGAAGTTCGCGCCGGTGCCGTCCCACGTCGCACCGAGCGGATAGGGTGCACCCGTGTGGACGACGGGCGTGCGAATGCCGATTACGTCTACGATACCGGCACGACCTCAGCGCCGTCGCTCGAGACGTCCGCGGTTGATGTGAACGGCGTTGCTTCGTAGTGCCACTCGAGCGGCGATTTTCCGGCGCTTTCGTACTCGCTGAGTTGCTGGATGAGCTTCGCCACCAGCCCCGTCCAGCCGGTTTGGTGGGATGCGCCGAGTCCGGCGCCGTTGTCGCCGTGAAAGTACTCGTAGAACAGCAAGAGATCGCGAAAATGGGGGTCCCGCTGGAGTTTCTCGACGCCGCCGTTGAACGGTCGCCGTCCGTCCGGGCCGGGCATGAAGATCCCGACGAGCCGGCTGGAGAGGTCGGTCGCGATCTCCCAGAGGGTCGCAAGTTTCCCCGAACCGGTCGGATACTCGACGCGAAACGCGTCGCCGTAGAAGAAGTGAAAATTTTGCAGCGCTTCGATCAGCAGAAAGTTCAGCGGGAACCAGACGGGACCGCGCCAATTCGAATTGCCTCCGAACAGGCCGCTCGACGATTCGGCCGGCGCGTAGTCGACCCGGAATTCGGTGCCGCGGACGTTCACCGAGAATGGATGGGCCTGGTGGTATTTCGAGACCGACCGGATGCCGTAAGGGCTGAGGAATTCGTTTTCGTCGAGCATGACCTTCAAGATGCGATCGAGCCGTTCGCCGTCCAGCACCGCGAGCAGGCGGCGTGCGTGGACGCCGTCGGACTCGAGGCTCGCGACGTTGGTGGCCAGCTCCGGGCGGTGCGCGATGAACCACTCGAAACGCCGCTTGAAGTTGGGTAGCCGGTCGAGGAGCTGGGGCTGGAGCGTTTCGACGGCGAGCATCGGAAGCAGGCCGACCATCGAGCGCACGCGCAACGCGAACGTCCGGTTGTCGACCACGAGCTCGTCGTAGTAGAAACCGTCGCGTTCGTCCCACAGGCCCATCTGCCCATCGTCGACACCGTTGATCGCATACGCTATATAGAGGAAGTGCTCGAAGAATTTCGAGGCGATGTCNNTCGAAGACGCCGATGTTGTCGAGTCCAAGAAAACCACCCATGAAGACATTGCGCCCTTCGGGGTCTTCGCGGTTCACCCACCAGGTGAAGTTCATTAACAGCTTTTGAAAGACGCGCTCGAGGAACAAATAATCGGCGTAGCCGTACATCTTGTGCTCGATCTGAAAGATGCGGTAGGCGGCCCAGGCCTGAACCGGCGGGTTCACGTCGCCGAAGTTCCACTCGTATGCGGGAATCTCGCCGTTCGGGTGCATGTACCACTCGCGCGTCAACGTGATGAGCTGGCGCTTGGCGAAGGCGGGATCGATTAAGGCAAAGACGACCGTATGGAACGCGAGGTCCCAGGCCGCGTACCACGGATACTCCCACGTGTCCGGCATCGAGAGCACGTCGTCGTTGTAGAGGTGCAGCCAGTCGTGGTTGCGCCCGTGCCACCGGTCGGGCGGAGGCGCAGGCATCGCCGGATCGCCGCGCAGCCAGTCGCGAACGACGTAATGGTAGAACTGCTTCGACCAGAGCATGCCGGCGAAGGCGGCGCGCTGCACGCGGTGATCCTCGGCGCTTGCGGGGTACGGGTTGAGTGCGGCGTAAAAGCGGTCGGCCTCCCACAGACGTTCTTTGAACGTCGCATCGAACATCGCGGGGATCACGTCGTCGAGCAGCGTCTGTTTCGTCAGCCGTAGCCGGATCGTGCGCGACTCTGCCGGCGCGAGCGTGAATTCGTAGCGCAGTCCGAGCTTCGAACCCATTCGGACGGGGTTGGTCGTGCCGCTCTCGCCGCGAACCGCGCGACAGACGCCGTCTTTGACATACGGTTGCGCGTTCGGCACGCCGTAGAGCACTTCAAAGTTCGTTTCATTCTCGACGAAGAATTCGTCGGGCGTTCCGTCGCACGCCAACCGGTAGTCGCTCATCAACGGGTGCGTGGTGTCGTAGGCATGCGGCGTGTCGGTCCCCACGATCCGGCCGCGCGGCCCGTTCGGCGTCCAAGACCACTCGTTGCGAAACCACAGCTGCGGTATTACGTGCAGCGGCGCGGGCGCGTTGCCGCGGTTTGTGGCGGTGATGCGCATGAGAATGTCGCTCGGTGCGTGCTTGGCGTACTCGACTTCGATGTCGAAATAGGCGTCGTCGTCGAAGATCCCCGTGTCGATCAGCTCGTATTCGGGATCGAGCCGGGTGCGACGTGCGTTGGTCGCAACCAGATCGGCGTACGGGAAGGCGCGCTGCGGATACTTGTAGAGCGCTTTCATGTACGAGTGCGACGGAACGTTATCGATGTAGTAATAACATTCCTTAACGTCCTCGCCGTGATTGCCTTGTGGGCCGCTTAGGCCGAAGAGTCGCTCCTTGATGATCGGATCGTTGCCGTTCCAGAACGCCGGCGCAAGACACAGGCGCGCCTCGTGGTCGCTGATGCCGAAGATCCCATCCTCGCCCCAGCGATACGCGCGCAGCCGGCCGTGTTCGAAGGGGAAGTATCCCCACGCCTCACCCGTGGCGCTATAGTCCTCGCGCACCGTTCCCCACTGGCGTTCGCTGAGAAAGGGTCCCCAGTGCGTCCAGTGCTCGGTGCGCCGCGCCTCCGCCTCGATCCTCGCGCGCTCGGGGTTCCAATCCATGCGGCTTGATTTTGGGGAAGGTACCGCGCGCACCTCGCGCACATTCTTCATGCGCTATGCAGCTTGTTGGGCAGACGGCCATCGTCACCGGTTCGAGTTCGGGCATCGGCGCTGCCGTTGCGAGAGCGCTGGCGACCGAGGGCTCGAACGTCGTCGTCAATTATCCCGGCGGCCCGGCCGACGGTGCGAACGCGGTCGCGAGCGACATTGCCGCTGCGGGCGGCACCGCCCGCGTCATCCGCTGCGACGTCTCGAAAGAGGATGAGGTTGAGGCGATGTTCGCCGAGACCGTCTCCGCGTTCGGAACGGTCGACATCCTCATCAACAATGCCGGCTGGCAAAAGGACGCCGCGTTCCCCGAGATGACGCTCGCGCAGTGGCAAGCGGTCATCGACGTCAATCTCACCGGACAATTTCTCTGCGCGCGGTCGGCCGTACGTGAATTCTTACGCCGCGGGCCCATGCCCGAACGGTCGAAGGCNNGTGATGCTGATGATGAAGAGCATCGCGCAGGAGATGGCTCCGCACAAGATTCGCGTCAATGGGATCGGACCGGGCGCGATCCGCACGCCGATCAATACGAGCGCGTGGGATACGCCCGCGGCCTTGGCCAAGCTGCTGACCCTCATCCCCTACGGACGAATCGGCGAACCCGAAGACATCGGGGCCGCAGCGGTCTGGCTCTGCTCGGATGCGTCGGACTACGTTACCGGCACGACCTTGTTCGTCGACGGCGGGATGACGCTCTATCCTGGTTTTTCCACGGGGGGATAGCGACGGACAAGCGCGATTGCGCTGCGGTCGATTTCGGTCGCGACGTCTGCGGCGATTTTGCGGCGGCGAACGCGCGCGAGTGGCTCGTAACGAACGGCATCGGCGGCTATGCCTCGGGCACGATCGACGGTTCGCTGACGCGCTGCTATCACGGGCTGCTCGTCGCCGCGCTCGAGCCGCCGGGCGGCCGGACGTTGCTCTGCGCGAAGTTCGATGAGACGTGCACGTACCTGGGCAAATCGTACGACCTCGCGACCAATCGCTGGCGCTCGGGCGCGATCGATCCTCGCGGCTATCTGAACCTCGAGCGATTTTATCTCGACGGAACGACGCCCGTGTGGCAGTTTGCATTCGCGGGCGCGCTCGTCGAGAAACGCTTGACGATGCAGCTCGGGGCGAACGCCACCGTCGTGCGCTATAGCGTCCTGCGCGCGATCGCGCCTGTCGCCTTCACGCTGCGCGCGATTGTCGATCGCCGCGACCATAACGGCAACACGCGAGCGGGACAACTGCCCAACGTCGCGCTCCAGGATGGCGCCATAACGATCGGCTACCCGGGCGACGCCGGCGCGCTGTTTTTGCGGTCCGACCACGGTTCCGCTGCGCCGGCGGCCGAATGGTATCGCGACTTCGACCTGGTTCGCGAGCGCGAACGGGGGCTGCCCGATACCGAGGATCACGTTCACGCGGCAAACGTTTCGTTCGCGCTTGTCGCGGGCGAGTCCACGCACGTCTGGGCAAGCACGACGGACCCGTCGGATACGGATGCTGCGTCGGTGTTCGACGCGCGAGCGGCTCACGAAGCGTCGCTCTTGGGGAAAATGCGATCGCCGCCTCCCCGGATCGCGCAGCTCGTGCTCGCGGCCGATCAGTTCGTCGTCTCCCGCCCGAGTGAGGACGTGCCCGACGGGAAAACCGTGATCGCGGGCTATCACTGGTTCACCGACTGGGGACGCGATACGGCGATCTCGGTGCCCGGGCTCGCGATCGCAACCGGACGGCGCGACGTTGCATGCGCGATTCTCGAGACGTTCGCGCGCTGCATCGACGGCGGCATGGTGCCGAACGTTTTCCCCGAGCGCGGCGTGATTCCAGCGTACAATACGATCGATGCGGCACTGTGGTACGTCGAAGCGGTGCGCGCGTACGTCGAAGCGTTCGGGATCGACCCGGCGTTCGACGCGCTGTACGAAGCCTGCGCTGCGATCGTCGAAGGCTACCGCCGGGGGACGCGTTTCGGCATTCGCATGGATCCGGCGGACGGGCTGATTGCGGGCGGCCAGGCCGGCGTGCAGCTCACGTGGATGGACGCGAAAGCCGGCGACTGGGTCGTCACGCCGCGCATCGGCAAACCCGTCGAAATCAATGCGCTGTGGTACAACGCGCTGCGCACGCTCGCCGATCTGACGCGCCGCCGCGGTCGCATCGACGGTGATTACGATCCGCTCGCGCAGCGCGTGCGCGCGAGCTTCGCGCGCTTCGTCTTACCGAACGGCCGCGGTCTTGCGGACGTCCTCGACGGCCCGGACGGCGACGACCACTCGCTGCGCCCCAACCAAATCTTCGCCGCCGGCCTGCCGTATACGCCGCTCGATAGCGCCGCCGCTCGGGATGTCGTCGACGTCTGCGCCCGCGAACTCGTTACGTCGCACGGTCTGCGCACGCTCGCGCCTTCGGATCCGCGCTACGTCGGAACGTACGCCGGTTCGCGCGAAGCGCGCGACGGAGCCTACCATCAAGGCACGGTCTGGCCCTGGCTCCTCGGCCCGTTCGCCAGCGCCCACGCCCGCGTCTACCGCGACCCGGCCGCCGCCTTCGCTTTCGTCGCCCCTCTGCTGCAATCACTAGGCGCGTACGGTCTCGGAACGATCGCCGAAATCGCCGACGCCGATCCCCCCTTCGCCTGGAAGGGCACAATCGCCCAAGCCTGGTCCGTAGCAGAAGCCCTACGCGCCTGGCACACCCTTGTAGCGGACCCGCAGACAACCATGTCATCCTGAGCGAAGGCGCACAGCGCCGTAGTCGAAGGACAGCCGGAGTTTGGCCGAGCTCCGGCGGCCCTTCGACTGCGCGCCTGCGGCGCTTCGCTCAGGGTGACATGTGGTTCATGACGAAACCTTGGCGGGCGAGGGCTTGCGGCGGAGGGCGCCGCCGGTTTCTTCTTCACGATGCAGCATGAAAAATGCAACGAACCCTGCCGCGAAGGCGACGGTGCTGGCGACGAGCATTGCGGTGCGCATTCCGCTGAGGAACGTGGGGACGTCGACGGTTGCCGAGCCCGCGTGCGCCGCGAAGATCGAGCCGAGGACGGCTACGCCGAGCGTCGCACCGGTGATCCGGGCGACGTTGACGATGCCGGACGGCACGCCGAAGCGGTCCTTCGGGACCGACGTCATCGCGACCGACATCAGCGGTCCGGTTTCGCACCCTAACGCAAGACCAAGCAGCGTCGTTTGAACGATGACGAGCCACACCGGCCCATGTTCTCCGAGCCCGAACGTCATCAGGAAGCCGGTTCCTTGAAGGGCCATTCCCAGGATAATGAGGAGCCGCGGGCCGACCGCCGTCATGGCGCGTCCGACGAACGGCGACATCGCTGCAAAGAGCAAGCCGAGCGGTAAGATGAGCAATCCCGCGGTCAAGGCCGGGAATTTCGTGACCGTCTGCAGATAGTTCGGTGTGATGAAAAGGAACGAGTACATCCCGAACGTCATCGCGAGGGTTACGATGATTGCACCCGTGAAGTTCGGGCTTGCGAAAATGTCGAGTTGAATCAGCGGCTGCCGAACGCGCCTTTCAACGGCGATGAACGCGGCAAACGCGGCGATCGAAGCCACGAGCGCGCCGACGATCGCCGCATTCCAGTGCGCCGCCGGACCTTCGATCGCTCCGAACGTGAACAGCCCGAGGCTAAGCACGACCAAGACTTGCCCCGGCAGATCGAGGCTACGCGCTTCTTTGCTCTTTGATTCCGGGACCGTGAGCGCCGTAAGGGCAAACGCCGCAACGACGACCGGAACGAACATCACGAAGATCGCGCGCCAGCCGAAGCGATCGACGAGGATGCCGCCCGCGCTCGGGCCGAGCGCGATCGCAACGCCGTTGAGGCCGCTCCAAATACTGATGGCGTGGTTGCGCTCTTTCTCGTCGGAATACGTCGCGCTCACGATGGAAAGGCTGATCGGCAGCGCGATCGCCGCCCCAAGCCCGGTGACGACCCGCGAAAGAACCAGGACGGTCGCGCCCGGGGCGACCGCCGAAAGCACGGACCCGAGCCCGAACAATGCGACGCCGGCCAGAAAGAGGCGCTTGCGCCCGAATCGGTCCCCCAATATCGCACCGGTAAGGATGAACGTCGCATAGACGAGGTTGTACGCGTCGACGACCCACTGCAACGTCGTGACCCCGGTGTGCAGGCTTATTTGGATTGGCCGCAGAGCTAAATTTACGACCGTCGTGTCCAGCTGGACCATCAGGACGGCCAGGCACATCGCCGTTAGGGTTACCGCTTTTCTATCCACGGCGACTCGCGCAAGAGACTATCGAGGGGCGTTCCACAGTCTAGGTTCTACCCGCATAGGGAGCAAGCGAGCTTTGACCGCCATCAAACTGAGAGGCGATATTTAGTCGAACCGATCTGCGATTCGTCGCGGACGATCAGTCCGAAGTGCCGGGTACGCTCGGGTCGCGTCTCGGCGGCTTCAAAGATCGCGAGAAACTGGTGCTCGCCGACTTTAAAGAACGCGTCCCCCTCGCCCCCATCAAGCTTTTCAAGATTAAAAACGTCCTGGTAGAATGCGACGGCTTTCTCGACGTCCGTAACCTCGATTGCAATATGATTGATGCCGTAAACGCGGACGCTCATGATCTTCTCTACCCCCGAATTTCCGTCAGGGTTTCGGCCGATGCCGGCCTCGAGGTGGCGAGGGTGATGGCGACGGCGGCGAGCACAAGTACGCCACCGGCGATTGTTGCCGGGCCGAGCAGTTCACCGAAGACGATCGCGGCGAGTACGGCGGCGACAACGGGTTCGGCGAGCGTCGAGAGCGCGACGACGCTCGGGCGGAAATCGCGCAGTGCGGCGTTGAGCGCGGTGTGCCCGAGGAGCTGTGAGACGAGCGCCATCGCGACGATACCGGACCAGGCGACGACGTTCGAGAGCGCGGGCGGAGGCTGGCGCGCGGCGAGCGCCGTAACGACGAGCATCAGCGCAGCCCACATGTACGTGCGCGTCACGATATGGCGCGTCGCCAATCGCGTGCCGTCGACGTTCGCGCCGGCATCCCGGACGATCAACAGGTACGCTCCGATTGCAAGGCTGCCCGCGAGCGCGAGGAGATCGCCGGTGAGCGCGTGTCCCGGGACAGGCGGCGCGCCACTCGAGCGTTGTGACGCGACCAGCGTGACGCCGGCGAAGCCGAGGACGAGTGACAGCACGAAGGCCCCGCCGGGAGCGCGGCGTTCGCGCACAATATCGTACATCTCGGTCCACAGCGGCGTCGTCGTGACCAGCAGCGTCGAAACGGCGACCGAGGTAAACTCGAGCGAGGCAATCCAGGTCGCGAAGTGCACGGCGAGCGCGAGCCCTGCAAACCCGAAGGCGAGCTCGCGCCGGCCCGAGAGGCGCCCGAGTCCTCGTCCTAGCGCGACCAAGACAAGAGCCGCAAGCGTGAGCCGGGCGGCAGCGACCGCGAGTGGGGCGGCGCCCGTCAGCGCGTAGCGCGCGAAGATCGCCGCCGCGCCGATCGCGACTTGTCCGCCGAGCAAGCGAAGGTACGGCAACGAAATTCCGATTGTCCCGTTGACACGGGCCGTCCTGCGCCGTATGCTCGGCGCATCCTCGCGGGAGCTCGCAACGACGGGCTGAGAGGGCGATGTTCGTCGCCGACCGCCGAACCTGATCCGGTTAGCACCGGCGTAGGGAGAGACGGCGGCGACGGAAGTGGGAGCGTTTCATGGCCACGACCGTCGACGAACGGAAGAAAAAAGGCAGTGCGCGCAAGACCTATGCCGTCGGAAGCGATCCGTCGATCCGCGTTCCGATGCGTGAGATCGCGCTGACCAACGGCGAGATCCACGTCGTCTACGATACGAGCGGGCCGTACACCGATCCCGACGTGGCGACCGACGTACGGCGCGGGCTCGAATCGCTGCGCGCGGCTTGGATCGAACGCCGCGGCGATACGGTCGAGCTCGAGAAGGCGTCGTCGCTCTACCGGTTAGGACGCGAAGCGATGCCGGAACTCGAAGATATCCGGTTCGCCTCGAAGCGTAAACCGCGGCGCGCGAAACCGGGCGCCAACGTCACGCAGATGCACTACGCGCGGCGCGGGGAGATCACGCCCGAAATGGAGTTCGTGGCGATCCGCGAAGGCGTCGCGCCGGAATTCGTTCGCAGCGAAATCGCGCGCGGACGTGCCGTGCTGCCGACCAACGTCAACCATCCGGAGCTCGAACCGTCGCTCATCGGGCGCAACTTCCTCGTGAAGATCAACGCGAACATCGGCAACTCCGCCGTCGCCTCGACGATCGAAGAAGAAGTCGAAAAGATGACCTGGGCGACGCGCTGGGGCGCCGACACCGTNNTCTATCGCGACACGCTGATCGAGCAGGCGGAGCAAGGCGTCGACTACTTTACGATCCATGCCGGCGTCCTGCTGCGCTACGTTCCGCTCACCGCGAAGAGGATCACCGGCATCGTCTCACGCGGTGGATCGATCCTTGCGAAGTGGTGTCTATCGCATCACAAGGAAAACTTTCTCTACACGCACTTCGAAGAGATCTGCGAAATCATGAAAGCCTATGACGTCACGTTCTCGCTCGGCGACGGCTTGCGTCCCGGTTGCCTCGCCGACGCGAACGACGAGGCGCAGTTCGGCGAACTCGACACGCTCGGCGAGCTGACCGACATCGCCTGGAAGCACGACGTGCAGACGATGATCGAAGGCCCCGGTCACGTGCCGATGCATCTGATCAAGGAAAACATGGATCGCCAGCTCGCCGTCTGCAAAGAGGCGCCGTTCTATACGCTCGGCCCGCTCGCAACCGACATCGCCCCCGGTTACGACCACATCACAAG
>PMHP01000220.1:3557-3689 GCA_003158195.1 Vulcanimicrobiota bacterium | reverse complement strand
TCCTCGCACAGCAACGCGGCGCCGACCGTAAAACCCGAGTACGGGGCGTACGCGCGTTCGCGAGCCGCGTGGGCCGCGGCGATCAGCGCTTCGTCTGAAACCACTATACTCGTTCGGCGTCGAACGCGTCTT
>PMHP01000220.1:0-3507 GCA_003158195.1 Vulcanimicrobiota bacterium | reverse complement strand
ACCGTCAGGCCGCCGATCGTCTCGAAGTCCTCGTGCGGGAGATGCAAACCGAGCCGCGCGTTGACGTCCTCGATGTTCGTCTTCGCATCGACGATCGCCTCACCCGGAGCGACGATCCGAATCGACTCTTCTTCGCCCTCGTCGTGCTCGTCGCGGATCTCGCCGACGATCTCCTCGAGCAAGTCCTCCATCGTCGCGAGGCCCGCCGTGCCGCCGTACTCGTCGACCACGATCGCGAGCGAGAACTTCCCGCGTTGCATCTCGCGCAGCAGCTCCGAGACGCGCTTGGTTTCCGGAACGAGCGTTATCGGGCGCATCAGCGAGCGTAAGGTCGACTGCGCGAGCGTGCCGTTGGAAAGTGCGATCAGAAGTTCGCGATCGTGCACGACGCCGACGACGTTGTCGATCGTCTGCTCGTAGACCGGCAATTTCGAATAGCCTTCCGAGATCACGAGATCCAGCGCGCGGCGGGCGGAAGCCGATACTTCGACCGCTACCACGTCCGGCCGCGGCGTCATGACCTCGCGCACGATCGTATCGCCGAACTGGATGATCGAATGGATCATCTCGCGTTCTTGTTCTTCGAGCACCTTCTGTTCGGCGCCGACGTTGACGATGTTGCGGATGTCGTCCTCGGTGACGAAGGGACCCTTCGCCATCGGCGAGACGCCGAACAAGCGCACGATCATGTTCGTGAAAAACAAGAAGGCCGCATTGACGGGCGTCATCACCCACGCGACCCTCTCGAGGATCGGCGCGAGCCGGACGGCCCATCGCTCGTTGTTCGCGACGGCAATTGTCTTGGGNNACGAAAAGGATCGTGGCAAGGGAGTCGGCCGCGAGGAGGACGACCGTGTTCCCGATCAGGATCGAGGTCAGAAAGCGGTTACGATCTTCGAGGAGCCGCAGCACCGCCTCGGCACCTTTGATCCCGCGTTCTTTCATGCCCCGCGCGCGCAAACGCGAGAGCGAGATCAGCGCCGCTTCGGAACCCGAAAAGAACGCTGAAGCAGCGATCAGGATCACGAGCGCACCGATCTGTGTCCAGTGCTGGCTCCACGTGTCAGGGGTCATCGGGGGAGCGCCGTTTGGCGGGTGCCCCGAGACGCCGAGCGCGGAGCCGGTAGAGGGTCGGGCATCAAATTGGGGCCATTATAGCACGCCCCGGAAGAGCAAGAGTCATACGCGGATCAGCAAAAAGATCGCCAAGCTGAGGCAGATCCCGATTGCGGCCCCCGCAGCGACCTCGGCGGGGCTGTGGATTCCGCCCTCGACGCGGCTCTGCGAGACCAGGAATGCCAGGAAAAACGCCAGCAGGCCGACCACAAGCGACGGGGCGAGCAGCGTGATGATCGTCGC
Organism: Vulcanimicrobiota bacterium; assembly: GCA_003158195.1. GTDB lineage: Bacteria > Vulcanimicrobiota > Vulcanimicrobiia > Vulcanimicrobiales > Vulcanimicrobiaceae > Palsibacter > Palsibacter borealis. The sequence goes on along the minus strand of PMHP01000220.1, from coordinate 2,148 downwards.
GCCCGCGAACGCGAGCGCCGCGTGCCCAGAAACCGCGCCGCCTTGCAGCGGCGTGCCGTGACGGCCGGCGAACGCCTTGGCGAAAATCGTGCCGACCCCGACCACCACGAACGCGACGAATGCGTAGTTCCGCGGTATCCCGGCGACCGCTTCCGAGACCTTGGCACCCGCGGCGGTCAGGCCTTCGTAGAAAACGAGGTACGCGACGATGACCGCGGCCATCGAAACGACGAGCACCGCGCCCGCCGCCGCATCCTTCGCGATTTTCGCAAGCGGATGATGGGCCACCGTGAACAGGTCCGTGAGCGCCTCGATCGCGGTGTTGATCAGCTCGAGCGCGATCACGAGCGCGATGCACAAAACGACGATCGCGACGTAAGCGCGCTCGAGGCGCAGGTAGAGCGACGCGAACATCGCGAGCGCCGCCGCCACCAAGTGGATGCGCATGTTGAGCTGCGTGCGGGTCGCGTAGAGAATGCCTTGGAAAGCGTAGTCGAAGGCGGCCCACGCTCGGTTTTGGTGGACCCGCTTGGCCCCCGGGGGCAAACGCACGGGATGCATCGACTCCAAGCTTCGTCCCGGCGCGGTGCTCCACCCGGGCCTCACCGCGGGTACGGCCAGCGCAAGCCGATGGCGGTAAAGAGCCGTCGCTCGGCGCGCTCCATGCGCGCTCGCTCGTGCGGTGCTTCGTGATCGTGGCCCAGGAGGTGGAGCAAGCCGTGCACGAGCAGCCGTTCGATCTCAGCCTCGAGCGTCGCACCATAGGCCGCCGCTTGACGGACGGCGACATCGACGCTGACGACGATGTCGCCGAGCAGCACTTCGGGAACGCCGCGCGGCCCGCGCTTCGGGACACGAAAGGGCTCGTACAGCGGAAAACTCAGGACGTCCGTCGTGCGGTCCCGTCCGCGGTGCGCGCGGTTGAGACGGCGCATCGCCGCATCCCCGACGAAGCTGACCGAAACCGTCGCCGTTGGGCGCCCGAGGGCCTCGAGCATGGCGCGCAACGAGCGTTCGATGCGCCTCGTCGCTAGCCGGTGTTTGCGCGTGGCGTTGCGGAGATAGACGCTCACGCCTTGCGCGCGTAGGCGCCGATGATCCTCGCGACGAGTGGATGGCGCACGACGTCGGTTTCGTTTAACTCGACGATGGCGATCTCGTCGATGCCCGCAAACAGCTTTGGCGCGTCGAGCAGCCCCGAAGCGACGCCTCGCGGCAAGTCGATCTGCGTGACGTCGCCGTTGACGACCATCTTCGCGTTCGGCCCTAAGCGCGTCAAGAACATCTTGAGCTGTTCGCGCGTCGCGTTCTGTGCCTCGTCGAGAATCACGAACGCGTCACCGAGCGTCCGGCCGCGCATGTAGGCGAGCGGCGCGACCTCGATCGTGCCGCGTTCGATGAACTTTGCGGTCACGCCGTCGTCGAGCAGTTCGGCGAGCGCGTCGTAGAGCGGACGCAGGTACGGATCGACCTTTTCCTTGAGATCGCCCGGCAGAAAGCCAAGTTTCTCGCCGGCTTCGACCGCGGGCCGCGAGAGCACGATCTTTGAAATCTCGCGAGCGCGAAGCGAACGAATCGCCATCACGATCGCAAGAAACGTCTTTCCGGTTCCCGCGGGGCCGATGCCGAACGTCAACGGGCAGGTCTCGATCGCATCGACGAACCGGCGCTGGCCTTCGGTCTTCGGACGTACTTCTTTGCCGCGCGCCGTCGTGAACAAGGTCTTCGGATGTGCGCGCGGTGCAGACGCTGCGAGCGACTCGCGTGCGGCGAGCGCCACATCGTCGGGCGTCAATTGCGCTCCGCCGTTAGCGGCCTCGCGCATCCGGCCAAGGATCTCCGCCGCCGACGCGACCGCCTCCGGGGCGCCGCGTAATCGCAGGCGGTCCCCGTCGAGATTGACGACGACGGAGACCAAGTCTTCGAGCGCCGTCAGGTTGCGGTCGTGATGACCGCAAAAATTCAGCGGATCGCGCACGCCGGCTAGTTCGAAAACTCGCTCGGTTTGGGCGTTAGCCAGAAGGCGTTCTCCGCATCGTACTCACTCTAGAACGCAATCGATCCGCAAAGGGTTGTCGCCGCCGCCGCTTTCGCTAGGGACGCTTGGGCTCGCGCAGCGCTAGCGGCGGCGCGAGTGCCTCGGAGAGG
>PMHP01000178.1 GCA_003158195.1 Vulcanimicrobiota bacterium | reverse complement strand
CGAGGGGACGAGCGAAATCCATACGCTCATTCTCGGGCAGGCGATCACCGGTCACTCGGCGTTTAGCTAACCTTTTACCTAACGTTTGTCATCCTGAGCGTAGGGCCGTAGGCCCGAAGTCGAAGGGCCACCGTATCGTTCGATAACGGTGGCGCTTCGACAAGCTCAGCGTGACAAAGCTGATCCCTTTCGCCGCGGCGAAGCGCTATCGAACGACGTGCCAGTCGACGATGACGTACTCCCCGCCGTTTGACGAGACCGTGAGTGTTCCGTCACCGTAGGCGTCGACCGCGAAGGTCGCGATCTGCGTACTGCCGTTGCTGACCGTGCCCGTGATGTACAGGTTCGACGACGGCGGCTCGCTCGCGTTGGTCGTCACGTTCAGGGTGTCGCCATTGGCGAGCGTCGCTCCGGTGATGCTCAGACTTTCGAGCATGCCGTGGGCGAAGGTCGCCACCACGGGGACGCTGTAGGTGCCGATCGCGGTTCCGCCGGCAAGGGTGAACATCGGCGTTGAGATCGGACAGGCCGTGTTCTGCACGCCGGTAGCGACCGAGAGGCCGCCGATCGCGCCCTTGAAGACGGTTCCGGCATGGGTCGCGGTCCAGGTAACCGACCCGTCCGAATTAACCGTCCGCGTGCCGCCCGAAAGGACGCCGCCTTGCCAGCCGAACGTCTTGTCTAGACGTTGGAAGCCGGTCGCGTTGTACCCGGCGGAATCGGCGCAGAAATCGTTGGTCGCATTCGAGGCGGGTTCCATGACCAGTTCGCGATCCGATACGATCGTCTTCGCAGTAGCGATGTTTAGCGAGTCGCCGGCAACCAGGTCGTAGCCGTCGGCAACAATTGGGTAGCCGTACTGGTTGAAGGTCGCGTTTGAAATCGCGTGCGTTTCACTCTGGGTCGCAATCGGGGTCGAATTCCCTGGAGCGAACAGCGAGTCGGTAAGGTTCACGGTCTCCGAGCTGCTGCTCGATTGGCTATAGATGCGAACGACGTCGCGTGCTTCGATCGTGCAAGCCGAATCGTAGAAGTCGACGGTTTCGGTCGAATTCGGATCGCCGTTCTTGTCGGGGGCGAAGAATTCGACGCCGTTATTACAGGCGCCCGATGCCGTCGCGCGCACGCGCCCCTCCGATTGCGCCGCCGCCGGCGCGTAGTCGATCGTCTTGTCAAAGTCGGCGAAATCTTTNNCTGCCCCCTCCGGGATTCCCCGGCGATACCGGGCTGGGGGAGGAGCCGCCGCCGCCGCTACATCCAGCGAGCAGTGCGGAAGCGGCAATTGCCGCAATGAGGAAACGGTTGCGCATGTATGGGTGAACTCCATGGGCCGAGCTGTGTGAGATGGCTCAAGGGTAAGCTGGGAGCAGGCATAGATCATTAGCTGACGGAGAGAGGCGGATTAGGCTTCGATGAATTTTGCAAATCCAGGATTTCGCGTGCCCGGCGTTTGAATCGGCGGATATGGCAACGCAAATTCGCGAAGCGGTAATCGTCGAAGCGGTCCGCACCCCTGTCGGCCGGCGCAACGGTTCGTTGCGCGGCTGGCACGCGGTCGACTTACTCGCCGTTGTGCTCGCTGAGGTTGTCGCTCGGACGGGCATCGATCCGGCCCTCATCGACGACGTGATCGCGGGCTGCGTCTCGCAAGTCGGCGAACAATCGATAAACGTCGCACGCAACGCGGCCCTTGCGGCCGGTTTCCCGGAGACCGTCGTCGGCACGACGATCGATCGCCAATGCGGCTCCGCCCAGCAGGCCGCGCACTTCGCGGCTCAGGGCGTGATGAGCGGCGCGTACGACATCGCGATCGCGTGCGGCGTCGAAATGATGAGCCGCGTCCCGCTCGGCTCGAACGCCGCGCAGGGGCCCGGCGTGCCCTTCGGGCCGCGCATGAAACAACGTTATAACGGGGGCCTCGTAAATCAGGGCATCAGCGCCGAAATGATCGCGGAAAAATGGGAACTCGATCGGTCTGCGCTCGATGCGTACTCGCTCGAGAGCCATCGCCGCGCTGCGAGCGCGACCGCAAGCGGAAAACTCGGCGCGCAGATCGTGCCGGTTCCGGTCACGGACGAAGACGGTACACAGCGCACGCTTGCGCACGACGAAGGTGTCCGCTCCGATACCACCCTCGAAAAGCTCGCCGGCCTGAAGACGGCCTTCAAAGCCGACGGCGTCGTGACGGCCGGCAACTCGTCGCAGATTAGCGATGGCGCCGCCGCTCTGTTGATCATGGACCGCGCGACCGCGACCCGTTTGAAGCTCGTGCCGCGCGCGCGCTTCGTCTCGTTCGCATTGGCCGGCGCGGACCCGGTGATTATGCTCACCGCGCCGATTCCGGCGACCAAGAAGGTCCTCGAGCGCGCGAACCTCTCGCTCGAGGACATCGACCGCGTCGAAATCAACGAGGCGTTCGCAACCGTCGTGCTCGCGTGGCAGAAGGAGACGGGCGCCGACCTCTCACGCGTAAACGTCAACGGCGGAGCGATAGCGATCGGCCACCCCCTCGGCGCCAGCGGCGCGAGAATCATGACCGACCTGCTCTACGAACTCGAGCGCAGCGGCGGCCGCTACGGCCTACAAACGATGTGCGAAGGCGGCGGCATGGCCAACGCCACCCTCATCGAACGCCTCTAGCCAGCGAGCTTAGGAGTTCGAAGGCGGGGCGGGCGGCGGTCCCTGACGGCGCATGGCGTTTTCGAACTGGGTGCGTTGAGCTGGGGTGAGGTTGCTCTCGATGTTCGCAAACAGTTGCCGGCGCGTCATTGGGGTCGCCGTGTTGCGCGAGGCGCGGAACGACTGCATCGCCGAGCGAATCGCCGTGCGCTGGTCGGGCGTAAGATTGAGCTGACGCAGGACGCCGCGCAACTTGTTGTGCCGATGCGGCAGCGCGCCCGGCGCACCCGGTTGCGGTGCGGGTGCATTCGCTCCCGCCGGAGCGGTTGGCATGGGATATTGCTGCGCGTGCGCGGCGACGGTCGCGCCGAGCATCGCGCCGGCGAGGGCGAAGATCGAGAGGTAGGGACGAGCGGGCATCGGGGAACTCCTTAGAATTACGCCTATATACCGGTCCTTCTCCCGCAAACGTTGCGCCGAAAGGTGAGAGCGAGATGAGAACTCACACCGACTACCTCGTCATGGAAACGCCCAACCGCTATGAGATCCGCGACATCACGGACGACGTGACGCGAATCGTGCACGACGCCGGCATCGCCGAGGGCATGGTGCTCGTGAGTGCGATGCACATCACGGCGAGCGTCTTCGTGAACGATCACGAGTCCGGACTGTGGGCCGACATCATGACCTGGCTCGAAGAGCTCGCACCGCGCAAGCCCGACTATCTTCACCACCGCACGGGCGAAGACAACGGCGACGCTCATCTTAAGCGAATGGTGCTCGGGCATCAGGTACTACTGCCGATCACGGCCGGAAAACTCGATCTCGGCCCGTGGGAGCGCGTGCACTATGGCGAGTTCGACGGCCGCCGCCGCAAGCGCGTCATCGTCAAGGTGATGGGCGAATAGCGTCTTAGGGCCGGATTGCGACTGCCTTTACGCCGGGACTGGCCTGCGCTTCGAACTTCTTGAAGTTTTCGTAGAAGAGGCCTGCGAGTCGTTTCGCCTGCGCGTCGTAGGCGGCTTTGTCCGCCCAGGCGTTGCGCGGGTTAAGGACGTCGTTTGGGACGTCGGGAACCGCATCGGGAAGCGCGAGACCGAAGAACGGCTCGGATTCAAACGTTGCGTCGCGCAGGCGCCCGTCGATCGCTGCGTTGACCATCGCGCGCGTGTGCGCGATCGACATCCGGCTGCCGACGCCGTAGGCGCCCCCGCTCCAGCCGGTGTTGACGAGCCAGCACGTGACCTCGTGCTTTGCGATACGCTCGCCGAGCAGGTTCGCGTACACGGTCGGGTGGTGCACCATAAACGGCGCGCCGAAGCAGGTCG
>PMHP01000051.1 GCA_003158195.1 Vulcanimicrobiota bacterium | reverse complement strand
TTGGTCGGCGAAGACCGCGAACTCGCATACGTCGAGGCGCTTGGGATTCGTAACCCCGTCCGTTCGGGCGGAGCGGGTCGCGTCTGTGACATCTTCGTGAACGACGGTCAGGCCGTCGAATACGGTCAGCCCCTCTTTTCGATCGAAGCGTGATGTTCAAGAAACTGCTGATCGCCAACCGCGGCGAGATCGCCATGCGCGTCAACCGCGCGGCGCACGAGCTCGGGATCGAGACGGTCGCGATCTTCTCCGAAGCCGATCGCGCGGCGCTCCACGTGCGCAACGCCGATCGCGCATTTTGCGTCGGTCCGGGCCCCGTCGCGCGTTCGTACCTCAACATCCCCAACATCATTTCGTCGGCGCTGATCTCGGGCGCCGACGCAATCCATCCGGGATACGGTTTCCTTGCCGAGAACGCACGGTTCGCCGAAATCTGCGCCGACCACGGCCTGACGTTCGTCGGGCCTGCGCCCGAGACGATCTCGCAAATGGGCGACAAAGCGACGGCGAAAGCGATCATGGCGGCCGCGGGCGTACCGACGACGCCCGGGACCGACATCGTCGCAAGCCTCGCCGATGCGCTTACGGCCGCGCGCGAGCTCGGCTACCCGATCATGTTGAAAGCGACCGCCGGCGGTGGCGGCAAGGGGATGCGCGCCGTGCGCAACCCCGAGGAGCTCGAGCACGCTTACGCGACCGCGCAGGCCGAAGCCGAAGCGAATTTCAAAGACGGCCGGCTCTACATGGAACGGCTCATCGACCGGCCGCGCCACATCGAAGTTCAGATCCTCGGCGATACGTTCGGTAGCGTCGTTGCGATCGGCGAGCGCGACTGCTCGGTCCAAAAACCCTCGCATCAAAAACTGATCGAAGAGGCGCCCGCGCCGCTGCTTTCTCCCCACATCCGCGCGATGTTGCTCGAAACGGCGCTGGCGGCGGGGCGCGCCGTGCGCTACCACAGTGCCGGGACGCTCGAATTTCTGGCCAGCGGTGACGACGTCTATTTCATGGAGATGAACACGCGCATCCAAGTCGAGCACCCCGTCACCGAAATGCTCTTCGGAATCGACATCGTCAAGGAGCAAATCCGGGTCGCGGCGGGCGAGCCGTTGTCGTTCGCACAGGCGGATCTCGCGCCCGTCGGGCACGCGATCGAGTGCCGCATCAACGCCGAGGAGCCGAGCCAGAATTTCGCGCCGGCCGCCGGCACGTTGACCGACGTGGCGTTGCCGGGCGGCATCGGCATCCGGGTCGATTCCGGGGCCTATTCCGGCCTCGCGGTTCCGCCGTTCTACGATTCGCTGCTGGCCAAGATCGTGGCTCACGGCGCGAACCGCGACGAAGCGATCGAGCGAATGAGCGCGGCGCTCGGCGACACGCACATCGGCGGGGTCAACACGACGATCGGGATCTGCGCGACGATCATGCGCGATCCGGTTTTCCGCACGGGCGGCGTCGGCATCGACTACTTGCCCGGTCTCGTGGCGGGCGCGGCCGCCGCGCGGTGACGCGTCGCTACGCGCGCGAGCTCGCCTTGCAGACGTTGTATAGCGTCGAGGTCGGCAAGCACGACCCCGCCTTCGCCCTCGATCAGACGCTCTCGCACGGAGACACCTCCGAGCAGCGCATGTTCGTGCGCGAACTCGTGCTCGGGACGCTCGAGCACGTTGCCGAGAGCGACGCGCTGATCGCGCCGCTGCTCGAGGGTTGGACGCTCGAACGGCTTCCGCTTCTCGACCGCATCGTGCTGCGGATGAGCGTCTACGAGCTGCGCTTTCATAAGGAGACACCGCCGGCGGTCGTCATTAACGAAGCGGTCGAGCTAGCCAAGAAGTTTTCGACCGAAGATTCGGGCCGTTTCGTCAACGGCGTGTTGGCGAGCGCCGTCGGATGAAATCGTCGATTCGATCGCGGCGCGCGCGCCGCCGGCGGCTTTCGGTCTTCGGGCGCATCGTCGCGGGAACGCTGACGTGCGCGTTCCTCGCCGCCTTATTCGTGCTCGGGACGATGGCCGGAATCGTCTACTCGTACTCGCGCAATCTGCCCGACATCAGCCGCATGGCCGATTTCCAGCCGTCGCGTTCGACCCGCATCTACGCGCGCGACGGTACGTTGCTCGCGACCTTGTTCAAGCAGAACCGCTTGTGGGTGCCGATCGCAAAGATTCCCCGGCGCGTCAGCGACGCGTTCGTCGCCAACGAGGATCGTAACTTCTACAACCACCACGGCGTGGATTTCTACGGGATCGCACGGGCCGCGATCGCCGACTACCGCCACGAGCAATTTCAGGGCGCATCGACGATCACCCAGCAGCTGGCGCGCGCGCTGTTCCTCTCGAACGAGGTCTCGATCTCGCGCAAGATTCAGGAAGCGCTTCTCGCGATGGAGATCGAGCGCTATTACACGAAGGACGAGATCCTCGAACGCTATCTGAACCTGATCTATTTCGGATCCGGCGCGTACGGCATCGAAGCGGCGGCCCACGAATATTTCGGGACCGATGTCGGGCGCTTGACGACCGGGCAGGCGGCGATGCTTGCGGGCCTCCCCGCTGCGCCCTCCGATTACTCGCCGTACGTCAGCATCGACCGGGCGCGCGAGCGTCAGGAACACGTGCTGGACCGGATGGTCGCCAACGGTTACCTCACGCAATCCCAAGCGGATGTCGCCGCGCGGAAACCGCTCGGTCTGATCGGCGAACGCCCGACCGGCCTGCAATCGTTCCGCTTCCCGTACTTCACGACGTACGTCAACCACGTGCTCAACACGACGTTCGGCACGCCCGTGGTTTACGAAGGCGGCCTGACGGTCGATACGACGCTCGATCCGCATCTTCAAGAGATCGCGCAAGAGGCCGTCGACTGGGGCGTCCAGAGCGCCAAGAACGAAGGGATCGGGGCGCACGAGGCCGCGCTCGTCGCGATCCGTCCGCAGACGGGCGAGATCCTCGCGATGGTCGGCGGCGCGGGATTTAGCCTGCACAATCAATTCAACCGCGCGTGGCAGGCGCTGCGGCAGCCGGGCTCCTCGTTCAAAGCCTACGTCTACACGGCAGCGATCGATAGCGGCATGCCGCCGACGGCGGTCGTCGACGACGCACCGGTTTCCTATCCGATGGGGGACGGGACGCAGTGGCGGCCGATGGACGACGACTTCCGGTTTCTCGGCCCGATCACGCTGCGCTACGCGCTCGCGCAATCGCGCAACATCGTCGCGGTTAAGCTCGCGCAAGAAGTCGGCGTCGATCGCGTGATCGAGTACGCGCATCGCATGGGCATCAAGGCTCCGCTCGAAGCGAATCTTTCACTCGCGCTCGGAAGTTCGGTCGTGTCGCCGCTCGATCAAGCCGCGGGCTATGCGACCCTCGCGAACCAGGGCATTCACATCGATCCGAGCGTCATTCGCCTGGTTACCGATTCGCTCGGAACCCCGGTCCTCGACAATCGTTTCCCGCAAGAGAACGAAGTCGTGAGCGCCGGCACGGCGTACGTCATGACGTCGATGCTCGAGAGCGTGATTCAGGAAGGTACCGGCTACCCGAACGCCGAGATCGGGCGGCCCGCCGCCGGAAAGACCGGTACCACGTCGGATTTCCGCGACGCGTGGTTCGTCGGGTTCACGCCGGATTTGGTCGCCGCCGTCTGGCTCGGCAACGACGATTACACGCCGATGAACGAATCGTACGGCGGGAACATCCCGGCGCGCACGTGGGCGCGCTTCATGAAAGCCGCGCTCGCGCGCGTGCCGAAACACGATTTCGCCTATCCGGCAAGCGAAGTCCGCAAGATGGCGTATTGCGGGAGCGGGAAGAAGTACGAATACTTCCTCGAGGGAACGGAGCCGGTTGGAACGTGTGCCAACCCCGGCTACAACGGGCGCGCCCGCACCGTCTTTGACGCGCCGCCGATCGGCGCCGAGCCGATCGCGCAGGCGCAGCCCGTCGCGCCGACGGCGCGTCCGGTGCGGGCACTTGCGATCGATCCGCCGGCGACGCCGTCGCCGACGCCCGTCCCCGATGAGACGCCCGCTCCGGTCGGCGAGATCGAGGGTGCGCCGTCCCCGGCATCGACGCCGGAAGACGCGTCGCCCGAGCCGTGACGTTCCGGCCGAACCCGCCGCCCGGCGCACCGGCAAACCCTCCGGTGCCGCGCGTGGTCAGCGTCAAGGCGCTGGCCGAGTACCTCAAACGCAAGCTCGAAGCGGACGGGCGGCTGCGCAACATCTCGGTGCGCGGCGAGATTTCCAACCTGAGCGCGCCGTCCACCGGCAACCTGCACTTCGATTTGAAGGAAGGCGCCGACATCGTGCACTGTTTTGCGTGGGCGAGCGATGCTGCGCGCTTTCCGCCTCTGCGCCAAGGCGTCGCGGTGGTCGTACGAGGCGCGATCACCACCTACGCCCCGCGCAGCCTGTACCAACTCGTCGTCAATTCAGTCACCCTCGACGGCATCGGCGACGTGCATGCGCTCTTCGAAGAACGCAAGAGAAAGCTCGCCGCCGAGGGCGTGTTCGATCCGGCGCGCAAGCGGCCGCTACCGGGCTTTCCGTTTCGGGTNNCGAACGCGCGCCGCACGTGCGGGTCGTGTGGTGCGAGACCCTCGTTCAGGGTGCGGCCGCGCCGCAGGCGATCTGCGCCGCGCTGCGGCGCGCCTCCGCAGCGGACGTCGATCTCATCGTCGTCACCCGTGGCGGCGGTTCGTTCGAGGATCTGTTCGCGTTTAGCGATGAGTCGGTCGTCCGCGCGGTCGCGCGCGCACGCCATCCCGTGCTCTCGGCGATCGGCCACACGGCCGACCAGCAGCTGTGCGATTTCGCTGCCGACGCGCACGTCGAAACGCCGAGCGCTGCCGCGAAAGTCATCGGGCTCGAAACGCGCGAACTGCGCGGGCGCGCGCTTGACGCGCTCGAGCGCGGCCGGCGCGCCGCCGAGCGCAGTTTCGAGCGATTGCAGTTCCGGTTGACGGGCGCGCTCGTCCGTTCGAAACTGGCCGAACCACGCTCGTTCTTGGCGCAGCGCGGACAGCGACTCGACGAGCTCGATGCATCCCTTGCGGGGGCGCTCACCTCGGCCGCGCACGAGCGCTCGAAGCGCGTGCGCGATCTTGTACGGCGGCTCGACGCGCACGACCCGACGCGCCGGCTCGCCGACCGCGCCGTCCGGCTCGGAGCGGCGTCGCTGCGGTTGGAGAGCGCTGCCCGGCAGCGAACGGAGCGAGCGGGCAGGCTCGTGCGCGATGCGTCGCGGCGGCTCGAACCCGCGGTCCGTGCCGCCCACGAGCGGATCGCGCGCCGGGTGGAACTCGTGGGCGTGCGGCTCGACGGCAATAGCCCGGAAACGCTTTTGCAACGCGGCTATGCGATCGTGACCTACCGTGGGACGATCGTGCGCGACCCGCTCGCCGTTCCGCCGGGCGACCTGATCGAGGCGCGGGTCGCTCGCGGAACGCTTTCGGCGCGCGTCGAACGCTGGGGGCAATCGGGGGGCACGCCGCCCCGATTTTAGAAGGAAACATGGCAACCAACGTATCGGGTGAATTCGAAACGGCGCTGCAACGGCTTGAGGAGATCGTCGCGAAGTTGGAGCGCGATAACGTCGCGCTCGATGAGTCGGTCGCGCTGTTTAAAGAAGGCAAAGGTCTGGCGCAAAAGTGCGAGCGCCTGCTCAAGGACGCGCAGGCGTCGATCGAAGCTGCCGCGCGAGGCGAACAGGAGAGCGGCGCGCCGCCGCCGCGGCCGGCGGCACCGAGCTCGCTCTTCGACGCCGAACTCGAAGATGAGAACCCGTTCTAGCGGTGGCCGCCGCAGGCACGCAGCGTCTGGACGAAGCCGTCGCGGAGCACGCGGGGGTGACGCGCTCGCGCGCCCGTTCGCTGATCATCGCGGGGCGCGTGCGCGTCGACGGCCGCCCGGCGACGAAACCCGGTACGCCGGTTGCAGCGAGCGCCGTGCTTGCCGTCGAACGGCCGCGGCCGTTCGTCAGCCGCGGCGGCGAGAAACTCGATAGCGCACTGCGTGCGTTCGAGCTCGACGTAACGGGCGCGCGCGCGCTCGATGTCGGCGCGTCGACGGGCGGATTTACCGATTGCCTCCTGCAGCGCGGCGCCGCCCACGTCGTCGCGCTCGACGTCGGCTACGGGCAACTCGCAGTGTCCTTGCGCGACGATCCCCGCGTGCGCGTCGTCGAACGGACGAATTTCCGGTTGCTGCCGGANNTCGGTCGTCACGATCCTCGACCGCGCGCGCGCGTTTCTCGCTCCGAGCGGATCGATCGTCGCGCTTGTGAAGCCGCAGTTCGAAGCCGGTCCCGAGCGGCTGGGCTCGAACGGCGTCGTGCGCGATCCCGCAATTCACGCCGCGATCTTGCGCGAAGTCCGCGCGGCCGTCTTAGGGCTCGGCCTCATCCCGGTCGCGCTCGCGCCGAGCCCGCTCGTCGGGCCGGCCGGGAACATCGAGTTCTTCGCGCTCGTTCGCAAAGGCGGCGTTGCCTTCGACGATTCCGCGCTCGAGCGCGCGCTTGGAAAGCGTCCCACCTGATGGATGCCCCGCCGGTCACGGGCGTCGTTGCGATCTACGTCGATCTCGGGCGCGAACGCGCGCGGGCGGCGGCCACGCGCGTCGCCGAAGCGATCCGCAGCGCGGGTTTTGCGGTCGCGCTCTGCGACGAGCAGGATCGCGGGCTCGGCTTGGCCACGAGCGGCGCGCACGTCGCCGACGCGGTGCTGCTCGTGACGATCGGCGGCGACGGGACGTTGCTGCGGGCCGCGCGTATCGCCGCACCGCATGGGATCCCGCTCTTCGGCATCAATACCGGACGGCTTGGTTTTCTCACCGAGATGGACGGCGCGGCGGGGGCGTGCGAGGCGCTCCCCGAGATTCTTCGTCATGGGTTTCAGATCGACGAGCGCTTCGCGCTCGAGGTCGAAGCGCACGGGCGGCGGCACTTTGCGCTCAACGACATCGTCGTGACGCGAACGAGCCCGCACATGATGCCCTTCGGTCTGTTCGTCGACGGCAAGGAGGTCGCGCACGTTCCGGCCGACGGCATCGTGGTCGCGACCCCGACCGGATCGACGGCCTACTCGCTTTCTGCCGGCGGACCGATCGTGGCGCCCAACGTCGACGGCTTCATCATCAACGCGCTCTTGCCGCACACGCTGTTCTCCCGGCCGCTCGTCGTGCCGTCGTCGTCGACGGTCACGATCGTCTGCGATCCGGAAACGAGCGGCGTCGCCCTCGAAGCCGACGGACAGACGGTCGATAGCCTCGAGCCCGGCGACCGCGTGACGGTCACGCGCTACCCGGTCCCGGTTCGCTTCGCGCGCCGGGCGCCGCTCGATTTCTTTGCGCTGCTCCAGGGCAAGCTCCGTTGGAACGCACCGGTGAAGGAGGGCTGAGGTTGCGGCTCTCGCGACTCGAGATCGAGGACTTCGAACTGATCGCGCGAGCCTCGCTCGAATTCGCGGACGGCTTCACGGTTTGCACGGGCGAAACCGGTTCGGGTAAGACGATGCTGCTGGGGGCCCTTGGGTTCGTGCTCGGCGAACGCTCGTCGTCCGACACCGTCCGCGGCGGAGCGGCGCGCGCGCGGGTCACGCTGGAAGTCGATCTCGACGACGCGCTTCGCGCGCGGCTCGCCGAGGCCGGCCTCGACGACGCGGGCGAAACGGCGATCTTCGCGCGCGAGATGCAGTCGAGCGGCAAATCGACGGCGCGCATCAACGGCAACCTCGTGACCTCGGCGCAGTTGCGCGATTTCGGCGATGAACTCTTGGATCGGATCGGTCAACACGAACATCAGCGGCTGCTTTCCCGCGCCTATCAGATGGACGTCCTCGACGCGTTCGCGGGCGAGGATGCCGCAACGCACCGGGGGGCGGTCGTCGCCGCGTTCGAGCGCGCCGGCAATCTCGAAGCCGCATTCCGCGAGCTGACCGACGACGTGGGACGTGCGCTCGCCGAACTCGAGTTCGCCCGGTTCGCGGCGAGCGAAATCGACGCCGTCGCGCCGATGGAGGGGGAAGACGAATCGTTGCGCGAGCGTCGCGACTACCTCACGAACGTCGAGAAGATCGGTGCGGCGCTCGGACGCGCGCGCGAGGCGCTCAGCGGCACAGAGGGTTCGGCGATCGAAGCGCTCAGTGCCGCCGGCGCCGTGCTCGCCGGGGTCGCGCGTTACGCGCCCGATCTCTCGGCGCTCGCTACGACGCTTGGGGCGTTGCAAAGTGATACGAACGATGCCGCAGCGGCGATCGCGCGCGAGCTGGATCGCGCCGAGTTCGATCCCGCAGAGCTTGAAGAGGTGACCGCGCGGCTCGACGCACTCGATCGGCTGAAGAAGAAATACGGCGGCAGCATTGGTGCGGCGCTAGCGACCCGCGCGCGTTTCGAGGAGACGATCGCCCGCGAAACAAGCCGCGACGAGCGCGAAGCAGAGCTGAGGTCGGCGTTGGCCCAGGCGCGAAGCGAGCTGGACAAACATGCCCGCGAACTGTCGGGCGTTCGCGCGAGCGCCGCGCGCGCGCTCGAGAAACAGGTCGCGGCCGAACTCGCGAGCCTCGCCATGCCGTCGGCGCTGTTCACCGTCGCGCTCGAAGCACTCGGGACGATCGGGCCGAATGGTGCCGAGACGATCGAATTCGCGCTCTCGCCCAACCCGGGCGAGCCGGTTCGTCCGCTCGGGCGGGCGGCGTCCGGCGGCGAGCTCTCGCGCGTTCTGCTGGCGCTCGTCGTCGTACTGGCGGACCGGCGCGAACGTACCGCGCTCGTTTTCGACGAGATCGACGCCGGCATCGGCGGAGCCGCCGCGAGCGCCGTCGGCATACGGCTCGGCGCGCTTGCGGCCCGCGCGCAAGTCCTGTGCGTCACCCACCTCGCGCAGATTGCATCGTGGGCCGATCGCCACTACGCGCTGCGCAAACGCGAACGCAAGGGCTCGACGATCATCGAACTCATCCCGCTCGACGAGCGCGGCGCCGCCGTCGAAGAGATCGCCCGCATGCTCTCCGGCAGCTCCGCCGGCGTCGCCCTCGAACACGCCAAGGCCCTCGTCCGCGAGGTCGGCGACCGCAAGGCCCACAAGAAAATCAGCGCTTAAGCGCTGTCAGCGTTGAGCTCGCCGCCTGTCATCAGGGTGAAGACACCAGCTTTTGTCACGCTGCGCTTGTCGAAAGCCTGTCCCGA
>PMHP01000169.1 GCA_003158195.1 Vulcanimicrobiota bacterium | reverse complement strand
CCGCGATCTTCTTCAACTTCCGTCCCGACCGCGGGCGCCAGATGACGCTTGCGTTTACACAGCCGGGCTTCAAAGAATTTCCCGCGCACGAGTACGCCGATTTCATCTTCGCAACGATGACGCGGTACGAAGAGGACATGACCAATCTCGTCCTCTTCGGCCCGCGCCCCCAGGCAGAGACCTTCGGCGAAATCGTCGCCGCTGCCGGGCTCACGCAGTTGCGTCTTGCGGAAACCGAGAAATACGCGCACGTTACGTACTTTTTCAACGGCGGCCGCGAGACGGTGTTTCCCGGCGAGGATCGCACGCTGATTCCGTCCAATCGGACCGTCGCGACCTACGATCTCGCCCCGGAGATGCGCGCGGGCGAGATCACGAGCGCGGCGACCGAGGACGTCAGCGATCGCGCACACGACGTGATCATCATGAATTATGCCAACGCCGACATGGTCGGGCACACTGGGGTTCTTGCGGCGACGATCTCGGCCGTCGAAACGCTCGATGTTTCGCTCGGGCGGCTGGCGCAGGCGGTGATCGATGCCGACGGCATCCTCGTCGTTACGGCCGACCACGGAAATGCAGAAGAAAAACTCGATCCCAAAGGGAATCCGCTGACCGCGCACACGACGAATCCGGTGCCGCTCGTAATCGTCTCGCGTGAGCCGCACGTCGGTGCACTCGCAAACGGCAAGCTCGGTGACGTCGCGCCGACCCTGCTGCCGCTGCTCGGGCTCGAGGTGCCCACGCTCATGACCGGACACAACCTGCTCGCGCCTGCGCCCGCGGTGCCCCATTAAGCCCAAGAAAGTTGCCGCTGCCGCCGCTCGCATCCAGCGCCGTGCGGGCGGCCCGCTCGATGCCGCCATCGTTCTCGGAAGCGGACTTGGCGAGAGCGTGCGCGAGCGCATCACCGGGAGCGAGCTGCCCTACGAGAAACTCCACGCGCCGCAATCTGCGCTTGCGGGACATCCCGGCATTGCGTATGCGGGCACGTGGGCCGGGAAGCGCGTCGTCGCCTTTGCCGGGCGCGCGCACCTCTACCAGGGATACTCGCCGGACGACGTCACCTATTTCGTGCGTCTCGCCGCAGCCTCCGGGGCGAAGACAATTGTCCTCACCAATGCCGCCGGTGGACTCAACGCGAGCTTCGCCCGGGGCGACGTGATGCTGATCCGTGACCACCTCAACCTCACCGGCGCAACGCCGCTTGACGGCAACCGGCCCAATCCGTTTCTCAGCACGATCGACTTGTACGCGCCGCACTTGCGCGTGCTCGCGCGCGAGCATGCCGGCGCCGTGCCGCTGCGCGAGGGCGTCTATGCCGGCGTGCGCGGGCCGCAATACGAAACGCCGGCCGAATCGGAAGCGCTGCGCCGCCTCGGTGCCGATGCCGTCGGCATGTCGACCGTACTCGAGACGCTCGCCGCGCGATCCCTCGGCCTCGACGTACTCGGTATCTCGCTGATCTCAAACATCATCGGCGCGCAGAGTGAAGTTTCACACGAAGAGGTTCTGGCCGCATCGCGTGAGGGCGCCGCGGCGGTCGCAAGCGTCATCGAAGGCTTGTTTGCGGCACTCTAGCGCGCGCTGATCGTACCCGAGGCATATCATTCAAAAAGTAGTCGACGACGTCCGAATCCTCGAGCTCAAGGAGCTCGCACCCCCCGCCGATCTCATGGGGGCCTTTCCGTGCACCGAGGCGACCGCCGAACTCGTGTACGCGACCCGCGAGCGCCTCCAGCGGATCCTGCACGGACAAGACGATCGCGCCATCGTCGTCGTGGGACCGTGTTCGATCCACGATCCGAACTCGGCGCTCGACTATGCGCGGCGCCTCGCCGTGGAACGCGAACGGCACGCCGGCGACCTCGAGATCGTCATGCGCGTGTACTTCGAGAANNCTGATCAACGATCCCGGGATGGACGAGAGCTTCCGGATCAACGACGGCTTACGGACCGCGCGCGAGCTGCTGGTCGCGATCAATGCGCTCGGCCTCCCAGCCGGCGGGGAGTATCTCGATACGATCACGCCGCAGTACGTCGCCGACATCATCTCCTGGGGAGCGATCGGCGCGCGCACGACGGAGTCGCAGGTGCACCGCGAACTCGCTTCGGGACTGTCGTGCCCGGTCGGCTTCAAGAATGGCACCGACGGCAGCATCGCAATTGCAATCGACGCGGTCAAGGCGGCGAGCCGGCCGCACCACTTCCTTTCCGTCACCAAGACCGGCCACTCGGCGATCGTGAGTACCGCCGGAAACAACGACTGTCACGTGATCCTGCGCGGCGGGAAACGTCCCAACTATGATGCGGACAATGTGGCAGCGATCTGCTCCGAGATCGCGCGCGCGGGTCTCCCGCCACGGATCATGATCGATGCAAGCCACGGAAACAGCCAAAAAGACCCGCACCGCCAAGTACCGATCTGCGCCGACATCGGGCGCCAGATCGCCGGCGGCGATCGAAATATTATCGGTGTGATGATCGAGTCGCACGTGATCGCGGGCAGGCAAGATCGCGTCGCCGGTCGGCCGCTCGTTTACGGCCAAAGCGTGACCGACGCGTGCCTGGGCTGGGACGACACGGTGCCGGTCCTCGCCGAACTCGCGGCCGCCGTCCGCACGCGCCGTGGCCGGGAGTCGCTCCCGACGCCGGCACGCAGCGGACCCTAAAGACCTTCGCTACCTCTTGGCTAGGTCACAGTGCACGTTTCGGCTTGCCTGCCCGGGGGGTAGAATGCAGGGCAGGTGGCTAAGCTGCCTTTTTCTGTGGGGGGTCGAAGATTGCAAGTCCGCTCGAGCGTCGCCGAACTGGCCGATCAACCCGGGTCGAGCGAGCACTGCGTTCAGCTGCACCACGACGACGCGAAGTCGCTCGGACGTAACGTCGGCGCGTATCTCGCTCGGCCGCTCAGGTCGGGAGGCTGCGCGCTGATCGTCGCGACGCCGGAGCATACCGAGGCCATCTGCGCGTACTTGAGAAGGCGCCGGGTCGACGTCGGGCGCGCCCGGGATGGCGGGCAGCTCGTCTGTCTCGATGCGAGCGAAACGCTTAGCCGGTTCATGGTTGGGGGCTACCCCGACCCCGAGAAATTCGACCGGGTGGTTGGTAACGTCGTGCGTTCGTCGTTAGCACGAACGGCCGGCGGCCAGCTGCGTGCTTACGGTGAGATGGTCGGCCTCTTGTGGGCCCAAGGCCAATTTCCGGCGGCAATCCGGCTCGAACAATTGTGGAACCGCCTGCGGAAAGCGGTTTCGTTCAGCCTGTACTGCGGCTATTCGATTGATGTCTTCGGGCAGCAGTTTGAACCGCGTCTGATCGACGCGCTTCTCTCGGCACATACGCACCTGCTGCCGGGAGCGGAGGGTGACGGCCTAAAAGCCGCGGTTCTTCAAGCGATGAACGAAGCGTCGCCACGTATCGAAGAGTCGGGCTCGGGAGCCGCGCGAGGCGGAGAAGCCCTGATACTTTGGCTGCGAAACCAGCATGCAAGCCAAGCCGACGAGGTTCTCTCGCGGGCCCGCTCTTACTACCGGGCGGCGAGCGTCTAGCCGTTCCCGCGCCTTACGAGCACTGAATCCGTCTGCGGCGCAGGTTGAGCGTCACGCGCAACTGCGTCCCCGACTCCACCGCGGTATTTAGGGTCGCGCCCTTCGTCAACGCCGATATGAGATAGAGGCCGCGGCCTTGCTCCGCCGCCGGATCCGGCAGATCGAATTTGAGGGCAGGGAGGCCAGGCCCCGAATCGCGCACCGTGACGACCGGGTTCTCCGTCACCCAATCGATGCTGATTTCGGACAGGCTCGGTGCGTGCTGAACGAGATTCGCAAGAATCTCGCCGAGCGCGAGTTCCGCCGCAAACATCTCGTCCGGGTTCTCGGCGAGGTTGCGCAGATATTCCGCGATCTCGCGCCGGCAAACTTGGGCGGCCTTCGCATCGCTCGAATGAAACCGCCACGTGCGCGTGAGCAGGCTGGGCTCGAAGGCGAGCGCAACCGGCCTCTCGGGCGCAAACTGCAAGATCATCAACGCGGCATCGTCCCGCGCCGGTGCATCGTTGAATACAAGTTCCTGAATTGCGCGCGCGGGACGGCCGATCGTGGTGTTTCCGGCGAGAAGTGCGACGGCGGCGGCTAGCTTGGCCTCACCCGCAATCAGGTCGCGGCCGAACTCGACCATGCCGTCGGTATACATCGCGACGACCGACCCGCTTTCGGCGTGCAGCGTCTGAAGCTGGTAGCCCATCCCGCGGCCAAGGCCGAGCGGGACGCCGCCGCACGGAAGGGCCTGCGCCCCGAAATCGGTCTTCCGGGCGATGAGCGGCGGCGGATGTCCCGCATTCGCATACGTGAGGCACTTGTGCGCCGGATCGATGAATCCGACGATCGCGGTTACCATGGTATCGGGATCCTGGTGCGCCACGATGCGATCGAGTTGGACTAAAATCGCTGCCGGATCGTTCAGCAAGAACGTCAACGTAAATATTGCCTGCCGCAGACGGCCGACCATAACGGCGGCCTCGAGGCCGTGGCCGGCGACGTCTCCGATCGAAAATGCTACGCGACGATCGGGAAGCTCGAACGCATCAAACCAGTCGCCGCCGACGAGCGCATCCTTCTCTGCGGGAAGATACACGGCGTCGATCCGCAAGTCGGCGAACTGCGGAAGGCGTTTGGGCAGAAAGACGTCTTGAAGCGTCTCGGCGATCTGTTTGGTGCGTTCGTGAGCCCGCTTTTGTTCGTCGATGTCGACGTTGCTGCCGTACCACCGCACGACCCGTCCCGCGTCGTCGCGCAACGGCTCGGCGCGCGCAATAAACCAGCGGTACTCGCCGTCACGCCGTCGCAGCCGGAACTCCATCTCAAACGGCTCACCCGTCGCAATAGAATGCGGCCATTTTCTCATCACGTCGAGAAAATCGTCCGGGTGATGCATCGCCTGCCAACCCCAGCCGACTGCCTCTTCGGGCGTTTGCCCGGTGAATTCGTACCAACGGTGGTTGTACCAGTCAAACGAACCGGTCGCATCGGCAGTCCAGCAGATGACCGGCAGACCCTCGGCAAGCCCCTGAAACTGGCGCTCCGATTTCCGGGCGATGAGCTCGTCTTCGATCGTTTCCGGCCCGCTCCGGCGATCGCGTTCGACGTCAGTAAGCACGCCGTAATAGCGAACCGGTACGCCGAAAGCGTCGCACTCCGGAGCGGCCCGCACCACGACCGAAGCGTACGAACCATCCGCTCTGGCCACGCGCAATTCCGCACGAAACTCGTGTGCGCCGGCGGCAGCATCGCTCCAGCTCCGGGCCACGCGGGCGAGGTCGCCCGGGTGCACGAGCCTCGGGGCCGCTCGAGCGAGCGCCTCGTGATTCGCGTATCCTAAGAATGCGGCGCAGCGCCCGTTGACATAGTCGACGTACCCGTTCGGCATGAGCGTAAAAAGCATCGCGGGCAAAACGTCCGCCGTCGATCGCCAGGCGGCCAAACTCCGTTCGGCGTTTGCGTGCGCGATTGCGCTCGGCAACTTCTGGGCCTTCGAGATCACCGGCCCCTTTCGCATCGGTCTTTGCGTTCTTGGGGCCCGCGTTTGCGAACTCCTCGGTCACCGATCATTCCAAACGGTACGAGCCGCTTCCATCGACGCTAAGTCGCCGATCCCCGACCGCTATCGAACGCACCCGATGCTCCCAATACGTCGCGACCTTGACGACGATCGGTTTGATCCGCGCGAGCATGGCGCGGGCCCGCTGCGAAATCGACAGCGTGTCGCGCATCCACGCCGGATGGTCACCCGGTAAGGCGTGACCGCCCCAGCGGTCCTCGGGATCGAGCGCCGCAACGAGCGGCGCGGCGACCGCGCTCGGGGGCGGTGCTCCCCCCTCCGCGCTCGCGGGCACAAGGTCGGGGTCGACGCGTGCGCTCATCGTGCGGCGTTCACGGCGGCGGAACGGTCTTTCGCAAACGCCCGAGGGCGCTTTGGTGCAGCTGCGAGACGCGCTGCGCCGAGACGTCTAACCGCGAACCGATAGCGTGCAGCGAAAGCTCCTGGACGTAGTGCAGCGCAAGGATGCGCTGCTGCCGCTCGGACAGCAGCGCGATCGCCTCGCGCAACTGCGCGCTCGCCAGCTGCCGCGCGGCGCGAGCCGACGGCTCGAGGCTCCCGTCAGCAAGAACGTCCTTTCCGTTCGGCAATGGTCCGTCGAGCGAGAGCGCCGCGTAGCGGTATGCGCACGTACGAGCCCGGCGCAGCTTGGGATCCGTCCGCTCGAGCTCGCGAAGTGTCGGCAGCGTGCCGCGCTCCTGGGCCAACGCGAAGCGACGCTCCTCGGCACGCCGCAGCGTCCGGCGCGCGCGTTCCGAAACGGGATCGAGCCGCCGCAGGCCGTTCAGCATCGCGCCGGCGATCAATTTTCGCGCGTAGACTTCAAACGAGGCGCCGCGCGAAGGCTCGTAGGTATCGACCGCGCGGATCAAGCCGATCGAACCGTCACCGACGAGATCGTCGGGATCGGCGCCGCGCACGACTCGCGCGACCCGCCGCGCGATCCGGCGAACCATAGGAAAGAGATCCCGAATACGCTCCTCGCGTTCGGTTGCCGTCACCGGGTTACGTCTTCGCGCGCCGCCGACTCGATTGCGGTTTCGAGCGGTCCGCTCAGGCCCGCGCCCGCACCGCGCGTCATCGACTGCACCACCGCCGCGACGACGGCATCGCCTGAGAAGCCCAGCGCCTTTGCAAGCGGAGCGAATGCTTCTTTGAAGAGCAGCGTTTCGAATTGGACCGCGACCTCACGAGCGGTGAATGTTGTTTGCGATCCGCAGCATCTCATCGGCGGCTTGCACTCCCTTTGAATTTGCTTCGTACGCGCGCTGGGCAGCGAGGATCGCCATCATCGACTCGACGATCGAGACGTTCGATTTCTCGAGCATCCCAAAGGCGATCTTGGGCTCGCGATCGCCGCCGGCCGCGGCCTTGCGCGCAAGGCCCGACTCTTGCGTTGGAATGAAAACGGTCGCATCGACGAGCCGGAGCTTCTCGGGCGCGACGAAAGCGGCCAGCTCGATGCGCCCCGCGCCGCCTGCGACCGCGCCATCGGGCGCGACCGTCACGCTCTGCGCGCTCGCCGGAATCCGGACGCCGCACAGCGCCCAACCTTCCGCGTTGCGCACCGATCCGTCGGCCGCGCGCGAGAACGACCCGGCCCGCGTGTAACCCCGAACGCCGTCTCGCTCGACCGCGAAGAACGCGGCGCCGCCGTCGATTGCGACGTCGAAGGCCCCGCCGCTTTTCTCGAGCTTCCCTTGAGCGAAGATCTCGCGCACGCCGGTCGAAGCCGTGCCGAGCATCGCGTTCGGCCCGAGCGGCGCGAACGTTGCCTGCGCGCTCTTAAACCCGATGACGTCGGCGTTGGCGAGGTTATTCGCAATGACGTCGAGATTCTGTTGCTGCGCCGCCATCCCGGAGGCGGACGCGTACAGCGCGCGGTTCACGATTTGACCCGCACGACGTCGTTGACGTCTTTCTGGCGCGCCTCATCGATCGCGGAAAGCGTCTTCTGCGCCGTTTCGAACGCGCGCTGCGCTTCGAGAACGTCGACCATTTCGTGGACCGCGTCGACGTTCGCCGCCTCGAGAAATCCGCTCTGGAGCGACGTTCGGGGCTCCAGGCGAAGCGCGCCGGTTACGCTTCCAGCATCGCGCACGAGACCGCGCGAATCGATCGTCGCGCCCGCCGCGACGACGAGCGGTCCGCGCATGCCGAGCAAAACGCCGTCGCGTTCGTCGGTGAGCCGGCCGGAGGGGTCACGTTCGAACGAGCCGGAGCGCGTTTCGACGACGCGACCGTCGCGGCCACGAACGAAAAAACCGCCCGTCCCCGCGACCGCGAGATCGAACGGACGCCCGGTATGCCGCAGCGGACCCTGGGCCGTATCGACGCTGTTCGACGTCACCAGACCCCGCGCGGTCAGCGCCGCGTGCGCCACCCGCCGCCGAAACCCGTCGGTCGAAACGTTCGCAAGGTTCGAAGCACAGACGTCGAGCCGGGCCTTCGCCGCATGCATCGCCGTCGCCATAAGAGCGATTCCATCCATGCCCGTAATCGTAGCCGCGCCGTGTTGCGAGGCCGTGACGGCGCCGTTAACGGCGCATCAATCGCGCTTACAGATCCGGAAGGCGACTTGTCGGCACCACCTCGAAGAGAACGCGGTGACATTGCGGAGCGCGCGCTGCCTTCTGCGAAGATATCGAATGGAGGACGCCCATAACGGGCTTTGCCCATTGTTTACACGCGTACTAGCACTGCTGTTCGTTGCGATGCTGCCGTCCGCTGCGCAACCATCGGTGCGTGCGCCCCACTTCTCTTCTTGCAACGTCGGCGGGACAGATTTAAAGGCACATTGCGGTAAGGTCGACGTGTATGAAAATCGCTCGTTACGCGCGGGTCGCACGATCTCACTTGACGTGATCGAAATCGACGCACGTCAGCGGACGAATCGTGCGGTGTTCTGGAATCCGGGCGGACCCGGTGCGGCCGACTCGAGTAACGTGCCGGCTATCGCTAGCGGTCAGGCTGCCGCGGAATTAATGAAGCTGCACGACACCTACGACCTCGTGTTCGTCGATAATCGCGGCACCGGTCTCTCGCACGAGATCCGATGCGATCTCTACTCAACGCGTCACCCCGAGTATTACTTCGCCCAGATATTCCCGGACGAGCCGCTGCGGGCGTGCCGTGCTGCCCGGTCCAAAGACACGGATCTCAGCATGTATACGACCGACATCTCGGCGGACGACCTCGACGACGTTCGCGCCGCGCTGCACTACCCGCAGATCGTACTCGACGGCGGTTCGTATGGAACGATGCTCTTTCTCGACTACGCGCGCCGGCATCCGGCGCACGTTGAGAGCGTCGTCCTGAGCGGCGTAGCACCGCCCGGTTTTTACTTCATCCCGCTCGCGGACGCGCAGGCCGCTCGCACCGCAATGAACGACCTCATCGCCGATTGCGCGCGCGATAGCACGTGCAACCTGCATTTTCCAGACTTGGCCGCTCACTTCGCAGCACTCGTGCGTCGCTTCGATCGCGGTCCCATAAGCGTCCGGATTCGAAACGCGCTCGGTCACGAACAAACGGTTTCGCTTTCAAAAGAAGTCTTTGCCGATCAGCTGCGCCACACACTGTACGCAAGCGAAGCGGCCGCCTACGTCCCGTACATCGTCGATCAGGCATACCGCGCCAACTATGCGCCGCTCGCCGAACTGGTTGAAACTGCCACGCGCTTCTTCGGACGCGGGCTCTCCACCGGTTTGAACCTCTCGGTAACGTGCGCCGAAGATCTCCCGTTCATCACCGAGGCGCAGATCGTGCGCGCGAGTGCCGGCTCGTTTCAGGGCGATACGCGAGTGCGCGCACAACAGCGCGCTTGCGCGATCTGGAACGTCCGGCGCGCTTCCCCATCGTTCGCGCAGCCGGTCCGCAGCCGCGCGCCGATCCTTATGATCTCCGGTGCGGAAGATCCCGTGACTCCGCCGAGCTACGGTCGCGATGCGTTGCGTTACCTGCCCAACGGCCGTCAGCTCGTTATCCCCTACACCGGGCACGATAGCGAATCGGCCTGCACCGACGCGCTCGTGGTCGCGTTCGTTCGAACGCGCAACGCGAAGGCGCTGGACGCATCGAAGTGCATCGGCTCGTCGCGGCGGCCGCCGTTCGCAACGTCGATGAAGGGCTTCGGCGGCTAGGCCTCTCGTATGCCGCAGCGGCCCCTTAAGTCGCGCGGGATCGACGCCACGGTGGTCCTTCGACTTCGGGCCTACGGCCCTACGCTCAGGATGACAAACTTTTCATCCGCTTCCATGTGGCGCCGTGGGCCGTGTACAACTCAGGATGACACTAGGCCGATCAATTCGATCCGATTGCCGAACGGGTCGTCGATGTAGACGTGCTGCGCGCCATCTTCGAAAGTTCCGGCCTCGGTAATGTCGATTCTCGCCGCCTCGAGGCGGGCACGTAGGGCCGGGAGATCGGAGCACCGCAGCGCGGGGTGCGCCTTTTTCGCTGAGACGAACTGCGGATCGACGCCTAAGTGAATTTGAACGGCGCCGCTTGCGAACCAGGCTCCGCCACGAGCGCGAAGTTCCTGGGGTTTTGGCAGCTCGTCCATCGCGAGGACGCCGGCGTAAAAGTCGCGCGCCCGCGTCTCCTCGCCGGCCGGCATGGCAAGTTGGACGTGATCGAACGATTCGAAGGGTTTCATGAATCGGGCTAGCTTGCGGCGGCGTCGAACTCGCGCACGATTGCGGCGCAAGGTGCGCAGAGCGCCGGGTGTAGCGGGTCGCTGCCGAGCGGGAGGGTTTTCCAGCAGCGGGCGCATTTGCCGCCTTCGGCGGCCGAGAGTTCGACTCGGGGCGCGCCGTCCAGGTTCGGGTCGAGGCGCAGTTCGAGAGCGGAAACGACGAGCGCCTCGCGGAGACTATCGCCGAGGGCGCGCAACTTCGATTCGAGCCGAGGCGAAGCGTAGACGTGCGCGCGAAGCTGGAAATCGCGTGGACCTTCGCTCGCGGCCACGTGGGCGCGCAACGACTTGAGGATGTCATAGAGTTCGAGCGCCTCAAGCTCGGCATTGCCGCGCTCGCTGCCGTGGGGAAGTTTGAGATCGAAGACGCTGTCGCGCCCCCCGCGCAGCGGTGCCGGGACGTGTTGCCAGGCCTCTTCCGCCGTAAACGAAAGCAGCGGCGCGAGCAGCGCGCAGAGCGTCTCGAGGATCGCGAACAGCGCGGTCTGCGCGGATTTGCGACGCGCTCCGGTTCGCGGCCCGGAATACATCGCGTCCTTGAGCAAATCGACGTAAAAGCTCGAAAGGTCGGAGTTATCGTACGCGACGAGTTCGAGATACACGTCGTGCAAGCGATAGACGCGGTAGTGAGCGACGACGCGACTAGCGAGATCCTCGAGGCGGACGAGCGCCAGCCGGTCGATCGGTTCGAGCGCTTCGCGCGCGACGAGTTCTTCCGGCCGCAAATCCGCAATCAGGCCGAGCAGCATCCGCAAGCGGTTGCGCAGATTGCGATAGACGCTCCCGATCGCCTTCAGTGACCCCTCGCCGATCCGCATGTCGGCACTGATCTCGACCGACGACGTCCATAGGCGCAGGACGTCGGCCCCGTACGTCGCCATCGTGTCGACCGCGCCCATGTAGTTTCCGGTCGATTTGTGCATCGCGTGACCTTCGGCGTCGACGACCCAACCGTAGGACAGCACTTCCTTGTATGGCGGCGCGCCGCTCGTCGCGACGGCCGTGATCAGGTTGCTGCGAAACCACCCACGGTACTGATCGTTGCCTTCGAGGTAGAGATCGGCGGGCCAGTGCATGCCGCGCTGACGCAAAACGGCGCGGTGCGTCACACCCGACTCGAACCAGATGTCGACGATGTTGAGTTCCTTCTCGAACGCGGCGCCTCCGCACGACGGGCACACGACGTTCTCCGGCAAGAACGTCTCGACGGGCTCAGTCCACCATAGATCCGATGCATTGCCTTGGTCGGTTCCGCGCTCGCGAAAGACGGCGGCGACGGTTCGCGCGACGTCGGCGTCGAGAAACGATTCGCCGCACGCGCGGCAAACGAGCGCCGGGATCGGCGTGCCCCAGGTCCGCTGCCGCGAGACGCACCACTCGGGATGCTTCTCGATCATCTGCATCATCCGCGTCTCGCCCCAGGCCGGCGTCCAGCGCACGTGCGGGATCTTCTCGAGGATGCGCTTGCGCAGAAGGTTGACGTCGAGTGCGATGAACCACTGCGAGGTCGCGCGGAAAATAACCGGGTTCTTGCAGCGCCAGCAGTGCGGGTACGAGTGGCGAACCTCCTCAAGCGCGAACAGGGCGCCGCTGTGGGCCAAGTCGTCGACGATCTTCGCGTTGGCCTCGAATATCTGCAGCCCCGCATACGGGCCGGCCTCCGCGGTGAAATGCCCGCTGCCGTCGACCGGGCTCAGGATCGGCAGACCGAAGCGCATCCCGGTCTCGAAATCGTCGGCGCCGTGAGCGGGCGCGGTGTGCACGGCTCCCGTGCCGGTATCGAGTTCGACGTAATCGGCGCCGACGACGAGCGAGTTGCGATCGGCGAACGGGTGGCGCACCGAGGCGCCGACGAGTGCGGTCCCGAGCGCACCGGCGATCCGTTCGACGACGGCGTCGCCGGCGCGCGCGAAGACGTCCGGCGCAAGCGCGTCGGCGAGCAATAGGAGTTCGGGGCCACGCCGGTAGAGGCCGTACGATGCCTCAGGTNNTGCTCGGCGTTCGCGGTGAAGCGCACGTCGATCGAGGGCGAGACGCGATCCTTGTATTCGATCTCCGCCTCGGCCAGCGCCGTCTCATCGTGGATGCACCACAGGGTCGCACGCAGCCCCTTGTAGAGCTGATCGGCGGCGGCCAGATCCGCAAGCGTGTCGACGATCGTCGCTTCGAACTCTTTGTCGATCGTTCGATACGGATGGTCGTAATCGCCGAGAACGCCCATCCGCAGAATCGTCTCACGTTGCACGTCGAGCCAGTACAGCGCGCGTTCGCGGCACTGCGCTCGCAACTCGATCGGATCGATCCGGTGGAAGTCGAGGCCGAGATGTTTGAGCGTTTCGAATTCGATCGGCAGGCCGTGCATGTCCCATCCCGGGACGAAAATTGCCTCCGCACCATCGAGCAGGTGAACCTTAACGAAGATGTCCTTCAGAACGCGGTTGACGAAGTGCCCCATGTGCAGCTCGCCGTTCGCGTACGGCGGACCGTCGTGGAGGATCCACTGCGGGTTCCCCGCGTTGGCCGCAAGCCGGCGTTCGTAGACGCGACGCTCGCGCCACCACGCAACGCGATCCGGCTCGCGTTTGGGAAGATCCGCGCGCATGGGAAAATCGGTGACGGGCAGGTTCAGCGTCGAGCGGTAGTCGCTCGTGATCGCTTCGTTCGAGGGCATCGAGGGCACGAAGTTCGCCGCTGGCTCCGCGGTCCCGTTTTCGATGCGGTTCGGCTACCGTCGCACGAGGGCGTCGAGCGCGGTAAAGTTCCGCTCGGCGGCCGCTCGCTGCACGACCGACTCCGTTGACAGAGCCGCTGCCAGCTCCGGCGCGCGCTCCCATGCCCGGTCGACGAGCTCCTCGACGTGCCTGAGCGCGACGTGCGAACCCGGCACCCACAAGGGTGCAAGCGGGTAATGCACGTCGGCTAACAGGGCCGAGACTTTGGGATCGTACGGCACCGCGAGGAACGGGACGCCGAAGCGGACCGCCAAAATCAGCGCGTGCAGCCGCACGCCGACGATCAACTTCGCCCGTGCGATCGCCGCCGCGACGGCTTCGAGCCCTTCGAGCGGTACGAGCGTCGGTTTGCTGCGGCACTTTCGAATGATCGTGGTCGACGCTTCGGCATCGACCGTTCCGCCGAAGGGCAAAAATGCGACGTGCGCGCCGTACCGCTCGGCCAACCGATCGACCGCCGCGGAGATCGCCGCGACGCCGTCGTTCTGGTGGGCCGTCTTGCGAACGCAGACGAGAACCAGCGGATCGCTCTGTGCGCCGAGTCCGGCGGAGGTCAAGTCGACCGGCGTTTCGGGCGGATCGTAGAGGAATACCGGATCTGCGGTCACCTCGATCGGTGTCCCCGAAACGAGCGGCGCAAGCAACGCTTTCGAGCGCGCGTCGCGCACGGTTGCCGCTTGCAGGCCCTTGCAAAACTCCCGAATCGTCTGTTTGCCCAGAAAATCGAGCGGCCCGATCGACTGCGCGAAGACCATCGTCTTCTTCCCCGCGCGAATCGCCGTCCGCACGATGCCCGCGTAGTAAAAAAGGCTCTTGAGGCTGGTCGCCGTTTGGAACAGGCCGCCCCCGCCGGAGAGAACGACGTCAGCTTTAGCGATCGCCGCGCGAATCGCTCCTTGATCCCAACGCGGCGTTGCTTCGATAGTCAGTTCGTGCGCCGTGCGCTCGGGCGTGGCCGAGAGAACGTCGATGGCGGCGTACGGATAACGCGTCTTGAGTTGCGCGACGATGATTTGGAGCAGCGCGTCGTCGCCGAGGTTATTGAATCCGTAGTAGCCGCTCAGGAGAAAGCGCACGCGCTTATGCGGCGCGGGTTCGACCACGATCGAAGGCGGCGCTCGCGCGCCGATCGACCGCGCGATACAGCGCGATCGCGATCGCCCCGAAGACGATGCCGAGGGCCGCACCGTTGAAGACGCGGAGCAGCGATGTCCCGAGCGGCGTGTGCAGGTGCGAGAACGTGTCGACAACGTCCGAGGTGCCGACGGCGATACCCACCGCGAACAACCAGCCTACGATCCGTTTGTGCTCGAGTCGCAAGGCCGGTAAGAGCATCATCAGCGGAAACCCGATCGCGAACTCCTTGAAGCGCGGACGCACGCCGAGCAGCGCGGTGAGGTTCGAGCGCAACGCCAGTTCGAAAGCCGAGGGCGAAATGTCGCTTTGGTTCCCGCTGCGCGCGATATAGATGAAGGCGACGCCGGCCAGCGCCACAAGGATCGCAAGCTGGTAGACGCGCACGGGCGCAAGCGCGCTTGCCTGCGCGCTCGGCGGCTCGTTGCCGAAGCGCCGCGTATAAACGTAGAGCGCGAACGCCAAGAGCGGCGGAAGCACGATCACCGCCTTCACTCCCGAGAACCGGTCGATCTCTTCCATCAGGAGCGGCACGCTGACGAGGCCGACGACGACGAGCGCTCCTGCTAATGAGAAGACGGTCGCGACGCCGAGCGTGCGCAAGCCGGCGAGCACGCTCGCACCGTACGAGCCGGGCGGGGGCAACGTGAACGCGCGCGGGATCGCGACGACGCCCATCGTTGCAAACCCGATCGCCCCGAGCAGTGCGAGCAGCTTGCGCGCGAGCAGGTCGTGATGGGTGGCGTATCCGGCAGCCAGAAGCAGCAAGTCGAGCGCGAACATGAGGTAGGCCCACTGCGAGCGCCGCATGCCGAACGCTTCGAAGAGCAACATCACGATCGCCGGGACGGCGAGGGAAACGGCCGCGACGACGAGCGGATTGTTGTCGAAGGCGCGAACCGGCGTGGCCCGTCCGAGGATAAAGCCGCGCGCGACCAGACCGTCGCGAATTCCGCTAACCATCGCGACGTTCGTCTTTTCGAGCGACAAGCCGTTTTGCGAATGGAGGAACGGCCGCAAGTATACGACGCGGATGTTGCGCTCGCGCACGCCGAGCAAGTAGCGCGCGACGACCGTATCGTAATCGAGCTTGTCCAGCTCGACCTTCGAGATCGCTTCCACCCGCGTCGTGCGTTCGATCGCAAGCTCAGCCAGTCCGTCGTTGCCCTTCTGATCCTGATTGCGGTCGTAGGTCTCGATCGAGCCGAAGTTTAGGCCGGTGCGCACGAGCGCGTCGGCGGTGTCCTGCAGATGGTCGGGGAAGCCCAAGACCTCGTTCCGCGTCCCGAAAAAGACGACGGTTGTCGGGCGTTCGTGGTTCGCGTAGAAACTCGCGAAGATGCGGTCGATTTCGGGCTTCCCGAAACGCTCGTCGTTTTGCACCCGCGGGATCAGGAACACATGAAGCTTGCGCGCGAGCGCGAGCGGCGGTTCGGGTAGGCCAAGACCCAGGTTGTTGAAGTAGTCGATCTGCGATTTTACCGCGAGGATCGTCGGTGCGCGCTCGTGTAAGACCGTGACGGCGCGCGGCCCGAGGTGCTCGGCCAGCGCCGTGCGATAGCGCGGCACGGCCGCCGGGTCGAAGACGATGAGGTAGAGCAATTCGGGGCGCAGCGCATTGCGCTTGGCAAGTGCCCCGAGCGTCGGATCGGAGAGCGGAGCGAGCTTCGACTGAGCGATGAGCTGCTGTCCCGGAATCACGAACGCCGTCGAGCCCGCATTGATGTTGCCGCCCAGCTCTTCGGAGACGGCAAGCGACGTCAGCCCGGCGCGCCGCAGGGCGACGAGGAACTGTTCGGGGTCATATCCGTACGATTGCGCGAGCGCCGAAAAATCCTGATAATCCATCGCGATCTCGACGCGCCGCGACTGCAGCTCCCGCCGCTCGCGATAGACCGCGACATACAGCGCCGCCAGCAG
Organism: Vulcanimicrobiota bacterium; assembly: GCA_003158195.1. Lineage (GTDB taxonomy): Bacteria > Vulcanimicrobiota > Vulcanimicrobiia > Vulcanimicrobiales > Vulcanimicrobiaceae > Palsibacter > Palsibacter borealis. The sequence goes on along the minus strand of PMHP01000169.1, from coordinate 25,939 downwards.
CGCCAAGCCCAAAACCCCCGTCAAAATCAGCCGATAGCGCCGAGGGGCACTCATCCCTACCATCGATTTGGGCTCTACGTTGAAATGGGGTGCGAGGCCCCCCAGGGCCCCCGGACGCGACCGCCCCGCTCCTTGACGGGCGGGGGACGGGTTGGGTATAGTGGGCGCACTCCGAAAACTCAAGGTGGAAACGCTTGTCGCTCACTCACCCAGCGCACGCGGATCGCACCGACGCAAACCGTGACGTACGCATCGCCCTCCTGGGATGCGGGACCGTCGGCAGCGGCGTCGCGCGACTCCTCGTCAACTCGACGTCCTCGGTTCCGGCCCGCAGTGGTGTCGATTATTGGCTCGCCGGCATCGGCGTGCGTTCGCTTTCGAAACCGCGGCCGCCGGAGATCCCGGCCGGGCTGTTCACCGAAGACGCGCGCGGGCTGGTCGACGACCCCACGATCGACGTCGTGATCGAGTGCATCGGCGGAACCGGTGTCGCCGCGGAATTTGTCGTCGCCGCTCTCGAAGCGCGCAAGCACGTCGTCACCGCGAATAAGGACCTGCTGGCCACCCGGGGGCCGGAGCTGCGCGCGCTTGCGGCGGCGCGGGGCGTGACGATCGCTTACGAAGCGGCGGTCGGCGGCGCGATCCCGATCGTGCGCACGATCGCGGAATCGCTCGCGGGCGAAGAGATCCTCGAAGTCGGCGGCGTCCTCAACGGGACGACGAACTTCATCCTCTCGGAGATGTTCGGGGGCGCGACCTACGCCGGCGCGCTCGCTGCGGCCCAACGGCTCGGGTTCGCCGAGACCGATCCGACCAACGACGTCGCCGGAATCGACGCCGCGCACAAGCTCGCGATTTTGGCCCAACTCGCATTTCGGCGCGGCCTCGTGACGCACGAAATTCCGCGCACCGGGATCACCGCGCTCTCGCGCGACGATCACGGACTCGCGAAGCGCGCGGGCTGGCGGCTGAAGTTAATCGCGTGCGCGCGCACCGATTCCTCAATCGTCACGCCGGCTTACGTTCCGACCGAGCATCCCTTCGCGCAGCCGGTCGGGCCGCAAAACTGCATTCGCGTCACCGGGCGCAGTTCGGGTTCGTTGACGTTCGCGGGGACCGGCGCCGGGAGCGGCCCGACCGCGTCCTCGGTCGTGGGCGACGTCGTCGCAGTGCTGCGGCGCATCACCGCTAACCGCAACGCCGGCGTCTCGACGGCCAGCACGATGCTCGAACCCGTACGCGAGGACGTCTTGGAGAAGTCGATTCCCCTGCGCCGCGTGCTGCGGCTTGCGACGCTCGGCGACGTGCGTCCGGCGCGTGAAGCACTCGTCGGCAGCGGCATCGCGGCAGAACCGCTCGACGGCCTGCCCGCCGTCGTCACCGCACCGCTCGACAGCGAAGGCGCCCGATGTATCGAGACGCTTATCGCGGCCCGCGAAATCGGCGCCGCAAGCGTCATTCCACTCTGGGAAGACCTCAGCGTCGTCCCGTCAACCTCACCGCTTTTAGAAGTTTAGGAGTCTCGCAAAAATGCCCGACAACGACTATCAATTCGACACGACCGCGATCCACGGCGGACACGCCGGAGATCCGCATACCAAAGCGCGTGCCGTCCCGATCTACCAAACGACCTCGTATACGTTCGACGACGCCGATCACGCCGGCCGCCTGTTCGCGCTGCAAGAATTCGGCAACATCTACACGCGCATCATGAACCCGACGAGCGACGTGCTCGAGCAGCGCATCGCGCAGCTCGAACGCGGGGTCGGCGCGCTCGCAGTCGCGAGCGGTCAAGCCGCGACGATCTATTCGATCCTCAACATCGCGCGCGCCGGAGACCACATCGTCAGTTCCGCCTCGCTCTACGGCGGAACGTACAGCGCATTCGTCCACACGGTCCCCAAGCTCGGGCTTGAGATTTCCCTCGTCGACCCCGCTAAGGCCGAGAATTTTCGCAGCGCCATCCGTCCCAACACCAAGGCGATCTTCGCGGAGTCGATCGGCAACCCGAAGGTCGACGTGCTCGACATCGAGGCGGTCGCGGAGGTCGCGCGCGAAGCAAAAATCCCGCTGATCGTCGACAACACGCTCGCAACGCCCGCGCTGCTGCGCCCGTTCGAGTACGGTGCGAACATCATCGTTCACTCGGCGACCAAGTTCATCGGCGGCCACGGGACCTCGATCGGCGGCTTGCTCGTCGACGGCGGAAATTTCGACTGGGCGGCTTCGGGCAAGTTCCCCGAGCTGACGGAGCCGGATGCGTCGTATCACGGCGTGCGCTACGTCGCATCGTTCGGGAATCTCGCCTACATCATCAAGGCCCGGGTGCAGCTCTTGCGCGATCTCGGCGCGGCGCTCTCGCCGTTCAATTCGTGGTTGTTCTTACAGGGGCTCGAGACGCTCGGCTTGCGGATGGCCAAGCATTCCGCAAACGCCCTCGCGGTGGCGGAGCATCTTCAAAAGCATCCGGACGTCACGTGGATTTCGTATCCGGGGCTCGGCGACCATCATTCGTATGCCCGCGCGAAGAAGTATCTGCCAAGCGGGGCCGGCGCCATCCTCACTTTCGGGGTGAAGGGCGGAGCGGCGGCGGCCAAGGCAACCATCGACCGGCTTAAACTCTTTTCGCTACTCGCCAACGTCGGCGACGCAAAGTCGCTCGTCATCCACCCCGCGACGACGACGCACCAGCAGCTCAACGTCGTGCAGCAGATCGAATCCGGCGTGACGGAGGATATGATCCGCCTCTCCGTCGGAATAGAGGACGTGCGCGACATCATCGCCGACCTCGACCAAGCCCTCGCGGGTGCCAAGGAAGCTACCTATCCCCGTGAGGCGAGCCTCACGGGGGCCCACGCGGTTTAAATGGCGCTCCGCCTATCGGCTGCACGCCCCCCACACGCAAAGCGCGTGGGGCCCCATCGGCGGCAAGCGTCTAGCCACGGCTAGCGAGCCGGACTTCGAACGCGACGTTGCAATCGGGCCGCTTCGGCTCGATTGCGGCGTCACGCTTCAAAACGTCGTGCTGCGCATCAGCGTGTACGGCAGCCCGCGCATGGACGGTTCGAACGTCGCGCTCGTGTGTCACGCGCTGACCGGCTCGTCGCGCGTCCTGGACTGGTGGAGCGGCCTCGCCGGGCCCGGCCAATTCCTCGATACGGACGTTCTCGCGATCGTCGGCGTGAACGCGCTCGGAAGTTGCTACGGCTCGACCGGCCCGGCCGCGCTCGCACCTGACGGCGAGCCGTACGGCGAAAACTTTCCGCTCGTCAGCGTTCGGGACATGGTGCGCGCGGAACGTGAAGCGCTCGCGCGGCTCGGGTTCGCGCGCTTCGCCGCGGTCGTGGGCGGCTCGCTTGGCGGGATGCGCGCGGTCGCGTGGGCTCTCGAGGCGCCGGCGCAAGTCGATCGCGCGATCGTCATCGGGGCCTACGATCATTTTTCCGCGATGGGCATCGCACTCAACGCCGTCGCGCGCGAGGCGCTGCGCATCGCCCGCACGCCGCAGGAGGGCATCGCGCTCGCCCGCAAGATCGCGATGCTAACCTACAAATCCGAGGCGCTGTTCGCGCAGCGTCACGCCCGTAAGTTCGATCGCAAGGGCGGCGATCCGACGAAGAACGCGGCCGACCGCTACGACGTCGAGGGCTACCTCGACCATCAAGGCGAGATCTTCGCCGCGCGCATGGAGCCGCTCTCGTACCTCGCGCTCACCCGCGCGATGGACCTCTTCGACGTGCGCGACGTCCCGCTCGCCGTCCCGCATCCGCAATTCACCTTCGTCGGCATCTCGAGCGACTGGCTTTTCCTCCCTCACTACGTGCGCGCGAGCGCGGAACGCTTCGCCCGCGAAGGCGCCGACAGCCGCTACTTCGAGTTGACGTCGAACCACGGTCACGACGCGTTCCTCGCCGAACCTCATCGTTTGCAAGCCTTGCTAGCGGAGCGCCTCGCACCGCTCTATTCATCGCTCCGCTCCCCGGTCGCAGGGGCGAAGCCATGATTTTGCGCGCTGCGGCGTTCGCCAGTCTTGTCGCCGTTTTGCTTTTTCCGGTGCGGAGCGCCGGGGCGGCGCCGGCTCGACCGGATGTTTCATTCGATCAGATCGATCAGACGGTGGTCAATGCATCAACGACGCTCAGCGGCGACTTCGCGAAAGACGCGACCGCGCTGAGCGCCAAGCTGACCGCCGGCGATCGCTTTCCAGCGCCGGCGACCAATCCGGCGGCGGGGACGCACGACGATCCGCTCGGTACTTTTCGCGCGTTACAGGTCGGCTTGCTGCGCCGCTTCAGCTTCTTGGGGACGATGTCGCGCGTCGACGATCCGATCTCGCAGAAAGCGACGATTGCAAGGCCGGACGTACCCGAGGTGATCTATCTCGACTTGGTACGCAAGACGTACCGCACCGTCGAGGGGGACGCGGCGGAACAGTTGCTCACGCCGGCCGACCCGAGCGTGCTTCTCCACTCGTTGCAGAACGCGCTCCCGAGTGGTCCGGGCACGGCGACCATCGATATTCAGACGACGACGAACGCAATCGCCGCGCGCGACATCGACGGTGTGGCGGCGACCGGGTTCTCGACCGAAACGACGATCGCGGCTAGGAACGTCACCGGCACGTGTTTTCCCATAAGCATGACGATCCACGGCACGACGTATACCGACCAAAGCCGCGGGGAACCGATCGCGCACGCGTTCGAAGCGACCGACCCGTCGGTCATCGCGAAGGGCTTGGCCTTGGGTGGCTGCACGGTAACGTTCGGCTCGTCGGCAGCCAAACGGTCGAGCCCGCCTGGATTCATCCTCTACCGGTTGACCCAAGGCGATGCGACATTACCCGTTCTCAACGTTCCGATGAAAACGGCGTCGCTCATCGAGCGGGGCAATATTAAAGCGCTGACACCGGCCGACGCGCCAATGTTCGCCGTCCCAACGGGCTTTACGGCCGCGCCCCCGCCCTCGAGCGCGCCCGTCCCCAGCGCAACCTCGTCGGGCGCTCCTTAGGTCGTCATCGCGAGCTTGGGACGCGCCGTCACGACGAGCGCGACGAGAGCCGAAAGCGCGGCCACGTTCGACACGAGCGTAAAACGATCGGAGAACGTCAGCGCGCCCATCGTCATCGTGCCGCCGCCGAGGTGGCCGAAGAGGGCGTCCATCGCGGCGCCGGCGATCAGTGCGCCCACCGTGAAGAGACCGAGAAACGTCCAGACGACGCGTGGCGGGAACGACTTGCGGTAGATGCCGACGAGTGGCGGGATGAGCAGATCGCCGTAAATGAACGTCGTGTTAGCACCGAGCGGAATGCCCGCGCCCGCGAGGAAGCGCGCGATCGGGACGTTGCCCATGGAACACACGAAGGTAACGACCGCCAGAAGCAGTCCGGTTAGCAACAGCAGGGGATAGCCGGCGAGTGGGACGTTGCCGACCGCACGCAGCGTGGCCGCAAGCCATTCGGGCGGAACGAGCGCGGCGGCAAAACCGGCGACGACGTAGCCGGCGACGAGATCGAACCGCAGCATCTCGACGTCGGCAACCATCGTGTCGAGGATCCGGGACCACGTCGATCGTACACGTAACGCCGCGAGCCCTGGGGAACTCTCCGCATTATGGGCGGCCAGAACAGCATGCGGAGCGGCGCGAAATGTCGCCTGATGGCGTGCGCCGCAAAACAAATAGGTCGTTCCCGCGTGCGCGACCGCGTGGTCTTCGTCGCCGTCCATGCCGCACTGCAGACATGCGGTAACCCGAGCCGGCGCGACCGATTCCTCGGAACTCGGGCCGGCGCGTAATTCGTGGGGCCGCAAGAGCAGGCTCGCACCGGCGACGACGAGCCCGATGATGATCAGGCCGCCGAAGAATTCGGCGAACGCGAAGCGCCAGCCGAGCATCGCCCAAAACATGATCAGGATCGCGACGTTCATGTTCGTCGACGCGATCATGAACGCGAAGACGGCGCGCACGTCGGCGCCATTCTTGTAGAAACCGCGCGCCGCCGCCGCCGCGCCGTACGAGCAGGCCGAGGCGACGATCCCGAACAGCGTGCCGTTCGCGATGCCGCGCAGATTCGGACCGAGCGCGCGCTCGAGCGCCGCGCGCGAGAATACCACTTGCGCGACGGCCGAAATCAAGAACCCGAAAACGAGGCCGTAGAGGCTGTCCCAAAAGAAACCGAGCGTCGTCGTGACGCAGGCGAGCAGTTTTGCGGCTAGCGCTTCCACAAAGGCGTTCGGCGTTCCAGAAACGCACCGATTCCTTCGTGCGCTTCGGCATCGAGCGCGTTCATGCTCATGACCTCTTTCGCATATGCATAGGCTTTGGGCTGGTCGAGATCGATTTGCGTGTAGAAGGCCTCTTTACCAAGCCCGACGACAAATGCACTCGAAGCGACGATCTTTAGCGCAAGCGCGCGCGTCGCGCCGGCAAGTTCGTTTGGGGGGACGACGCGATTGATGAGCCCCCACTGCGCGGCCGTATCGGCATCGATGAAATCTCCCGTCAAGAGCATCTCCATCGCGCGCTTGCGCCCGATCGCGCGGGTGAGCGCGACCATCGGCGTCGTGCAGAAGAGGCCGATCTTCACACCGGGCGTCGCGAACGTCGCATCGGATGACGCCAGCGCCAGGTCGCAGCTTGCGACGAGTTGGCAGCCGGCAGCGGTCGCGATGCCGGCAACCTCCGCGATCACCGGTTGCGGGATCGACTGGATCGTGGTCATCAACCGCACGCACGCGGAGAAAATCTCGCGGAATTTCACGACGTCGGCCTCGTCGCCGGCGCATTGCATCTCCCGCAAATCGTGTCCCGCGCTGAAGGCCGGCCCGACTGCGCGCAAGATGACGACCTTCGTCTCCGGATCGTTGCGAATCGATTCGAAGACGGTCAGGAGCTCGCGCATCGCGGCAAGCGACAAGGGGTTGCGTTTCTGTGGATTCGCGAGCGTCACGCTCGCAATGCCGTCGCTCGTTTCGACAGCGAGATAGTCCAACGTCGATTCGATCACGACGGCTCCTTTTCGTACGCTCGGTTTAACGCACCCAGCGTCGGGCGCGGTTTCAGGGCGAGAGGCTCGGCTCCGGCGCGGCGCTCGGTACGGCCGGGAGTTGCGTGCTCGGCGCAGCGGACGGCGACGGCGACGGCGAGGGCAGCGGACGCGGGTTGCAGGCATCCGGAGAATACGGGCCCGGCGGCGGCGACGGCGGAACCGCAGTAAGCCCGAAAGCGATCGGAAGCGACGCCGTGCCGTCGGTCATGAATTCGCCGCCGACGCTCATCGTTTGGCCCGGTGCGAGCGAGAACGCCTTGACGAGGTACCGGTTCGCCGGGTCGCGCAGGCACGGGATCTCGATGGGCCGCGCATCGCCCGTGAACCAAATCGTCGTTGTCGCCGTGCCGCTGGCGGCCTGCTCGTACAGGTACGCGTCTTGCGGGGATGCCTGCGGATTGGAGAGCTGCAACCCGACGTCGAGCAACACCCCGTAATCGCCGCGCAACGGCCGTCCTCCCGGGCGCAGGTTCGGGATCGTGTCATCGCCGGCCGGAAGCGGCGAAGGCTCGGGGCCGCCCACCACGTAGCTCAGCGCAATCGGCGGAACGCCGTGCAGGGAGAAATCGCCGCGCCGTCCGTGTCCGTCCCCGGGGAGCTCGGGGCCGCCGAGGAGTGCGACGGGATCCTGCACTGCGCTTGCGGCAATGACGTCGACGTCCACCGGATCGCCGTCAAGCTCGCGCAAATCGTAGATTGCCGCCACGAGTTCACCTACGCCGAGCGGTCGATAGCCGAGCTGATGAAGATACGGAGCGCTAGCGTCGATCGGGACGATGACGCTTTCTTGCGTACTGCGCTCGAGCAGGTATTGCAACGTCGAAACGTGACCGACGTAAGCGAACGCATTGGCCGGCCCTGCGGCATAGCCCAAGAGCTGCACGCGCGCCGGGGCGCCTGTCGCCCGCAGCGCGAGAAACAGCCGCCGCCCTGCTACGTCCGAGACGTGATAGGCATAGACGCGCACCGGTTTGCCGACGTCGATGGTACCGTGATAAAGGACGCCGTCGTCATCCACCGTCAGCCGCTCCGGATCGTCGCTGTAGAAGAGAAAGGCCGGTTCGAGTTGCGGTAGCGACAGGACGCGAAGATGCACCGCCGTCGTTCCGCTCGCGCCGGCAAACGCAGCCGTACCGCCGATCGAAACTTGCGCGAGGGCCTCCAGCTCGTCGCCCTCGTGCAAGGCGTTCGCGATCGTTACGCCGCTAACGGCAAGCGTCGCTCCGGGCTGCAGCAAAGCGCGCCGCGCGATCGCGCCGGTAATCTGCGCAAGCGCGAATTGCGGCGCCACCGTTCCGCCAAGATCGACGCTGACCTCGCTCGGAATGACGCCCGCCGGCGGAAGCGAGGGGACGGCGCTCGCCGAGGGTGTCGCCGCCGGCGACGGAAGCGACTGACCCGGTACGGCACTGGGCTGCGCGCTCGCGGACGCATTCGGCGATGCGCTCGGTGACGGACTCGCGGCCGTCTGCGCCACGGCCGGACCCGCGACACCGCGCAAGATAACCAAGAGCAGCGCGCAAGAAAACGGCACGAGCGAACGCAGCGGCATGACGCGCGCACTTCGCGCAGCGGGGCGCCGATTCGTCCTCTAAAATCGGGACGGCGTGCCCCCGATCGCCCCCACGGGCGAAAAACGCTAGGGCGAGAAGTCGTAGACGAGGCGATACGTTTCGGTGGCCGGCCGCCCGTTAATCTTCGGCGCGACGAACTGGCTTGCGCGCGCGGCCGTGATCGCCGCACGATCGAGTGCGGGAAAGCCGCTGCTCGCGGCGACTGCCGCGCTGACGACGTTGCCCTTTGGATCGATCGTTACGAGCACGATGCTCGTCCCGTGTTCGCCGCGCTCGCGCGCGCCGTCGGGGAAATCGGGTTGAGCCGCCACGCGAACTTGTGCGTCGACGATTCGCTCGGGCGCGTAGATCGGCACGTTCTCGTCTTCACGTGCAGCTTCATGGGCAGCGGGAGCCGCCGTGGGAGCTGCCGGAGCTTCGGTTACGGACGAGGGTGCGTCGGCCTGCTGCTCGGCGGGCGCGGCTTGAGCGATCTGGACGGGTAGCGCGACGTGCCTGGCGTGTGCGGTACGGATGGTTGGCCCGTCTGCGACCGGCATGCTCTCTGGGATCCCCGCAATTTCTATCTGCGGGGCTCGCACCGGATGCTTGGGAAGGGCCGCGATGGGCTTGACGTGCGGAGATGGCTTCGCAGCCGGCGAAGCGGTCGCCGCCGACGACGGTGAAGGCGACGGAACGGGGCTCGGAGTTGGTTCCAGCGCCACTTTTTGCGCCCGTTTGGCGTGAATGTGNNGTCGGCGTCGACGTGCCGTTGGCGAGGATGACGACCTGGCCGTGCGAAGCACCGCGCACGACAAAAAACGTGATCGCTCCAATGAGCGCAACGACGCCCACGTAGACGACGATCAGCCGCCGCCACGATTTCCGCTCGTCCACGAGAATATTCATCCCTTCCGAACGGCGCTCCGCCGGGAAATCCCGGCGGCGCGCCTACTTCTTACTTCGGATACACGCAATGACGGGATCACGGACCGGGGTCACACAATCCGGCGCCCGCTTGCCCTGACCGCGGCGCAGCTCTGCGGGCTCCGCGGGTTCGGGCTCGGGAGGTTCGGACTCGGGCGGCCGATAGAGAGCGCTGTGAGTTGCGCACGTTGCAACTGTGCGCGCGAGCAGCTCGACGTCAGCGGGTAGAGTTGCGGGGTTTGCCTAAGGGGCGGTCTGGCACACCTGACGGAGTACCTGTACGATGCGTCGTTTCTTTCGACTCGCTGCTGTTTTCGCGCTGGTAGCGCTCATGACGCCTGCCGCGTTTGCAGCCTCGGGGCCGGCGGTCGCGGTTCTGAACTTCAACACGCAGGGCCTCACCGGAGACTGGTGGGGCAACTTCGAACCCGGCGTCGCCGTCTCGGATCTGCTCACGGACCAGCTGGTCAACGGCGGAAAGTTCAACGTCCTCGATCGCGCGCATTTGGGAAACGTCTTGCAGGAGCACAATCTCTCGACGTCCGGTGAGGTTTCGCCGGCCTCGGCGATTTCCACGGGCCAATTGATCGGCGCGCGCTACCTGATCACCGGCAACGTCCTGCAACTCGACAAGACGGGGCAAAGCGGCGGCACCGCGGGCGGCATCATCGGAGGCTTCGCCGGCGGCGTCATCGGCGGCGTCAACAATTCGCGCGTAACGATCAAGGTGGCGGTGCATGTGATCGACGCGCAAACGGGACAGATCGTCCAGGCGTTCGACGACGAGGAAACCAAATCGAACTTGTCGATCGGCTTCGGCGGTTTTGGCGGCGGCGGATTCGGCAGCTACTCGAACTCGAATTTCGAGAACTCGACGATGGGGCATCTCGTGAACGACGAGGCTGCGAAGATCGCGGCCACGCTGGATCCTTCGAAGTTCGCGAGCGGCCCCGCGCTGCCGTCACTTTCGGGACGCATCATCGAAGTCGACGGCTCCGATGCGATTCTCAATATCGGGCAAGCCAGAGGCATTACGGTCGGGCAATATTTCGACGTCATCAATTCCCATTCGGTAAGAGATCCCGATTCGGGCCAAATGCTGACGACGAGCGAGCCGATCGGCAAGATTCAAATCACGTCGGTGTCGGCCCAAACGTCCGTCGGCCGCCGCGTCTCCGGTACGATCGCGGTCAAAGCCAAGGTCCAGTCGGAGTAGGTCCCGCTTAAGAAATCGCGCGCAAACGTCTCGTTTGGGCGGTCCGTTCAACGCTCGTCTCCAAGCGAGTTCCCGTCCAACGGTGCAGCGCGTAGCCGGGAGCCTCGATGTGTAAACCGTAGCCGCCGTCCACGCCGACGTCGAAGGCGAGCTGCTGTGAGGTGCTCGGCGCCGTCGAGGCGACCGTGCCGCCGAACGGCCTCTCGACCGCGCAGTGCACGTGACCGCAAACGATCCGGACGATCTGCCCGTGCCGGGCGACGATCTCCTCGAACGCTTCGCGGCCGCGCAGCGGCTTCGCGTCAAGCGGGGCGATGCCGAGATCGAATGGCGGATGGTGCATTGCTACGAGCGTCGGGACCTGCGGTTCTTGCCCGAGCGTCATGTCGAGCCACAACAAACGTGGAGCATCGAGTTCGCCGCCCGGCTTTCTGCCGCGCGTCGTATCGAGCGCGACCAGGCGAACCGGGCGCGTCTCGATCGTATAGCACAACGGCCCCGTGCGCGGCAGGTAGGTGTGGTCGACAAACGCTTCGCGGAAACCGTCGCGATCGTCGTGGTTCCCCGGAAGGACGTAGAGCGGCGCCCGCAGTTTCGCGAGAATCGCCCGCAGCCTCCGGTATTCCTTGACCTTCCCGCGATCGACGAGATCGCCCGTTGCGACGACAAAATCCGGCTGCGGTACGAGCGCGTTGAGGATTTCGATACAGCGGCGCAACTCGCGACCCGTCTGAATCATGTGGTGGAGCAGGTCTCGCTTACGGCGTACGTGCGTGTCGGTGATCTGCGCGATCAGCACTCGACCTCGTCGAACGTCTCGTCCGAGTAGAGTTCGTACCGCTTACCGTCGACCTCGGTTATGAACGGAAAGTCACCCTCCTGCGGAAGCGGCTCAGCGACCAAGGACCAGCGCCCTAGCTCAAAATCGAGATCGGCCCGAAGCGTTATGCCCCCGGACTGTGCTTCGACAATTTTCCTCACGCGTGCATTGTAGCCGCCACGCGCCGCGTGCGGCAAGCGCGCAACGCCGGTCTTTATACAACCTTAAGACTCCGGACATAGAGTAGGGCAGAGGCAAGTTACACGATGGCGAGTCTCGATCGCGGCGCCCTCACGCATCGCTACGAGCGCATGACGGCGTTGCCCATGATCCTCGTGTCGCTGGCGTTTGTCGCCATTTGGCTTTATCCGGTCGCAGTCCCAACGTCAAAGGCGGTCGACGCGTACCTGCGGGCGGCGAGCTGGTCGCTTTGGGCGCTGTTCGCAGTCGACTATGTCGTGCGGTTTTGCCTGGCACCGTACAAGCTGCGGTTCGTTCGCGGCAACCTGTTGGATCTGGCCGTGGTCGTGCTTCCGCTGCTGGCCCCGCTGCGCGTGCTAAGCGGACTACGCGCCTTACGTGTCCTTCGCGCGCTTACCGTCCTCTCGGTGGTCGCAAAAGCCCAACGGGGATCGAGAAAAGTGGTCACCGCACAAAGCGTCAGTACGATCCTCCTGGTCCTGATCGTCGTGATCAGCGTCGGCGCCGCGCTTGAATTTCAATTCGAACGGGGGGCCGTTGGCGCAAATATCACTTCCTACGGAGACTCGCTCTGGTGGGCCGTCAGCACGGTAACGAGCGTCGGGTACGGCGACAAGTATCCGGTGACGCTCGAGGGCAGAGGCGTCGCGACGCTCATGATGTTCGTCGGTATCGGAACCGCGTCGCTGCTGGCCGCCGGCCTAACGACGGTCTTCGTGGGCCGGGAAGCGCAACACGACATGAAGGCTATTCTCGAACGCTTGGATGCGATCGAAGAAGCGCTGCTGCTCCGCACCAAAGAGCCGCCGGGCTGAGCGCGCGTTAAGCGCGGCGCTGAGAATCGATCATGGGCGATGACGGGATCGAACCGCCGACCATCACCGTGTAAAGGTGCCGCTCTCCCAGCTGAGCTAATCGCCCGTTCGAGTCCGACGTTCGCGGGCCGCAACCGCGACTCATGCGTTTACGGCGTGATGACCGGGCCCGTGGCGACGACTTCGAACGCGCTTGCGGGAACGCTTTTGAGCTGGTTGAGATCGTTGTCGTTCCAGCTCGTGTTCGTCGAGCCGGTAAAATAGAAGTCGCTGCCGTTGTCCGCCAGGATCAGCCCGTACTTCTTGAACGCCGTCAGGATGACGAGCGAATTGCCGGTAAAGCCCGAGGTGTCGTAGCTCGCTTTGAGCCGGATGCGCAGGCCCATCGGGGGCGCCCACGTTGCCGACGACGTCGCCGCGTCGTGCGTGGCGGGATGAATGTGACCCTGCGAGGTGTTGTTCATCGTGAAGCGCACCGCGTGGTTGAGCGCGCCCGCTTGGACTTCGTCGTAACGCACGAGGCCGGCGAGGATCGGTAAGCCGGCCGCGTCGGCCGACGTCCAGCCCTCGGGCCGCAGTGCATTGGTGTTGAGCGGCCAGACCGCGCCGTTCGCTGCGGTCCAGCCCGAGGCCGTGTCTTGCGTATCGTAGGTTTCGTAGTCGGTACAGTTATCCGTGTCGAGGATCAGCATGTGCATGTCGCTGCCCGCTTCGATCGCGGGCGAGTTCGGAATCGGATACGGGCCCGGATCGCTTTGGGACGCATACTCCGTGAACGCGATGGGGGTGAAGTTCGCGTGCGCGATCGCGACCACGTTGTACGGAATCCCGTAGCTCGGATCGCTGCCGAAATCGGGATGCAAATGGGTCGAACCGCTTGGGTTCATCTCGGCCATGTACTGCGCGGAGTCGGCATTGAGCGGATAACCGCTGATGTCGGTGTTCCACGGGTTGCTCGCGGGAAACATCTGACAGCCGCCGATGGCCGGCACGTTGCCCGCGGGCGTTGCGGACGCTGCCGGCGTGGCCGTCGGCGCCGCTGGCGGCGAGGCGCTCGGACGCGGGGAAGCGCTTACGACCGGCGAGGCGCTTGCGACCGGCGAGGCGCTTGGCCCGGGTGTCGAGCCGATTGAGGGCGCACTGCCCCCGCCACCACTGCACGCAGCGAGCAGTCCGGCGCCGCAAAGCGCAGCAATCGCGGTCCTTCTCACTCCATCACCGTGCATCTTGCACTCCTCATTCGAACGGCACGCAGGCCAAACCGGTCCGTTCCGAGGAACCGGCTCCATGAGGTTATCGGCTCTCAAGCGCGCGCTTTCATGCGCGACCGCCTTCGCGCTGCTCTCGGTAGCGATCGTCGCGGCACCGGCCGGCGCAGCTGACCCCACGTACGACAAGCTCCAAGCGCTCGCGCGCGAGATCACGTTCGATTGGGTGAAGTCGCATCCGCTGGAGGCGACCCAGGTCGGACTCTCCGACGAGGACGGCCAGCTCGACACGCCGTCGCTCGCCGGGGTCGCGACGGACCTCGCAACGATCCGGCGTTGGGAAAGCCGGCTGGCGGCGATTTCGCTCGGCGGCGCCACGCTCGTCGACAACGACGACGCGAAGCTCCTACGTGCGCAGCTCGTCGGAATGGAACGGCGCTACACCGTGTACAAGGCCTACGAAAAAGACTACTCGGCGCCGGCGCAAGCGATCGTCAACGCGATCTTCACGCAATTCCAGCACCTGCCGATCACCGGAACGAACGGCGCGACGGACAAAGACGTCGCTGCGGCGTGGGACAAAATCATCGCGCGCTTAAGCGGAGCGCCCGGGTACATCGCGGCGGGTGAGAAACTCGTCGTGCATCCCGGTCAACTGTTCAACACGGTCGGAGCCCAGGAGCTCGCGGGCGTTCCCGATTTCATGAGCGGGGCACTGACCGATGCGGCAAAGGCGCAGCTTCCCACGGACCGTTTTGGCGCGTTCGAGAGCGCGCGCGATGCGACGCTCGTTGCGATTGCAAACGCCAAGAAGTACATCGACACGCACGCCGCAAGTTGGCCGGAAAACTTCGCGATGGGCCGCCCCGCGTATGACGCAATGCTGCGCGACGAACAACTCCTGCCCTTTGACGCCGGCGACATCGAACGGATGGGACGCGACGAGTTGGCTCGGGGCTGGGCCGAGCAGAACTGGGTCGTTGCCGACGCCGCGCAGCGCGGCACGCCGATCGGTCCGCAGAGCGGCGGCGGCATTGCGCCGAGCGGCAAGGCGCTCGTCGGCTACTACCGCGACCGCATCGCCGAGCTGCGCGCCTTCGTGACCCATCACGACGTCGTCGACGTCCCCGATTGGCTCGGCAGTATCACGGTGATGGAGACGCCGAAGTTCCTGCAACCGGTTTCGCCCGGCGCCTCGATGAATGCGCCGCTGCTCTTTAGCAAGGATACGACCGGATTTTATTTCATCACGCCGCCGACGTCGCTTGCCGACGCGGCGAAGACGCTCGATCCGAACCAAGATTTCGACAAAGACCGCATCCTCGAGACCGCTGCCCACGAGGCGATGCCGGGACATTTCCTGCAGCTGTCGATCGCGCACCGCAATCCTGACTTCGTCCGCAAGATCCAAGACAGCGGCGTGTTCGCCGAAGGCTGGGCGTTCTATGGCGAAGAGATGTTCTGGCAACTCGGATTGTACGGAAACCAGGATCTCGACGCACGCTACGACGCCGCGCAATGGGAGCGGGTCCGCGGCGCGCGCGCGATCGTCGATCCGGAACTCGCGAGCGGCGAGTGGTCCTACGATCGCGCCGTCGCATTCTTCGCCGAGCAAACCGGCTTCCCAACCGATCAAGCGAAGGCGGCGGTCGCCGGAATCGCGCTCGAGCCCGGCTACGTCATCTCTTACACTGCCGGTCGTTTCCAGCTTGAAACGCTGCTGGGAGCGTACACGACGAAGATGGGCGACAAGGGCTCGCTCAACGACTTTCACGACCGCTTGATGTGCTACGGTACGACGCCGTTCGCAATCGTCGCACCCGAACTGATGGCGGATCTCGACAAACCGCTGGCGGACGTGCGTGCGGCGGCGAACTACTAACCGATCCTGGGTAGATAGTGCTGATGAAGAACGCACCGCATTCACAACAACTTCCTCCCGACCCGCGTGAGGTGCCGATGGATCCTCCTCAGCGGCTGCCCGAGGAGCCTGCGCTTCCGCCGACAACCCCGGTTGCTCCGGTTACCGAGCCTCCGCTCATCCCAATTCCCGCACCGGTTACAGCCTAAGGGGTTGCGGGACCGAGCGTTGCACGCTCAGAGAATGCCGGCGAAATCCGACATATAGGAGCGTGCGTTCCATCCCGTTCCTAGCAATTGCGGCGGCCTTCGCCGCAGCCGTTACCCTCGCTGCGGAGGGCGCGCGCGCGGCAACGGTGGTCCCGGCGTGGCTCGCACTTCATGCGGGGACGATCGCCCGCGTCGACATCGCGCCGTGGATCGTATCGGACGAACCGGAAGCCGCATTGACCGAGAGCCCCGGCTCGGTTGCGCGGAACTTCTCCGACGACGCATCCCGCCCCGGTGACGTCTTGTACGAGCCGATCGGCGTGCGCGTGCGCGTGCTGCGGCTGACCGACGGAGGCCGAATCGCACTGGTCCACGGCATCGGCGCCCGTTTTGCGGGCTTCGCCCCGCTCGCGCGGCTCGTTCCCGAGATCCCCGCCGGTACCGCGCTCGTCGTAGCGGGCGGCTTCGAGGGATTCGCGGATTTCTATTCGGCGCTCGGAACCCCCGAGAAGCGCGCCGCTCCGATCGCCACGGGCAGCCGGCTCGTCGCGCTCGAGATCGGCGCGGCGCCCTACGATCCCGATAGTGCCGACCTCGTCCGGGTGCGCGTGCGCGTCCTCGACGGCAACCTGCGCGGCCGAACGGGTTGGATCTCGGTCGCGTACACCGGCATCCCGGCCGGGAGTCTCCCGGCGACGGCCCAAGTCGCCGAAAAGGCCTGCCGCTGCCGTCTCGTTCAGTTCGCCTGGGGGCCATCGGGGGGCACGCCGCCCCGATTTTAAACTGGCCGCGGCTGTGTCGAGGCGCACCAACTTTCGCCGATAAAGAAGGTAATGGTTACGCAACAAATGAGCGACGACGGCGGGGTTGTTCGCGAAGCGATTCCCTCGAGCGACGTCGTCCGCGTCCACTTCAGCGAAATCGACGGCTTGCGCGCCCTGGCCATCATCGCCGCCGTCGTCTACGAAGCCACCCGCCTCGCCTCGCCCAGCGGGGCCTGGCCCCCCGTGCTCGCGCGCGTTTTCGCCGACGCGAGCCAAGGACTTCCCCTGTTCTTTTTGCTGTCCGGCTTCGTGCTCGCGTATCCGCCGCTCGCGACCTTGCGCCAAGACGGCCGCACCTATCTCGACGTCGGTCGCTATCTCGTCAAGCGGATCCTGCGCATTTATCCGGCCTATTTCGTCGTCTTGGCACTCGCATTTGTCGTCCCGCCGCTCGCGCTGCAATACGGCTTGCCCGCGCTTGCCAACGGTTCGGCCGGCCTGACAAGCGACGTCTTCATACGCCACCTCTTCTTTGCGGGCGATGGCCTTGCGAACGACGGCTTCCGGACCCTCGCGCTGGAAGCGCGCTGGTACCTTCTCTTTCCGTTTGCCCTGCTGCTCTGGTCACGCTGGCCGCGCATCTTCTTCGGCGTCGCCGCACTCGCCGCGAGCGGCGACCTGTTGCTCTCGGGCGCGCACGCTTGGGGCCTGGGAGCGCTCGTTCCGTTCATGCTCGGGATCGTCGCGGCCGACATCCGCGCCGGCCACCATCGTCTCGAGCGCTTCGCGTTCGTTCTCGCGGGGCTCGCCGTGGTCGCGGCCATCGTCTTCGAGCGGTTTCTCTTGGTGATGCCCGGGCCCGCGGGGGCTGCGGGCGCGCTGCGCATCGATCCGCTTTGGTCGATCGCGCTCTTCGGGTTGCTCGTCGGCGCCGGCCACTCGCGCCTCGTCGAGCGGGTCCTCTCCCTTCGCGCGTTGCGCTTCATCGGCGCGGCTTCGTTCGGCATTGCGCTCGTGGTCGTCCCGGTCTCGAGTTTTGTCGTCCGGCAAATTGCTTCGAGTTTCGGAGCCGCCGGAACGGCGGCCAACGCCGTCATCTTCTCGTTGCTGGCCGGCGTCGTGATTTGGCAGCTTGCCGACCGCTGGTTTGCCGAAGGCCCGCTGCGCCGCGAAGTCGCGAACGTCGTCGGGCCCTGGCTCGATGCCGCGCTGCGGCTCGTGCGGGCCGACCGCGTGACGCTCGGGCCGCCGCTTGTCATGACGCTCGACAACGATGCGGAGGAGCAAGAGCCGGTCGACCAGGGCCTCTATGCGCCGCCGCCGCGCTCGACGGCCGGCGATCTGGCAACGGTCTCCACGCGCTCGGGATCGCCCGAGGAGCTCGCAGCTGAAATTTTGGAGACGAAGAAACGGCTCTCCGACCGCTCCTCGGCGATTTTTGCCGACGCGTATCCCGTCGAACCCCCGCCGGAAGAACCGGTCGCCCCCCCCGAGCCGGTCCTAAAACCAGGCTTCTACCGTCGTTCGGCTACGCCGGCAGCAGTACTGGCCGCCCAAGCCTCCGCCCCCGTTTCCCCGCCGGAGCCCGCGCCGGCGCCGCGCGCCCCGCAAGCTGCGGAGCCCGCTCCAATCAGCGCTCACGTTGAAGTACCGGCCTACGAGCATTATTCGCTCGAAGCGATACCGCAACCGCCGCCCGCGCTGCAGCCTTCTCCCGCACCGCAAGCAACCCCAAGAACGCAGCCCGTACCGCTTCGCGCGGTGGCCTCTTTGCCCGCACCCGTGCCCGCGGCCCGGCCCGTCGCCCCCGCCCCGGTGCCGGTCACGCAGCAACCCGCTCCGCGGCCGGTCTCCGCACCCGTGGCCCCGGCGCCGCGTCTCGTTGCGCCCGCTCCGCGCCCCGTGGTGCCGGCTCTGCTACCCCTGGCACCCGCGCCGCGACCCGTGGCGCCCGCGCCGCGACCCGTTGAAGCAACGCAGCAACCCGTTCCTCGGCCGCTCACGCCCATCGCGCCGGCCCCGCCCACCACGCGTGGACCGATCAAGATGCGTATCGGAGCCCCGGTCACGGTCACACCGTCGCTCGTCGCGACCAGCAGCAACCCGCTGAAGGCGGAGGGCTAAATGCTCGAACACGAAGACCTCGACCAGCAAGACCTCGGACACGAAGACCTCGCCCATGAGGACTTCGCCCACGAGGACGTCGCCCGCGAAGACCTCGCCCACCAAGACCTCGAGCACGAGGACCTCGCCGAGATCGAGCAGCGCCTTCGAGACCTGACGGAGCATGCGCTGGAAGCGGCGCGCGAGCGTGCGGCCTGTGAAACCGCCGCCGATCGAGCCCGCGAAACCCTCGAAGCCGCCCACGCCGAACTGCCGGTTGCCGAACGGATCGCCAAGGAGCGGCGTCAAGCGCAGCACGATGCATTGCGCGGCCGTGCCGAACTCGAACACCGGTTCGCAGAACTCAGCGAGGTCGAAGAGTTGACGCGCGCCCGCCGGCTCCAGGCGCAGCAACGCGCGCAGGGTTTCCGTGCGGCCGCAGCCTTCGCCGGCGCCGGCCGGACCGAGGCTGAAGCCGGCCAGGAAATCGAGCGCGGTCAACGCGAGCGCCTCGTCGAGGAACGCGCAGCGCGGGAGGCCGCCGCTGCTGAAGCACGCGCAAGCGAAGAACTCGCCGAGGAAACAAAAGTCGGCCGTCATCGTGCCGAAATCGAGAAGCATCTCGAAGCGGAGCGCGCGCTCGAGGCGGAGATCCGCTCGGACCGCACCGGCGCTGAGGCCCGCGTTACCACGCTGCGCGAAACGATCGAAAGCGCGTCGTTCGAACTTCACGAAGCGCAGGTCAACCTCGAGCGGCTCAATGCCGAGCGCGAGCGCCTGGCCAAGGAACGCGCGCTCGCCGGCGAACGGCTGCGCGAGGTCGGCGCGCGCGCACGCGAAGAAATCGAAGCGCGCGTTCGCGAGCTGCGAGCGAAGGAACTCGAGATCGCCTTGGAGCGCGAGGAGCAAGAACGGCTGCTCGCCGTCCTATCGCAAAACGAAGAGCCGCTCGAACCCGAACCGCAAGCCGCGCATTCCGAGGACGACGCGGTCGCCGCCCTCGTAGACGAAGCGGACGAGCACGTCGCGGCGGAAAGCGCGTCGCCCGAGGTCGCGGCCGAGCCGCCGGCACCCGAACCGCACTTCTCGACGGTCACGTTCACCGCACATCCACCCGCGCGCGACGCCGCGCCGGCGAGTCGCGCCGTCCCCGAGGCGGGCTACGATCACGAGGACATCGGGCCGGATTTCCGTTCGCTGATCGGCAACATCTTCACGCGGCGCAAAGCGATTGAGGACCCGATCGAAGAGGCCGGCCCGTCAATCGCCGAACGCATCGCTCGCGACTTCGGCAATCTCGGCGGGAGCGACGACGAACCCGAAGAATCGCTCGTGCCGCACGCCGCGCCCGTCGTCTCCGAATCGGAGCGCGCCGCAGGCTAGTCCGCCTAAGCGGTCAGATCTTCGATTTCGAAGCTCAGTGCTTCGGCGGTAAACGGCTTGAGTAAGAAGCCGTGGGCGCCGCGTTTGACGGCTTCGACCGCGGTCGGTTTGTCTTTGAGCGCGGAGATGACCAGGATGCGCGCCTTGGGGCGCATCTTCAAGATGCCCTCGAGGCACGTTAGGCCATCCATCTGCGGCATCGAGATATCCATCGTGACGATCTCGGGATCGAATCGCTCGACGACGCGCAGTGCGTCGACGCCGTTGACGGCCGTTTGGATCTC
Organism: Vulcanimicrobiota bacterium; assembly: GCA_003158195.1. Classification (GTDB taxonomy): domain Bacteria; phylum Vulcanimicrobiota; class Vulcanimicrobiia; order Vulcanimicrobiales; family Vulcanimicrobiaceae; genus Palsibacter; species Palsibacter borealis. The sequence goes on along the minus strand of PMHP01000169.1, from coordinate 5,550 downwards.
GTCGTTCGGCTTCTCGAGCGTGCGCTGGATCGCGCGTCGAATCAGGTCGGAGTCGTCCACTACGAGGAGTTTCATCGGGTCCTTACATTTAACGGGCGGCGGCTAGGAACGTGGCACCAAGCGGGAGCACGAACGAGAACTCGCAGAAGCTGCCGATCTCGGAGTTGACGGTGATTTCGCCGCCGCCTTCGTCGACGACCCGTTCCTTGATGACGTTCATGCCCATGCCGCGGCCCGATTCCATCGACGACTGATCTGCGGTCGAGAAGCCGCGGGCGAAGATGAAGCTCGCGATCTCCGAATCCTCGACGTCATTCGCACGTTCCGGCGCGAGCAGGCCGACCTCGAGCGCCCGTTTCTTGATCCGCTCGGCATCGAGTCCGCGGCCGTCGTCGCGAAAGGTGAACGCGAAGGTCCCGGGCTCCGTATCGGCTGCCGGATGGATGTCGATCGACGCCTCCGTCGGTTTCTTGGCGGCCAAACGTTCGGCCGGGGTTTCGATCCCGTGCGCGAGGCTGTTGCGGGTCAGTTGAATGAGGACGTCCTTCACGATGAAACGCTGCTCGGGCGGGAGAGAACGCGAGTCGAAACCGTGCGAGTCGATGCGAACTTCCTTGCCGAGCTTCTTGGCGATCGTCGCGGTGAGCGCGCGCAGATCGGTCATCAGATCGTCGCCGACTTCCTCGCGAATTTCGACGGCGCGCTGAATGCCGGCAAGCTTGACGCGCAGGGTCTGCAGGTTGTCGAGATCGCTGCGGAAATCGGCGAGCGCGATGACCAGCGCGAGAAAATCGTCGCCGCCGAGCGCGCCGCGGTACTTGAGATCGATGACCTTCTGCTCGAACTCCTGGGCTTTGATCTCGAAGTGTTCGAGCCGAAGCAGCTGGGCGTTGCCCTTGATGTTGTGGACGCGTTGCAGAACGAGATCGAGCCGTTGGCGCAAAAGCGCCGTCTGGCCGACGGTCGCCGAGGTGAAATCCGAGGCCTTGAGCGCCTCGTCGACGCGAGCCAGCTCGCCGTTCGCTAGCTGGACGAACCCGTCCAGGCCGCGCGGCTCGACGTGCAAGATGCCGATCAGCAGCTCGAACTGACGAACCTTTTGGTTCTCGGAATCGCGCAGTTGGCGTTCGAGCGTCGTCCGTTCGGTGACGTCTTCGACGGTAACCAGAACGCGCGAGATGACGCCGCCTTCGACGATGCGGCGAAAATCGAAGTGCAGGTGCTTGAGCGTCGGCGGGCCGCCCGGGGTCGAGACGTCGACCTCGATTTCGTCGAGCGGGTTGACCTTGAGGACGGTGCGCTCTTTCTTCGAGTCGTCGAAGAGCAAACCCAGATAGTCGCGCGCCGTCTTGAACATCCGGTCGGAGAGGAGCCGCTGGAAGACGTTGAGCAGGTTTTCGTTTCCGTTTTCTTTCTGATGAAAGACCTCTTCGAGTTCGTTCGAGTAGCGGCTCTGGATGAAGAACGATGGATCGATCAGCATGAGGTGGCCGCGGACCGAGTTGAGCACCACGTCGCTTTCGCGCCGGGCGACCTCGAGATCGTGGGCATGGCCGGCCAGCTGCGCGCTCTCATGCTCGACGCTCGCGAGCTGCACTGCGAGCGCACGCTCGCGTGCTCGGGCCGTAAGGAACAAACTGCCGGCGACCAGCGCCAGTCCGATCAAAGCCAGAAAGAGGCCGGCCCAGGTCCACCCAGCGCCGCCGGAGCCGCGCGCGAGAGACCACAGGAGGATTGCCCCAGCCAGGCTTAACAGGCCGCCTAGGGGAGCGGCCGCTAGGGTAACAGGTCTCAACAAATCCTTCATACCGGTACTAGTCAGTATCGGCGGCTAGGCGCGCCGTCCGTAGGATCCGGTTTGTGCCGTCGATTTACGGGAACGTAAGTTTGGACCATGGCGGAACTCCGGGCCCGGTACCGCGGCACGGCACGCTCGGTGCGCGATGCCCGCAATGCAGTGGTCGAATACGCCCGCCTCTGCGGGTTCCCGTCGCGGGTCACGGTCGACATCGCACTGGCGGTCGGTGAAGCGCTCGCGAACGCGGTCGAGCACGGCAACAAAGACGCGGGCTTCATCGAGCTTGCTTGCCGGTTCGAAGGCGGCACGCTGATTATCGAGGTCCAGGACGGAGGCACCGGCTTCGATGTTGAGCGCGTTGTCAGGAGGCAGCGGGAACCCCATTCGGTTCGCGGCTTCGGCATCACGATCATGGAATCGCTGATGGACACCGTCGAATACGGGGATCGCGGCCGGTTCGTCCGCTTGCACAAGCGCCTCGGAACCGAGGCCCATAGCGCTCAAGAAGAGCAGCGCGCCTAGGGCTATGGGGTAACGGCGACGCCGAGAAGGGCAGCGTGCAAGGCAACGCCTGNNCCCGCCGATGAACGTCCCATTGAGGCGAATGAACTGCAGGTCGGGCCCCAATTCCAACTCGACCTTTTCGGTCACTTCCTGCGTGTCCCAACGCTGAACGATGTCTTCGATTAGGGTCGCGAAGGTGTGCTTGAAGTGCGCGAGCCCCGCGTCGACGATCTTGATGAGGTTGGCGTTCATCCGGTCTAGGAGCTCCCGGTCGAGCAAGATACCGCGCGCGATGCGCGAGACAACGTCGGCGAGCCACGCTTCGTTCGCGGTTTCCGGTCCGCCGCGGGGCGCCCGCACGCGGCCGCGCAGCGAGCGCCACGCAGCCGACAACGTCCCTTCGATCTCGCGGCCGTGCATGATCGAGGTCTTGATGTCCTCGGCTTTTTTCGCCAGCTCCGGATCGCTTTCGAGTTGCTCCGCGAAGCGCTGCAGATAGGCGTCGAGGGCGAGCCGCATCTCGTGATCCGGGTTTTGCCCGATTTCGTCGATGAGATCGATGACGCCGTCGACGAAGCTATTAACGATGTAGGTGTCGACCCACGGCGGCGTCAACAGCGACTTCCTCGCGAACCGGCGCTTGACGTACGCGCGGTTGGCGTTCAGCCAGTTGGTCGCAAGCGGCAGCATCTCGTCGAGGATGCGTTGATGGCGTCCGTCGCGCGTGACGGTCATGATCATCGACGCTGCGGTTTGTGCGAAATCGAGCCGATCGATTTCCTCGGAGACGACGCGGCTGACGACGCGCTCGATGTCCGGTTCGTCGACGACCTCGATGACGAGCGGCAGATACGCGCGGGTCGCGCTAATCGCGCGCCGGGTATGACTGTTGTCGGAAAACCAGCGCAGGACGTTCTCGGCAAGATCCAGCTCCGCGAGCTTCGCCGCGATGTTCTCGGGCGTAAGGAAATTCATCTCGACGAACTCGCCGAGCTGCGCGCCGATACGATCTTTGTTCCGCGGGATGATCGCGGTGTGCGGGAGCGGCAGTCCGCCGGGGTGGCGGAAAAGCGCGACCACGGCAAACCAATCCGCGAGCCCGCCGACGAGCGCGGCTTCCGAGAACGCCTCGACCCACGCGAGCAGCGGGTACTGCGGCTTGAAGCGGGCGGACAGCGCGAACAGCGTTGCCATAACCGGCAAGAGGCCCGTCGCAATGATCTTGATCCGCAGCAGCCGCGCGCGCTTGCGCTCGCTGCCCGCCGCATCCCATTGCAGCGCAACGCTCATGGGGCGGTCTTTATGCTTGGGCGCAGAAGCTCCCGCGTATGCTGACCGAACCCGTGCGCTACAGCGGCCCGGAATTCGCCGAGGCCAACGGCATCTCGCTCTGCTACGATACGTTCGGCGATCCGTTAGCCCCGCCGATTGTTCTCATCATGGGACTGGCCGGGCAGATGGTCGTCTGGGACGACGACTTTTGCCGGGAACTCGCCTTACGCGGACGTTTCGTCGTGCGTTTCGACAATCGCGACATCGGGTTGTCGACGAAATTTACCGAAGCGAAGACGCCGTCGATGCGGGACATCGTGTTCTCGCAGTTCACGCGCTCGGGGATCCGCGCTCGCTACACACTGCTCGACATGGCAAAGGACACGATCGGCCTGATCGACGCGCTGGGCTTGGATACGGTCCACGTCGTCGGCATATCGATGGGCGGCGCGATCGCGCAGGAGCTGGCGATCCACTTTCGCGACCGTCTGCGGACCCTGTGCTCGATTATGTCCTCCACGGGCGACCCAAGGCTGCCGCCGCCGACGTGGCAGGCGATGCGCGTTCTGACGCAGCGCCCGGCGAAGGAACGCGAAGCCTATCTTCGCCGCTACGTGCGGACCTGGCACGTGCTGGCACAAGACAATTTTCCGTTCGACGCCGCGCGGATGCGCCGCCAGGGCGAGCGCAGTTACGACCGTGGAACCAACCCCGCGGGCGTCGCGCGCCAAATGCTCGCAATCGTCGCCTCGGGAAACCGCACGGAAGCGCTCCGGAAGCTGGCGATTCCGGCCCTCGTCATCCACGGCACGGCCGATCCGCTCGTTCGCTTCAAAGCCGGCCCCGCGCTCGCAGCCGCGATTCCCGGCGCAACGTTCCTCGCGATCGAGGGCATGGGCCACACCTTGCCGCGCGAGGCCTGGCCTCGGATAATCGGCGCGATCGAGGCCCACACGGCCTAGCGCGTTCGTTCGGCCGAAACTTCGCGCCGAGGTCGCCGGTAGATGGGGCATGATTTCACGTGGCACGGTCATCGCCGCGTTGTTTGTGGTCGAACTGGCGATCATCGGTGAGGCTTTTGTGGCAATTCGCGGCGACCAGCCCGCTCTGTCCGCGCCCCGCATCGACGCCCCGGCGGCGTCCGGCCCGCACCTTGTCGAGGATGGCCCGCACGAGATCTTTCAGGCCGGGGCGCATCCGGCCCTAACCGTGGACATCGGCTACGCCGATCTTACGATTTTGACGGGCAAGTCGTCGCAGATCGATGTCAGCCTCAGCGGCGATACGGCATTCGGAGTATTCCGCACGAAGGGTCCGCTCGTGGCACTCCGGGACGGCGAAACGATTCGCATCGTCGCGACCTCCGGGCACCGGTGGTCCATCGGCGACGACCGCATGGTAACGGTGCTCGTGCCTGCAGAAACGCAGGTCACGGTCGTGAAGGCCGGCGACATTCGGGCGAGCGGCCTGCGTGCCGAGGCGTCGTTCAATAGTATCGGCCACGGCTCGATCACCGTTGACGATTACGACGCGCCCGCGCTGCACGTCTCATCATCGGACGGACCGATCGTTTTGCACCGGATCGTTGCGCCGCGCCTCGACGCGACGAGCAGTAACGATCGCATTGAAGGCACCGCTCTGCAAGTGCGCGATGGCACGATCGAAAGCGACGGGCGCGTAACCCTTGGCTTCGCGACGGGAGCGGATACCGTGATTACCGCCAAGGCGAGCGACGGCAAGATCAACCTCTCGGGTTTCAGCAGCGGCGCAAGCGGTCACGCGAGCAGCGCAGACGACGATGAGGACTCGTCATTGCAAACCGTCCGCGTCGGCTCCGGCGACGGACGCCTCGACGTCCACGCCAGCGACGGCAACATCACCCTCGCCCAGGAGTAGCACTGTCACGGTGAGCTTGTCGAAAGCGCCAACGGGATATCGCTTTTGCTCCGTCTGTCCTTTTTGCTCCGTCTGTCCTT
>PMHP01000050.1 GCA_003158195.1 Vulcanimicrobiota bacterium | reverse complement strand
TGGGCGGCGCGCAGCCGCTCGCGGCTACGATGGCGGGCGCCTCGATGCTCGCGGTCGAGTGCGATCCCACGCGCATCGAGCGCCGTTTGGAGACGCGCTATCTCGACGAGCGCGCAGACTCCCTCGACGAAGCGCTGGCTCTCGTGCGCGCGTCGTGCGAAGCGAAGCGCCCGCTCTCCGTCGGACTGCTCGGCAACGCGGCCGACGTCTTCCCCGAACTCGTGCGCCGCGGCGTGCGCCCGGACGTCGTCACCGATCAAACGAGCGCTCACGATCCGTCGACCGGCTATCTGCCCAAGGGTTGGACGCTCGAGCACGCGGCCGAGATGCGCCGCAGCGATCCCGAAGCGGTCGTCGCGGCGGCCAAACGATCGATGGCCGAACACGTGCGCGCGATGCTTGCGTTTCATCGCATGGGCATTCCGACGGTCGACTACGGCAACAACATCCGCCAGATGGCGAAGGACGAAGGGGTCGCGGATGCATTCGATTTCCCCGGCTTCGTGCCGGCGTACATCCGGCCGCTCTTCTGCCGCGGCGTCGGCCCGTTTCGCTGGGCCGCGCTCTCCGGCGATTCCGGCGACATCGCGAAGACCGATGCGAAAGTGAAGGCGTTGATTCCGGACGACGCATCGCTGCACCACTGGCTCGACATGGCCAAAGAGCGGATCGCCTACCAAGGTCTGCCCGCGCGCATCTGTTGGATCGGCTTGGGCGACCGGGCGCGCGTCGGGCTCGCGTTCAACGATATGGTCGCAAGCGGCGAACTTGCCGCGCCGGTCGTCATCGGCCGCGACCACCTCGATTCGGGTTCGGTCGCAAGCCCCAACCGGGAGACCGAAGCGATGCGCGACGGCAGCGACGCGGTTAGCGATTGGCCTCTGTTGAACGCGCTGCTCAACACCGCAAGCGGCGCGACCTGGGTTTCGTTTCATCACGGCGGCGGGGTCGGAATCGGCTATTCGCAGCACGCCGGGATGGTCATCGTCTGCGACGGAACCCCCGAGGCCGCCAAGCGCATTGCCCGCGTATTACATAACGACCCTGCCAGCGGCGTGATGCGCCACGCCGACGCCGGCTATGACCTCGCCCTCGACTGCGCGCGCGAGCATGGCCTCGACCTACCGATGGTGTAGCGAATGTCATGCTGAGCGAAGGCGCGCAGCGCCGCAGTCGAAGCACAACTCGAATCTCGGCGGCCCTTCGACTTCGCTCAGGGTGACAAAGAAATTCCGGCTGGTGGTTGAAGACAACCTGGAATGATCGAAACTGCCGCAGCGCCGGCGCACGAATTTTTCCTAGAGAACGGGTTGAAGGTCGTCTTCGTGCCGCAGGCGGCGGCGCCGGTCGCCACGCTCCTGGTCCTCTATCATGTCGGAGCCCGTAACGAAGCCGTCGGCTACACGGGCTCCTCGCATTTGCTCGAGCACATGCTGTTCAAAGGGACGCCCGCCTACAACCGGCAGCGTGGCCGCGCGTTCGCCGACATCATGAACGAGATCGGCGCGGCCAAGAACGCAACGACCTGGCTCGACCGCACCAACTATTTCGAGAGCGTTCCCACCGGCTATCTCGATTTCGCGATCGAACTCGAAGCAGACCGGATGCGGAACGCCACGATCGCCGAGATCGACCGGCGCTCGGAGATGACCGTCGTTCGCAACGAGCTGGAGCGCAACGACAACAATCCGATGCGCGTCCTCTCCACGGCGCTGGTCGCGACGGCGTTTCGCGAGCACCCCTACCACCATCCGACGATCGGCTGGCGCACGGACGTCGAAGGCGTTTCGACCGAACGGTTGCGCGAACTCTACGACACGTACTATCATCCCGATAACGCGACCGCGTTCGTCGTCGGCGATTTCGATGCCGAGCGAACTCGCGCGACGATCGAACGGCGCTTTGGAGCGTTGCCGCGTGCGGCGCGCGCGTTGCCCGAGGTCTATACCGAGGAGCCGCCGCAGGTGGGCGAGCGTAGCGTCGTGGTCAAGCGCCCCGGCGACACGGCGATCGTCATGCTCGCATTCCATACGCCGGCAGCGTTCGGAGCGATGCGGGTTCTCTCGAACGCCGAACTGCGAACGGTCGGAGCGACCGGAACGCCGATGAACGACGACGGCGACGCGCTCGAGATTCTCGCGCGCGTGGTCGGCCGTGGTCGCACGAGCCGCTTGTCGCGGGCACTCGTCGACACCGGGCTCGCACTCGAAGTCTCAGCCTCGAATTGGGGTTCGCGCGACCCCGGGTTGTTCCAGGTCGTCGCGATGGTTCGCCCCGGCGTCACGCCCGACGTCGTGCGGCGCGAAATCGATGCGGTTCTCGCCGCCATCACGGCGGACGGCCCGGACGAGCACGAAGTCGAGCGTGCGCGCAGGCAGATCGCCGTCGGCCGGGCGTTTGCGCGCGACGGTTCGCTTTCGCTCGCGCAACGGCTCGGCGAACTCGAGGCGGTCGGTAGTTGGCGTCTCGACGAAGGGTATCTCGAGCGGCTCGCTGCGATAAGCCCCGAGCGCATTCGTGACGTCGCGCAGACGTATCTTCACGAGGATAACCGGACCACAGGCCTGCTGCTGCCCGGCACGCCGAAGACCTTTGACGTCGTTCCATTCGAAGTGGTGCCGGCGCATGCCGACGCCCGTGCGACGGAGTTGGAGGCAGCTCCGCTGCCCGCGCCGCGCACGTCGAGCGCGCAATCCTTTGCCGCGCGCGTCGCCGGAGCGTCGCTTTCAAACGGGCTCGCGTGGAGATACGTCGAGGCGCCGCACAACCCGACGGTTCACGTCCGCGGGCTGTTTGCCGCGGGCCCGGCGCATTCGCCCGAGCATCCGCTGCTGGCTTCGATCGTCGCCGCGATGCTTTCGCGCGGCACGCGCAGCCACGACCGCCGCGCGATTGAAGAGCGTTTGGAACGGGCCGGGATCCGGCGCGCGTACTACGTGGACGACGAGCGCGCGCAGACCTATGATGCGCTCGCCTTCCGTTTCATGGCCGCGTGTACCGCGGACGATTTGGAATCGACCCTGGAGACGATTGCCGAGGAACTCCGGGAGCCGGCCTTCGACGAGGTCGAACTCGGCATCGTGAAAGCGGAACTCACCGGTGCCCTTCGCCTCGCGCGCACGAATACGGCCTGGCGCGCGATGGCACGGTTCACGCAACTCGTCTACGAGCCGGGTGATCCGAATGAAGAACGTGACGTCGACGCCTTGATCGCCGGCGTCGCGGCCGCGACGGTCGACGACGTCCGCGACTTCCACCGCCGCTTCGTGCGGGGTTCCGCGCCGCTCGTTTCCGGAGCCGGCGCCCGCACGCAAACGCAATTTGGCGCACTTCTCGAAGCTACGCTGGGAGACGTCGCCTTCGGGGCCGCCGGGTTCGACGTCCTCCCGGTGCGCGCGCGTCCCGCAGCGCAGCGGCTCGAAAACGTCGAACTCGAGCGGAAGGCGAACGTCGATATCGTCATCGGCCGCGCGACNNAGCTCGCGACTTGGGTTGCGCTTGCGCGATCGCGAGGGCCTGACCTACGGCGTGACCAGCGCATTCCTGTCGCCGCACAAAGTACCCGGCCCGTGGCGCGTGACCGTAAGCGTGAACCCGGCCAACGTCGAGCGCGCGATCGCGCTCGTGCGCGAGGTGTTGCACGCGTACGTGGACGAGGGTCCGCGCGAGCGCGAGCTCGTGGCGCAACGCAACTCGATGGCCGGCGGCCATTTTGTCGCGCTCGCGACCAATGGCGGCATCGCGGCCCAGCTCGAGCGCATCGCATACTACGGTTTGGACGACGACTACGTCGACACGTATCGCGCGCGGCTCGAAGCGGTCACGCGCGCGGAGGTTGCCGCGGCGGCACGGCGCTATCTCGGCGAGCACGACCTGACGGTCGTCGGCGCGGGGACGTTCGAACCGTGAAGCGCCGTTTTTTCTTGGCGTCGGGATCGGCGACGTTCGCGGCGGGACTCCGCCCTGCCGGAGCCTTGGTTCCGCAGACCTCGCTGCGCGACAGGCTCACCACCCGGGCCGAGCGGAGCAACTACCAGCAGACCTCGAGTTACGCCGAGGTCCAGGCCTTCCTCAACGAACTCGATGAGCGCGGCGCGCCGATCTTTCGCGGCTCGCTTGGCAAGAGCGCTTCGGGCCGCCAGATTCCCTTCGTTATCGCGTCGCGCCCGCGCGTCGTTTCGCCCGCAGCGGCTCGCGCGCTCAACCGTCCGATCGTCTACGTGCAAGCCGCCCTGCGCGGCAACGAGGTCGACGGGAAGGAAGCGATCCTTGCGATCCTGCGCGATCTTTGTGTTTCGACCGACAAGACGCTGCTCGACGATCTCGTGCTCGCGATCGTTCCGATGGCCAACCCTGACGCCTGCGAGCGCTACGGTCCGCAAGCGCGCAACGCCCCGGACCAGAACGGCCCGGCGCGCATCGGCATCGCCCAGAACGCGCAGGGCATCGACCTCGATCGCGATTTCGTCAAGCTCGAAGCGCCCGAGACGCGCGCGATCCTCGAGTTCGTCAATACTTGGCAGCCCGACGTCTTCGTCGATCTGCGCACCGGCGGCGGCAGTTTTTACGATTACTCCGTGACCTACGCTCCATCGCTTCATCCGGCCGCCTTCTTCGGTGGGGTGTACGCGCGTGACAAGCTGCTCCCGGCCGTCCACGCCGAGCTGCACACAAAGTTCGGCGTCGAGACCTTCCCCTGCGGGCAATTCGGGCGGACGCGCCCGCTGCCGGCGCCCCCGCCGCCGAGCGACGTGGCCAATTACGGCTGGTTCGCGCCCGACTACCGGCCGCGGCATCCCGTGAACTACATGGGGCTGCGCGGCCCGGTCGCAGTTCTGGCCGAGTCGTACGGCCACGACAGCCTCGAACAGCGCGTCTTTACGACGCGAGCCTTCGTCGAGTCGTTGTTCGGAAATTGTTCGGACCAAGACGACGCGATTCTCGCGAACGGGAAGACGGTCACCCACTGGGTCGGCGGCGCCGTGCCGATTCGCGCGAGCTTTCCCCTCAAAGCGCCCTCGGTACAGACGATCGCGTGGGAGAACCTGGCGCTCAACTCGGATGCGGAAGCCGATCCCGAACCCGGCGTGCCCCGCGACTTGAAACGCACCGACACGTTTTCGACGGCGCCGATGCCGGTCTACGACCGATTCGCCCCCGCGCTGTACGTCACTCAGACCAAAGGTTACCTGATTCCCTACGAGTATTCGGGCCCGGTCAAGCCGCTGCTCGAACGGCACGGCCTCGTCCACACGATTTCCATCGCGACCGAGCGTGTCACCGTCCAGCAGTTTGCGGTCGACCGCGTCGACCGCGACGCCGTAACGCTCGACGGCCAGCGAACCGTCACGATCGACGGAAGCTGGCGCGCGCCGATCGCCTTCGCTGCGAAGTTCGGAGCGCTGACGATCCCCTGCGTGCAGCCGCTAGGCCCCCTCGTCTCCGTCCTCCTCGAACCCGAAAGCGACGATTCGTTCTTCACCTGGAACGCCTTCGAGGGCATGCTCAAGGCCGGCTACCTCGCCCCGGTCTATCGATTGATTTAGACCTTGTCGCCCCGAGCTTGTCGGGGGGCGCTTTAGCGCTTGGGCCGGGATGCCGAAAACAACAAAGGGCGGGGAGGTACCGCCCTTTGTCACACTCTCCGCAAAAAATCACTATTGTCGCGCGTGTCCGCAAGCACGCTGGCTGCACTCCCATGTTAACTCGCCCCTTACATAAAGGGGAGTCCCTTGGGGGCGATAGTGACTCCGCTCACCACGAGTCGAGCGGGCTGTGTCGAATGTAAATTGCGTGCCGATAGGACCAAAAGGATGACGATGCACAGTTTACGCCTTCGTGAATTTCTCTATGATGACGCCGGCGCGGAAATCGTCGAGTTTGCAATTATCCTCGCAAGCTTCACGCTCATCGCGATGTCTGCCGTCTCGTTTCTCGGAACGACCGCCAACACGAACATCGGCAACGACACTTATAGCCTGTCGAATGGAGCTCTGAACCCGCCGTGATCCGCCCCCCCCGCGGAGCCGTAATGGTTGAGACTGCGTTGTTCGTTTCGGCAACGCTCATTTTCATGCTTGGGATCATCCAAATCGGAGTCCTAGGCTATCTCCAATTGACGACGGACGCCGCCGCGTATTACGACGCGCGAGCGAACGTCTTGACGGTAACAAGCGGAACGCCCGAGCAGGCAACCCACAACGCGTTCCCGCAAATCTCGATCGCCAACGTCCAGCCGACGGCCGTGCCTGCGCCGACACCGAGCATCGCGGTCGACTACGGCTATAACGATCCGAATCCGACGGTTCAGGCAAACTCCGCAAGCAATCGTCACGGCGGCGCTTCGATGATGACGCCCGAGCAGTTGCAGGCGACGGTCAACGTGCCGGGACTCGTGCACATCCTCGGCAACAGCCTCGGCGTCAACGGCGTCGCGATCGAAGCCAAGTGGGTCGAATGCGGAACGCACGACGACATCGCCAACGAGGGTTGCAGCCTCGCGAGCCCGGGTCCGTACAGCCAGAACAACTACTTCACCCAAGGCGAGAACACGCCGCCATACTTCGTGGGGTTTAACTACTTGCAGGAATGCTCGCTGCCGGGGCCTTGGGGCGAATACACGGGTCAGGGCGATTCAGACCTTTACTGGAGAAACCCAAGCGCCAACTCCAGCGGCTCGACCGGATACTACAACTGGTTCCAATCCTTTAATGGCGCTGGTCCCGGCAGCCCTGCCGGTTCTCCGCCGTCAAATCTTACCGTGGACTGGTCGAATGGCGGAACACCGTGTGCCAACGGCAACAATAACGGCAACCCGAGTATTTCGTTCCTCGCGCTCGGCGTTGCCGGGTTTCTCGACAGCACAAACTGGAGCGACACGAGCCCCGGCGTCAGTGGCGCCTCGAGCACGGGCACGGGTCAAAGTGTCTTTGAGGCATTCGCCTGCCACCAGCGTGTATACGCGACGATCGCGGAATATCTCCAGGCAAATCCCTACCAACCTTTAGTCGAATGGCAGTCGCAAGAAGCAGATCCCAAGCAAAATCCTAATAACCAAATAGGGCTTCTGACCCCCGTCTACGATAATGGCCAGGGCGGCGCGTATGCTGCCGGCTTCACGAACATGTCGGTCTCGGCCGATGATGGCGCCATTGCGATACCCGAAGCTATCCAGTCGTTCGGGGCTTGGGAAGGCTTCACTGACAACGGGCATTTTCCGGGACAGGGTGGCGACCAGTGGAATGTGGCCGTACAAACCGTGTATGGCTGGGACGTGAACGTCGGCGCGGGCCAACCGCCCAACGATCCGACATACAGCAATCCGACATCCCCCGAGCAGGCCTGTCCGTGAGACACGGCGAGCGCGGTCAGGTCCTCCCCCTCTGGATTGGTGCGATCATCACCACGATGATGTTTGCCTTTATGGCGATGAACTACGGCAACACGCTGCGCTATCAGGTTCGGGCGCAAAATGCCGCGGACTCGTATGCGCAGGCCATCATGTCGCTGCAGGCGGAGCGCTACAACATGCTGATGGTGGCGCTGTACGGAACCTCGGTCGAGGAATATCGCATGCGTCACCTGCTCCAGTCCGTGCTGCTCGCGGCCAACGACTCGGGCGGATGCCAGGACAACTGGAGTTACTACAACTTTAATACCGGCGCCAGTGCCGAAGGAACCTGCGCCGCCGTTTATGCGGACACCTCGCGTGAATACATCGCCGCGCTCAACCGCTTCACCGATGACGTCAAGCTGCTTAACGATTATTCGAACAACACGCAGTGGAAGAACTGGGTAGCCGATACCACATCTTTGCAAGTCCATCTCAATGCGAATTGTAACCAGCCCTCGTACCAAGGGGTGAACGTTCACGCCGACGGCGCCGACTGCGCATTCGCGAGCGCGTACCACGTCGTCTCTCAAGCCAAGCGCACGGGCCTTAGCGCGGTGCAAGAAGACGCCCAAAACATCCTGGTGCCGAGTCTTGGGAAGACGTCGAGCATTGCCAACGACCAAGAGAATAATCTGTTGTTCGATCCGGGCCAGGTCGACGTGACCACCTGCGTGCAAATTCCGCCGGTCGTCGCAAACTTCGGCCCGATGCATATGAAGCCGCAGTATGCGATCGGCCGCGCCGCCGCAACCAATATTATGATCGAACAAGACTGGATGCAGCCCGGCGCGGTCTTCGACCCCGCGGGCCGCCCCGCCAACACGGTTTTCCAGCCCTATGAGATCTACACGGACTTCCTCGCCAGCACGTCTTCGACCAATGGGGACACGAACGAGACGTACGATTGGTACGGCGTCAATTTCGGCGGGAACTCGGCAGTCGCGTACGTGAACTACGACGACTTTAACCAACCGACGTACAGCGACGAGTACAGCGTCAAGCTCGGCTGGTGGAACGCCATTGCGATCAAGCCGTTCGCGGCTGCGCCTTCGGTCTCGACCGCGTGCACGGGAGCAGGCTCGGCATGAAGCTCGGCATGAGGCTCATGTTCTTCCGCAGCGACCGTGGCCAAGCGCTCATGGAGACGGCGATCTCCTTGCCGTTGTTCATCCTGGCGATGTACGGGCTTTTTTGGTCGATTCGCATGTCGACGCTCGGCGAGCGGCTCCAGCTCGGGACGCGCTACGGCGGAACCGTCAGCGCGCTCAGCGATCCGTATGACAGCTATTCGCTCTACGCGATGTATGCAACGATGGACAACGCCGCGCCGACCACCACCGTCGCCTGCGGCATCCCGGCGCAGACCAATGCGTTGAACGGACGCGTTCCATTTTTTACGGCCGTCGGGCCCATCCCAAACCCGACCTGTTCGCCCCTGTTTATCCAATTCTTCGGCCCCGAAACGTATACGCAGCCGGTTATGCTTCAATCTCAGTGGGTGTCGTTGACTGCCTCGATGCCCGTGAACGGTTTGAGCTTTTTCTCGTCAACCGTACCCCCCGCGACGATCGCCTCGCAGAACTTCCTTCGCTCGCCGGACGTCGGAAGAATAACCGCCTGTTCGACCCTCGGTGGACCTTTCAAGAAATCGCTTGAACCAGCGACCGATACCGCGCCGCCGACGACCCCGGCAACCGGCCTTCCACTGACGGTTACGACCGATGCGCCCGCGCTGCAAACCTGCATCGCCTTCGGTCCTGCGCCGCCGGCACCAGGCGGCCCGATCCCGACCGCGCCGCCGACACCACCGCCGACGCCGTCAAATACGCCGACGCCGAGCCCGACGCCGACCAAGTCGCCGACGCCGTCGCCGACCCCGACCGTGAGCCCGACGCCGACGAAGTCGCCGACGCC
>PMHP01000016.1 GCA_003158195.1 Vulcanimicrobiota bacterium | reverse complement strand
CCCACGAGTTCGAACCCCTCGGCGTCGCCGGCTTAGCGGATGGCATCGAGCGCCGCGGCATCGCGTCGTTCCACCTCCCGATCCCCGACGTCTCGATTCCGGGCCACGAATTCGAGCGCACCTGGCGCACCACGCTCCCGCGCCAATTGGGCCGGACACGCTTGGCGAAGGTCAGCTTGACGACGCTCTTATCGGTCTGGCCCGTGCGGATCACGCATCGTGCTACTCCGGACGGGCAAATCTCTTCGCTTCGGCCCTCGACGACGACCGATGGAGGAAGATCGGTAGCAAGCGCATTATCGATACTATCGCACGACAGCGATGACGGCAGCGAACCTTATCGCCTGCGTGCATCGGGGGCGTCGGATACGGAACAGATGCGCAAAAGGCCGCGAGCCCGGCCCCGCACGGACGCACCGAGCCGGACCGTTGCCCGGATCGGCTGGATTCTTCTGACGCTGCTGTACGACGGCGTCGTTGACTATGCGGCCTGCATCGACCGGTTCGGGATCTCGCGGCGCGAGTTCCAGCGCGATCTGCTCAAAATCCGAGAAATTGGCAGGGGCCACGGCTTTACGGTCTCACACATTACCGGCGGCCGCGTGCTGTTGCACGCCTCCGCTCGGCGGATCGAGCGCCTCAGTGCCAAGACCCGCGACGTAACCGCGACCCTCGGACGAATCGCGGCTGCGTTGGGCGGTCCGATCGAGCGCGAACTGCGCGGCGCAATCGGCAGTGAGAAGGTCGATCCGCACCGCGGGTTTCTCCACGTGCGGGAGGCAACGCCGCGGGAAAGCGAGCGGGTCGCCGGCGCCTGCGCCTTCTTAGAGGAGGCGGCGGCAGGTCCCGCGCGCGTTGAGTTTTCGTACAAACCGGCACGGGGCGCGCGGGCCATTCGGCGCGTCGAGCCGTACCACGTCATCGCGCGATCCGGCCGATACTATCTTGTCGGCTACGACTTGATGCGCCGCGACTGGCGCCAGTTTGCGCTCGATGCCATTACGGGACCGATGCGTAAGGAGGGCACGTTCACCCCCCGCGCGGTGCCCGAGCGATTCCTGGCGGAGCACGCCGTGGGTTGGATCCGCGGCTCCGCGGCCCTCGACGTCACGATCCGCCTCAGTCCCGTCGTCGCCGCGGCCGTCACGTCGGTGATCTGGCAGTCTGGCCAACGCGTCGCGCGGTGGCCCGACGGCAGCGCCGAGATCACGTTGGCGTTCGAAGACCTCGGTGAGGCGGTGCGCTGGTCACTCCGCTTCGGCGCCGAGGCGATCGTGATCGCACCACCGGAAGCCGTCGCATTCGCCCGCGAAACGGTCGACGGCATCGCAAGGGCCTACGCCTCCGGCGTCGCTCGCAAGCCCGAGTTGAGGGTAGGATGACCGGCCCGCGACACACCGGCGGCGCATCGATGCCGCACAATAGCGGCGATGACCGCCACATCAACTCTTCTCATAGCCATGGCCGTGTTCGTCGGCGTCGCCCTTACGTGGCTCTCGCGCGAGCGCGAGGTCTCGATGCTTCGCGCGGCGGCGGCCGAGGAGAAGGCGCGTTCCGCCGAGCTCGTCTTGCAACTCGCGCGCGCCGACGCGAACTTATCCGACTCCGAGGCCAGCCTCTCGGCGGCGCGAACGCGGCTAGACGTCGAGCGAGAGGCATTCGGGCGCGAGCGCGCCGGCATTGAAGAGAAGATGCTCGGGCAGTTCCAACACCTGGCCCAGCAGGCTCTCGGGAGCGCCACTTCCTCGTTCCTCGAGCTTGCCGTTGCGAAGCTTGGCGGCGAGCGTGAAACGATCGCGGGCAGCTTGACGACCCGTGTCGAGGAGATCAAAGGCATCATCGGCCCGGTGCATCACGAGTTTGCGAAGTTCGGTGAAGCCGTGGGTCTGCTGCAGAAAAGCAGCTCCGGCGACCTGGGCGCACTCAAGGCTCAGCTGGCTGAGGTAGTACGCTTCCAAGCGACGCTTCAAGAAGCCGTGCGCACGACCAACGACGCAACCGGCCAACTGCGCAATGCCCTACAGAATCCGCGTGTCGCGGGAAACTGGGGCGAAATCAGCCTCGACCGCATCGTCGAATTGGCCGGAATGACGGAGCATTGCGACTTCGACCGCCAGACTGGTGTGCGGTCGTTGGATGGAACCGGCGAGCGACCCGACCTGACCGTCCACCTGACCGGTGGACTGCACATTCCGGTCGATGCAAAGGCGTCGGTGGTCAACTACATCCGCGCGGTCTCCGAAGCGGACGAAGAAGAACGCAGGCGTTTGCTCAAGCAAAGCGTCGTGGACTTAAAGGGGCGCGTCACGGAACTCCGCGGCCGCGGCTACGATCGCATTGAAGGCTACGCGGGGATGACGTTCTTGTTCGTACCGAACGAATCGATGCTGTCGGCGGCGCTTGCGCAAGAGCCGAACATGCTCGACGATGCCCTCCGTTTCGGAATCGTCCTTTGCTCACCGTTGTTGCTTCTGTGCTACCTCCGCGCATTCGCCAACGGATGGCGCATCCAGAAACAGCAAGAAAACGCCGAGGAGGTCGCGCGCCGCGGTCGGATGCTCTACGATCGCTTGTTGAGCTTCTTCGGGACCCTCGGCAAAGTCGGCAAATCCCTCAACCACACGGTCGAGAAGTTCAACGAATCGGTGGGCAAGATGGACAACCTACTCGTTCCCGGGCGCGAACTCGGCAAACTGCTCGGCCTGAGCGGAGAAGTT
>PMHP01000243.1 GCA_003158195.1 Vulcanimicrobiota bacterium | reverse complement strand
CTCGACCATCTGCTCGTCGACAACGCCGCGATGCAGCTCGTGCGCGATCCGCGCCGTTTCGACGTGATCCTCACGGAAAACACTTTCGGCGACATCCTGAGCGACCAGGCCGGTATGCTCACCGGATCCCTTGGGAACTTGCCGAGCGCGACGCTCGGATCGCGCGCCGAGGGCGAACGGCGTTTCGGGCTGTACGAGCCGATCAGCGGTACGGCCCCCGACATCGCCGGCCGCGGGATTGCGAACCCGATCGCCGCGATCCTCTCCGCGGCGCTGCTGTGCCGCTACAGCCTCGCCGACGAAACGAGCGCGAAGCGCATCGAAGATGCGGTGGCAACCGCGATTGCCGGCGGAGCCAGAACGCGCGATCTCGCCCGCGCAAACGACCCAGTCCTCGACACAAACGAATTCGGCGAACGCGTGCTCGCGGCGCTCTGACGTGGAGAACGCCTCGCCGATGCCGCTGAATCTCGCCTTCGCCGTCGCCGACAACAGCCCCGAGGCGCTGGCCCATCTCATCGCGGCCAACAAAGGGTTTCGCGCGCAAGCGTGGCCCGCGCCGTACGACTCGACCGTGCATCGCCTGCACCTCGGCGACGCGCGCGATTTGTCTTGGCTCGATGACAAAAGCGTGCACCTCGTCGTTACCTCGCCGCCGTATTTCCGTTTGAAGGCCTACGTTCGACGCGACGGTCAAATGGCCGAGATCGAGGACTACGAACGCTTTCTCGACGAGCTCGACCGGGTTTGGAGAGAGTGCCGCCGCGTTCTCGTTCCGGGTGGCCGCATCTGTTGCGTCGTCGGCGACGTCTGCGTTTCCCGCCGGCAGGGCGGCCGCCATTACGTTCTTCCGCTTCATGCCGATATCGCGGTCCGCTCGCGAAAGAACGGGCTCGACTGTCTTACGCCGATTCTCTGGAGCAAGATCGCCAACGGCGCGAATGAAGCGGAGGGAAATGGAGCCGGTTTCTATGGGAAGCCGTACCAACCCGGAGCCGTCGTCAAGAATGACCTCGAGTACATCGTATTCATGCGCAAGGGCGGCGAGTACCGATCGCCGGGACCCGTGCAAAAAGCGCTGTCGATGCTGACGAAGGAAGAAATGCAGACGTGGCTGCGCTCTCCGTGGACCGATGTGCGCGGAACGTCGTCGCGCGACCATCCCGCGCCGTTTCCCGTGGCCGTCCCCGAACGCCTGATCAAACTCTTCTCGTTTGCCGGCGACACGGTGCTCGACCCCTTCGCCGGAACCGGCTCGACGACGCTCGCCGCCATCGCAAGCGGCCGCAACTCGATCGCCAACGAGATCGAACCGGCGTATCTCGACATCGCAACGAAGCGAGTCACCGCCGCAATCGCAGAGCCCCGCCTAACCGGCGCCGTTCATGCGGCCTTTTGTCATGCTGAGCGGAGGCGCGAAGCGCCGGAGTCGAAGTAGCGCCGGGATATCGCTTACACCGGCGGCCCTTCGACTGCGCGCCCGCGGCGCTTCGCTCAGGGTGACAACGCCTTTCGCTAGTAGCCGAGATATGATTTGCGGACTGCGTCGTCGCGGTTTAGGTCGGCGCTTGGGCCGGAGACGGCGATGCGGCCGGTTTCGAGGACGTATGCATGGCTTGCAGCGGCCAGAGCCAGTTTCGCGTTTTGCTCGGAGACCAGGATCGTTACGCCGTCGCTCTTGTTGATGCGCTCGAGCAGCGCGAAGATTTCGCGGACGATCAGCGGCGCGAGGCCGAGCGACGGTTCGTCGAGGAGCATGAGACGCGGTTCCATCATGAGAGCGCGGCCGATCGCGAGCATCTGTTGCTCGCCTCCGCTGAGCGTGCCGGCGGCTTGATTGCATCGCTCGGCGAGACGCGGGAAGTAGCTGACCACGCGCTCGTAGGTCGCACGCGTTCGCTTCGAATCCTTCTGCGTGAAGGCGCCGAGTGCGAGGTTTTCGCGCACGGTCAGCGCGGCGAGCGTCCCGCGGCCCTCGGGGACGTGCGCAATTCCGAGGCGTGCCGCGGCCTCGGGCGAGTTGCCCTTGATCGGCCGGCCGTCGAAACGGACGGCCCCGCTCGTTGGGATGGCGCCCGTGATCGCCCGAAAGGTCGTGGTCTTGCCCGCGCCGTTCGCGCCCAGGATCGCGACGATCGCGCCCGGTTCGACCGAGAGCGTGATCCCATGCAAAACGTCGGTCTCGCCGTATCGCGCGCGCAGATCGTCAAGTTCGAGCAGCGCCACCTCTACGTCGTTCCGAGGTACGCTTCGATGACCGCCGGGTCGCGCTGGATCGCCTGTGGTGCGCCGTCTGCGAGCTTGCGACCGGAGTCGAGCACGACGATGTGGTTGGAGATGCCCATGACCAAGCCCATATGGTGCTCGACCATCAAGATCGTCGTCCCGAAATCGCGGCTGATGCGCGCGATCCGGTCCCCGAGGGCCTCGACCTCGGTGTGATTGAGCCCCGCCGCCGGCTCGTCCAACAATAACAGTTCGGGTTTGGCGACCAGCGCACGCGCGAGTTCCACCGCCTTGCGCGTGCCGAATGGTAAGCCGTGCACGGGCCGCCCGGCCACCGCCCCGAGCGTCAGATAGTCGAGAACTTCAGCCGATTCGCGCCGCGCTTGGGCTTCGTTCACGCGCTGCCCCGGCGTCCCGCCCAGGCGGTAATGAAATCCGACCAGGACGTTTTCGAGGACCGACATGTGCGCGAACAGGGCGACGTTCTGAAACGTTCGCGCGATGCGCCGGCGCGCGATCGTGTGCGCCGGGTAGCGAAGCAAGTCATCGCCGCCGAGTGCGACCGAACCCGACGTCGGATGGTAGAGCCGCGTGATGCAATTGAAGCAGGTGGTCTTGCCGGCCCCGTTTGGGCCGATGAGCCCGGTGATGCCGCCTTGCGCGACGTCGAACGACACGTCTGCGAGCGCACAGATGCCGCCGAAACGCATCGTCAGTTCTTTGACGACGAGGAACGGAGGCTCTTGCGTCGTGCCGTCGCGCAGGGCGGTCACCGCTTTATTTCCGGGCGTCGATCACCGGGCCGAACGGATCCCAAAGGCCGTTGTTCCACCGAATCAGCTGTTCTGCGCGAACCGGGAAGCGATCGGATGGCGAAGTCTGCAACTCGACTCCTGGCCACAGGAAGGGATTTTTCTCGCTGAGATGCAGCGAGGCGTCCATTAACTTATCCCGCGTCAGGTCCTTGCCCGCCTTCTGCAACGCGTCGACCATCGTATACGCTGCCGCCATTCCGTAAAGGATGAAGGAATTGCTCGGATCGAGCCCTGGCCCGTACTTCGCGAGGATCTCTCTGTACAGCTTCATCCCCGGCGTGCTCGCAAGCGACGCGTTTGTCGGATCCATCGCGTACGCATCGGAAATAATGCCGGCAGTCGCCGCGTCGCCGCCGGCTTTGGTGGCCGCCCCCAACATCGTTGGGGAGGATGAGACGTTGCTCAGGTAGGTCGTCGGCTTCCACGAAAGTTGGCTGCGCGCGACCATCGCCTGGACGGCGAATTTCGGGGTCGCCGCGATGAGCAGCGTGTCTGCGCCGCTGCTCTGCAAGGTCGTCATCTGCGAGCGCACGTCGGGATCGGTCACTTCATACGACGCCTGCTTGACGATTGCCGAAGCCTTCGCGCCGAGTCCCTTGGTAAGCCCGGCAACGTAGTCTTGCCCGAAGTCGTCGTTCTGATAGAGGATGGCAATTTTGGCGTTCGGCTCGTGGGTGGCGATGTACTTGCCGAAGATGATGGCTTCTGCCTGGTAGTCGAGATTGAACCCGAGCGTGTACGGATACTTTGCGCCGTCCGTGCCCCAAGTCGTCGCTCCGGTCGAGATGAAAAGTTGGGGAATCTTCTGGTCGTTGAGGTATTGGCGGACTGAGAGATTGCACGCCGTTCCCAGCGTGTTAAAGAACGCAAAAACGTGATCTTGTTCGGCCATTGCTTTGACGAGTTGCACCGTTTGCGCAGGATTGTACGCGTCGTCCTGATCTTTGTAGGTGATCTTGCGCCCGTTGACGCCGCCTTTGTCGTTGACGTAAGCAAAATAGGCGAGGATACCCTTGCCGATCACGCCGTAGGCGGATGCGGGGCCGCTGTACGGATGCGTGCCGCCTAAGAGAATTTCCGTGGGCGTGACGCCCGGAACCGGGTCGGCGTTTACCCGACCGGCCGAGCCGGCAAGGATGCCGAGCGCGGCGATCGGGACGAGAACCTTAAATAGTAAGCGATTTTTGAACATAGCTATGACCTCTCTGGCTGACCCTCGATCCGAGGGCGGATGATGGTAAAGGAAACGCGCCGGATGGCCTCGGCGATACCTCCGGGCATCGCGATCATCACCAGGATGAGCGAGATGCCGTAGATCAACGACGACGCGGCCGTGTTGATGCTTTGCGCCCACAGCGGCAGAAACTCGACCACGAGCCCACCGAGTATCGCCCCCCACATGCTGCCAAGGCCGCCCAGGACGGCCCCGATGAGCAGTGTGATCGACAATTGCAACGTGTAGCTGTCCGGGCTTACATATGC
Organism: Vulcanimicrobiota bacterium; assembly: GCA_003158195.1. GTDB lineage: Bacteria > Vulcanimicrobiota > Vulcanimicrobiia > Vulcanimicrobiales > Vulcanimicrobiaceae > Palsibacter > Palsibacter borealis. Next base: position 6,520 of record PMHP01000243.1, on the reverse strand, counting down.
GGTCGCGCTTGCGATCAAGGCGCCCGCGACGCCGGCGTAGGCCGCGCTCCACGCGAACGCAAGCGTCTTATAGACCGACGGGTTGATGCCGAACGACACGGCGGCGATCTCGTTGTCGCGCAGGGCGCGCAGCGCTCGTCCGAGGCGGCCCTGAAGTACGAACCACGACACGGCGAACAAAACGCCCAGGATCAGCCACGTCTCGTAGTACAACCAGCGCTCGGAATCGAGTAGGCCCGCGAGCGGGCCGGGCGCGTGCCCGGCGGCAAACGTGATGCCTTGCGAACCGCCGGTCGTTTCTTTGAAGCGCTTGAGCAGGGGCGCAACCGAGACGGCGAGCGCGAACGTGGCAAGCGCGAGGTACGCGCCCGAAAGCCGGAGCGCCGCGATGCCGACGAGGGCGCCCAGCACGGCGCAGAGCGCAGCCGCGATCAGGATCGCGATCTCGGGCGGCCAACCCGCGCGCGTGACCGCAAGCGCGACCGCGTAGCCGCCGACCGCCATGAACGCGCCGTGACCGAGCGAAATTTGCCCGTTGAAGCCGGTCAGGATGATGAGCCCGAGAATCGCGATCGCGTACGCGCCGGCATAGGCGAGTTCGAACGCGATGTAGGGCGGCAGAAGCCACGGCACGACCGCGACGATAACTGCGGCAACCGCAAACGCAATCAGATTGCCGGCCGGTACCTTCGTCGCGCCCGTCATACGCGCGTCAGTCGCCGGTGACCGAACATACCCGAAGGACGGACGACGAGCACGCCGACGATGATCGCGAAGGCAACCGGCAATCGCAGGTCCGTACCGATGAAATCAACGTAGGTTCCGAGCAGATTCAACGTCACGCCCAGAACGAGGCCCCCGACGACCGCGCCGACCGGGCTATCGATGCCGCCCAGCACCGCAGCGGCGAACGCGTACACGACGATGCTCTGCATCATGTTCGGATCGAGGAAGACGATCGGTGCGACCATGAGTCCCGAGAGCGTTCCCATGACCGCCGCGAGTCCCCACCCGAGCGCAAGCATCCAGCCCTGCGGTATCCCAAGCACGCGAGATTCGGCCGGATACAGCGCAGCAGCTCGCATCGCGAGCCCAAGCTTGGTGCGCGAGAAGAACAAGTAGATCAGCAGCAGCGCCGCGAGCGTAACGCCGATCACGCCGAGATCTTGGCTGCTGAAGGTGACGTTGCCGGCGTGTATGGGCGCAGTCGGGAACGGCGACGGAAACGACTTGAGTTCGTAACCCCAAATCCATCCGGCCAAGCCGTTGAAGATGATCAGCAAGCCGAGCGTAACGATCACGATCGTCAACTGCGGCGCGCGCTCGATCGGGCGGATGACGATCCGTTCGAGTGCGACGGCGCCGGCAAACGAGATCGCCATCGTCGCGGCAAACGCCGCCCACAGCGGCATTCCTTGCTCCGTGAACTGCCACGCGATGAACGTCGTGAACATCGCGAGTTCACCTTGGGCGAAGTTGATCACGTCCATCGAGCGATAAATCAGAACCAGCGCCAGCGCCAGGCTCGCAAAGATCGAGCCGGTTGCGAGGCCGCTGACGACTTGCTGCGCTAGCTCCTGAATGTGAAGTTCCTCTCGCTCGAAGAAAGCTTGCGCGCATCCGGAGGATGGCCGCAAGTCTTTTGCGCCCCGGTTCCCAGCCGCCTCTCTACGCGGCGACGCCTCGCTGCGCTGCAAGAAACACATTCCCAGCGCCCGGACGGAAGCGGGAAGGTTACATCCCTGTAAGGGGTTAAGCGAATTCGAGAAATCCCGACGCTATCTTGGAGATGTATGGCTTTTCGGAAGCGGCTTGCTTTGCTGCGCGCAGGCCTGTGCGTGCTGGCGCTCGCATTCGCGAACTGCGCCGGCGGGGGGACGACCATCGGCTCGTCATCGTCGTCGGGCGCCGCCCCGCCGGCGGGCGCGACTGCTCCATCGTCGGGAGCGTCGAGTTCGCCGGGAGGTTCGAAGACGCCGTCGCCGGGCACGTCTTCGACCCCCGGTGCGACGCCGTCGCCGGGCCCGTCCTCGGCTCCCGGTGCGACGCCGGCCCCGACGCCCGTCGCAAGCGGGGGCGCCGCATCGATTCCCTTCCCGGCGGCGACTGACGCCGATTCCTTTTACGCGCAACCGAGCCCGTTTCCGAACGCTCCGGCCGGAACGATTTTGGCATCGCGGTCCGTGACGTACGAGCCCGATGCGACGCCGATGACGAACGCTGCCTGGCAGATCAAGTTCGTTTCACGCGACGTTAACGGACAGCCGATCGCGGCGGTCGCAACCGTCGTGAAACCGCTGATCGCTCCGTCCGGCACCCCAGACCTGTTGGTGGAAGCCTTTGCCGAGGACGGGCTCGGGGCCCAGTGCGCTCCGTCGCACGGCGTCACCGGGAGTACGGCAGACTCGAACGAGCTGTTGGAGACCGGGGTACCCACCTCGGGCCTCGCGGTCGGTTGGACCGTCGTGTATCCGGACTACGAAGGTCCGTACTCCGAGTACGCGGTGGGCCGATTGTCGGCCCAGATCACGCTCGACAGCATCCGCGCAGCCGAGCAATTCGCGCCGCTGGGGCTAAACGCGCAGACCCCGGTTGGAATAAATGGTTATTCGGGCGGTGCGATCGCCGCATCGTGGGCGGCGACGCTCCAACATTCGTACGCACCGAACCTCAATATCGTGGGCATCGCCTCCGGCGGGACGCCCGCCGACATCACCGGCATCGTCACGAACATCGATACGAATACGGTTTCCAACGCCGCGTTCTTCAACATCATCTTCATGGCGTCGATCGGTATCAATCGCGGATATCCGCAGTTCATGACGCCGATCCTCAACGCCGCGGGCGTTGCGGCGGCGACGGCGATGGAAAACGGTTGCGTCGGAAAGGATTCCAACGGGTCGTCGGGACCCACGGGTACCTTCTTCGACTACACGACGACGAGCAACTTCGAGGTTGCGCCGGGCTTCGTGCAGGGTTCCGCGCTCGACAGCCTCCCGCAACCGAACGAACCTCCGGTCACAAGCGAGTTCGTCTATCAATCGCAGACCGACGAACTCATCCCGATCCCCGGCGTCGATGCGATGGTCAATGCGTGGTGCGCCGAGGGCGCCCACATCGCGTACTACCGGGCCCTCTCAGGCGATCACGTCAGCACCGAACTCGTCAACGAGCCGTTCGTGATCGCCTACCTAACCGCAACGTTCGGCGGAACGACGCCGGCCTATCCGCCGACGACGACGGTTTGTAACTGAATCAGAGCTCAGTTCGTCGAGAATTCGGTGAGTTCGAGGGCGCCCGAGCGGATGAGGGCACGCGCCGCGGCAATGTCGGCTGCGAAGACGCGATCGGTCTCAACGGGGGCGATCGAGGCACGGGCACGGTCGTAGGCAATCTGCGTGCCCGCGCCGCTGCGCAGCGGGCGACGGAAGTCGGTCGCGGCGAGTGCGCATAGCAATTCGCATGCGAGCGCGCCCTCGACGTTGTCGAGGACGGCATCGAGCGTGCGCGCCGCGATCGTCCCCATCGAGACGTGATCCTCTTGGCCGGCACTGGTCGGAATCGAGTCGACCGACGAGGGCGCGGCGAGGCCCTTGCTTTCGCTGACGAGCGCCGCCGCAGTGTACTGCACGATCATCAAGCCCGATTCGAGCCCGGGTTTGCGCGACAGGAAGAGCGGCAGTCCGCGTTCTTCACCGTTCAACAGCAGGTACGAGCGGCGTTCGCTCATCGATGCGACCTCGACCATGACGGCCTTTAAGAAATCGCAGACGACCCCGACCGGCTGGCCGTGGAAGTTTCCGCCGGTCAAGAACTCGTCTTCATCCGGAAACACGAGCGGGTTGTCGGTGACCGAGATCGCTTCGATCTCGAGCACGTTGCGGACGTGCGCGGCGGCGTCGCGGGCCGCCCCATGCACGACGGGGATGCAGCGGAACGAATACGGGTCCTGGACCCGGCCGCAGTCACGGTGCGACTGCATCACCTCGGAGCCCGCGACGAGCTCCCGCAGCCGATCTGCGACCCGCGCTTGGCCGGGATGCGGGCGCAGCGCGTTGATTCGCCGGTCGAAGACGTTATCGGTTGCGAGGAACGCTTCAATCGAGAGTGCACCGACGACATCGGCCGCGGCCAGCAGACGTTCCGCGCGCAGCAGCGCGAGCGCCGCGATTCCGGTCATGACCTCCGTGCCGTTGATAAGCGACAGTCCTTCTTTGGCCGCGAGACGCAGCGGTTTCAGGCCCGCGCGCGCGAGCGCTTGTGCACTCGGCATGCGCTCGCCGCGGTACGTCGCTTCGCCTTCGCCGATCAAGGCGAGCGTCATATGCGCGAGCGGCGCGAGATCGCCGCTCGCGCCGACCGAGCCTTGGCAAGGCACGACCGGGGTTACGCCGCGATTGAGGATTTCGACGAGAAGATCGAGCGTCTCGCTACGAATTCCGGAGTGTCCCGCGGCGAGCGAGCTGACGCGCAAGACACCCGCAGCGCGCACGAATGCCTCGGCAAGCGGCTCGCCCGTGCCCGACGAGTGGCTGCGCACGAGATTCTGCTGCAGCACGTCGACGTCGGCGCGATCGATGACGACGTTCGCCATCCGTCCAAAACCCGTCGTCACGCCGTAAATGATCGCTCCGCTTTCAAACTGACGCTCGACGCAGGCTCGCGCCGCCGCCACGCGTTCGCGCGCCTCGGCTGAAACGGAAACCGCTGCGCCGCCGGAGGCGATCGCTTCGATCGTTTCGAGAGCAAGGGTGCGCCCGTCGAGCTCAATAGATTGCATCGCTGCTTGCTCGTCAGCGCGACCTTCGGAACCCTGCCCGGGGGCTCCGGCGCTCGCTCTGTCGAACGTTCCAAGAAAGGCTCGCGCGACTTTACCGAGGACGAGAACAGCGTTTCTATGCCAATTTCGGGTCTGCTTCGGATAGGAATGCTTTTTCTCGCGGCCGTCGCGGCGGCGCAAGGCTCACCTTCCGCCCCGGCGCGGCCGGCGGTTGCCCCACTTGCGGACAGGCCCGGGCCGGCTGCGATCGATCCCCGTTCCCTGCTTCGGATACGGGTGCGCGTGGAGGGTTTCGGCGACATCGCGGCCTGCGACTTTCTCGTCGGGGCGCCGCGCGCCGGAGCGCGGATCCATCCGGCTCAACTCCTCGTCGTTGTGCGCGCTCTCGGCAGTCGCGACGTGCTGGCCGTCGGGAAGCTCGCGAACTTGGTGGCCGGTGTGGGCCGCGAGCAGCCTTGGGTCGATTTACAACTTGACGCGCGAGCGTTGCGTCCGGGCATCTACCGTTTGAGCGTCCACCCGCTTCACGGCTTCTACGACCTCGGCGGCGTTTCGCAACCCGTCCCGGCGGTCGGGTCTCTTCAGAAAATGTTTGCGCTGACCGTGTGGTCGTCGGGAGCGGTGTTCGATCGCTCGCCACACCCGGGCCAGCAAATTTTTTCGTTTGGGTCGCATGCAATACCCTACGGCGCCTACGCCCTGACGTCGGTCGGCGGACCCGACGGCAGCCGGATCGGCGTTGCGCCGCTGGGGGGCGGCGATTCGTTCGTTGCGGAGTCCGCGCAGAGCGGATTGCCTGAGCCGCTGCGCATTCTACGGGATCCGGCGATCGGCAAGCTCGACACGCGATTGTATTCGTCGACCGTTCGTGCGCGACGCGACTTTCTTTTGTTTTGTTTGGATCCGCAGGGCAACCACTGGGCCGTAAGCCAAACGCTCGGGCAGCCGTTCCGCGTTGCGGGCGTGTATCGCGTCGTCGCGACGGAGAACCTGAACGTCGTGCCGCCGAAAGGCGGCGAGCTTTACGGCGTGCTCACGCTCGACCCGATCCTCGTTGACTTCTCGTCGTTCCCGGCCGACGTTGCGCGCGCGCCCGAGGGTGCGATGAACGGCGACTACACGCACGACGATCGGTGCGTTCACGCATGGGCCTTCTTTCTGGACCCGGCCGAGGTAGCGCGAAAGCTCTTGTAGGGCGTGTTATCACAAGAACCGCAATGCTTCGGTTGCTCAAAATGGGAAATCTAGCGCCTTCATGGCGGTCGCTACGACACGCATATCCTGTTCACTCACTTCGATTAGGCCTCGCCGGAATGGAAGTCCCCGCTTATGGGTCAGACTGACGCCGATCGGAAGTGCATCGCAATTCTCTTGGAACGATGCGCGCGTGCCCTAGAAGGAAAGCCGTAAGGTCCTGGGCTGCCACGGCGTCGCTGCGGCCCAGGCCAGTCGGATGAACACGCCCGAGTAAAATCTTTGTCATCCTGAGCGAAGCGCCGCAGGGCGCGCAGTCGAAGGACCGACGGTGCATGGCGGGACTCAGCGATTGGCGGAACTGCGGCGGTCCTTCGACTACGCTCGCTGCGCGAGCTTCGCTNNGCCGACGGACCGGCCGGCGGCTTGCGCGCCGCCGCGCAGCGTGGTTTCGTAGAGATAGCGTCCGACGAATGGATCTCCGGCAGCGTGCATGAGGTTGCGCTCGCGCGATGCGAGACGCTGCACGTATTCGAGCCAGCGCAA
>PMHP01000053.1 GCA_003158195.1 Vulcanimicrobiota bacterium | reverse complement strand
TCGATTTCGGCACCGCGCTCGCGTGCGCGTACGGCACCGCGCTCGCGTTGCTCGAACGGGAACGCACCGGCCGCGGCCGCGTCGTGGAAGGTTCGCTCCTGCGCACGGCATTGAACTTTTCAGCGCCGCTCCTGCTCGAACAGGCCGCACGCGGCATCGACCGTGTGCCGACCGGCAACCGCGCACAGTCGTCGGCGCCGGCCGACGTCTATCGAACGCAAGACGGCTGGCTGCTCGTGCAAGTCGTGGGCAATCCGCTTTTCCGGCGTATCGCGCGAACGATCGGTGCCCCCGGCTGGCTCGACGACCCGCGGTTCGATAGCGATGCAAAACGGGGCGAACGCGGGGCGGAGATAAGCGAGCGCGTCGGTGCGTGGTGCGCCGCGCGTACGACCGCCGAGGCGATGCGCGAACTCGATGCGGCGCGCGTTCCGTGCGGGCCCGTCTACACGCCGCGCGAGGCCCTCGACGATCCGCACGCGCGCGAAGCCGGCTTCTTTCGGCCGCTCGCAGCACCCGATCTTCCGGAAGGCGCGCGCATTGCCGATCGGATCGTCTCGCTCTCCGGCAACAATGTCGCGCCGTTCGCGCGCGCGCCGTTGCTCGGCGAACACACGGATGCGCTCCTAAGCGAGCTCGGCTATGACGAGACAGAGATCGAAGCGCTCGCCGCCGCCGGCGCCATTTGAACGGTTCGTAGGTCGCGCGCCGTCGGCCGTCAGCTCTTGTGGTACACCTCGCCCTGACCGAAGACCGGCGTCGGAATGCCCTCCATACGCGCTTTGAGCTGTAGCGCGAGAAAGAGCGAATAGTGGCGCGACTGGTGCAAGTTCCCGCCGTGGAACCATAGCGCTTCCTGTTTCGTCGGTTTCCACATGTTGCGGAGCTCGCCCTCAAAGGGGCCTGGATCTTTGGTCGTACCCGAGCCGTAACCCCAACACTTGCCGACCTTGTCCGCGACTTCTTGCGAGATCAGTTTCGCGGCCCAGCCGTTCATCGATCCGTAGCCGGTCGCGTAGACGATCAGGTCGGCCGGCAGTTCCGTTCCGTCGCTAAGCAGCACGGAATGCGGTTTGATTTCCGTCACGGTGACGCCGCTCTTGAGCTTGATGTCGCCGTTCGCAATGAGTTCCGACGCTCCGACGTCGATGTAATAGCCGGACCCGCGGCGCAGATACTTCATGAACAGGCCGGAGTTGTCGTCGCCCCAGTCGTGCATGAAGCCCGCCTTCTTGAGGCGCGCGTAGAAATCGGCATCCCGCTCGGCGATCTGCGCGTACACGGGAATTTGAAATTCGTGCATGATGCGGTACGGCAGCGATGCGAATATGAGATCCGCCTTTTCCGTCGTGACGCCGTTCTTGACGGCTTCTTCTGAATAGAGGCCGCTGAGCGCAAGTTCCATCAGTGAATCGGATTTCACGACGTGCGTCGACGAGCGCTGCACCATCGTGACGTCCGCGCCGTGCTCCCAGAGATCCGCACAGATGTCGAACGCAGAGTTGTTCGAGCCGATCACGACGGCTTTCTTGCCGCGAAATGCCTCGCCGCCGGGATGTTTGCTCGAATGGTGCTGCACGCCCTCGAACGACTCCATGCCCGGATACGTCGGCTCGTTCGGAATCGCCGACATGCCCGTCGCGAAAACCAGCTGCTTTGGATGCAGCGTGATTTCCTCACCGTTGCGCTCGACGACGACGGTCCACTCTTTCTTTGCTTCGTCGTAGCTCGCGCTCTTGGCGGCCGTGGAACTCCAGTAGTTGAGTTCCATGACCTTGACGTAGCTTTCGAGCCAATCGGCGATCTTGTCTTTCGGCGAGAAGACCGGCCAATGATCGGGGAACGGGATGTACGGTAGATGGTCGTACCATACGGGATCGTGGAGGCAGAGCGATTTGTAGCGCGTGCGCCATGCGTCGCCCGGGCGTTCGTGTTTGTCAACGATGATCGTCGGCACGCCGAGCCGTTTCAAACGCGCGCCGAGCCCGATGCCGCCCTGGCCACCGCCGATGATGACGGCGTACGGCTGCTGCGTGTAGCCGAGTTCCGCCTCGCTGCGCTGCTTGCGGTCGAGCCACGTCGCTCGATCCTTGATGACGCCGTGTTCGGCGCCCTTGTCGCGCAGCGATCCGGCCTTCTCCTCAAATCCTTTGAGCTCGTAAAGGGTCGTGAGGAACGTCCACGCGAGGTCACCCTTGAGGCGGAGCAGGCCTTTGCCGCGGCCGATGGCGGTTTCAAACGTGAACCACGCTTCGGTTACTTCGCCGGCGGCCGTGGCTTCGCCATCGACGGCAAAATGCGTTGCCCCGACGCGCGCCGCGTTTGCTTCGACGAGCTCAGCGACACCCTCGCGCCCTTCGACCGTCGCGATGTTCCACGTAAACGCGACTAGGTCACGCCAATAACTGTCGACGCCGAAGAGCGCGGCGGCGGCCCGAGCATCGTTGCGCTTCAGCGCTTCCTCGAACTTCGAAAACCAGGTGACGACTCGGCGTGTCGGTTCCGAGACGGTTGCCGGAGCCGGCGGTGATTCAATCATGCGGTGCTCCTCCAACGGGGTATTTGAGCTGGTGCCTCGCGCGAGATTTTCGACGCCTGATCGCTGCGCTCCGGCATCCTTCTTGGTTTGAGTTTCCTGACGGAGAATGCATGTTATCTCAGGAATGGGACGCGCCGAAAGTCCCCTGCTTGACGATCTTGCCGTGGATCTGCTTCCCTGGGGAATGATTTTCTCTCTGCGTGTCTTGCGCGACCGTGTCGCCGTAATCTCGTCGGCCGTAGCTCTCTGCGCGCCCGCTATTTCGCCTTCAGCCGCGCTTGCGGCCGCCGTTGCGAGTCCCGCGGCATCTGCCCCCGCCGCGGGACCGATCTCGATCGCCAGCGGATGTTCGTACAAGACGATGAATTCGGGGATGGGCTTCGGAAACCTGACGGTCAACGGTCACGGCTATAATTTTTTTAAAGTCACCTTTACCAACAACGCGACGGTCACGGCCGATCGGATCGTGTTTCAGATCGACTTCGGCAAAGCCTCCCGCATCGTGATTCCCGATGTTGGAACATTCGCACCCGGCGCGACGGTCAACGAAACGTTCCGCGACAAGGGGAAGGACATGGTCTTTTCGGCGCGTCCGGTTCCCAACGACGGTTCGGTCATTTGCACCGTTCTTTCCGCGCACTTCAAAGACGGAACGACGTACACGTCGCCCCTCGCCCCGGCTCCATCGCCAAGTCCGTGATGGCGAAGACGGTCTCAGGTTTCAGGTTCTAAAATTCGTCGGTGAGCCGGAAACGCCTACGGCGCCTGGCTTTGCGTGGTAGCCCCAACCCGATACCCGGTTGAATCGCGTCAACTTAGTCCTGTCTCACGGACTGGGAGACGGAGCCGCCGATGGAACGCTCTTCGGGGCGGTCCAATCGGACCCGTCGGAAAACAAAACGCGAGCCACGGAGCACTGAACTTCGCCGAGCCCGGGCCACGCATCGGTTTGCGCCCAGCGATTTCCTTTGATCGGCGCATTAGGGGCGAATTGGCCCGTTGCTTGCTCCAAGACGTTGTCCATCACGTCTCCGAGAGCGTTTGATAGCTGCATGCGAAACACGACCTCGATCGCCCCTTTGCTGGACGTGTTCGTGAAATCAGCGCCGAGGTTTAGCGTGGAGGTGATTGCACCCCACTGGTTCCCGGAAAACTGAACGCCTACGCCACAGCTTGAGATCTGGACGGGCGCCTCAGGCTGCGGCCGAACGTATTCCGTTATGCTCCCGGCGGTTGCGGGCGATAACGCACACAGCATCACCGCAAGCAACGACGCGATTGCTCGGACGAGCTTTGTCACTGCTTCGCTACGCTGAAAGAAGCGTTAACCGTTCCGTCAGGATTCTCGGAGACCAACATATGAACGTAGCCTCGGTCTAGAACCATTTCCGTCGAAACGGTGTGGCCGCAGCCCGCGTCTTTTGCGTGTGTATGGTTAAGTGAACGTGAAAACTCATATAAGGTCTTCCCGCTACCATCTGCATACACAAAATGCAAGAAGTACGGTTGGCATTCAGCCGCGCCTTCTGAGTAAATTGAGAGCAGGTTACCGTTTTCATAGGCTATCTTCGCGCACAGGTCCATGTCACCGCAATGATCGTACGACGTAGCTGTGGCGCCATTTGTTAGATGCATTGTTTGAAGAGCGGGTGCCTCGACGGAGAGTGCGGTTGATGTCGTGGCTGCGATAGCGACGAGCAGGGCGAAGAGGTATCTCATAGGTGAGTCTTCGGCACATCAAAGGTGCAGCGTCTCGTATCGATGCCCTAAATTGACGTAATCGTTACAAAGGCGCGAATCGGCGCTACAACGGTGCCAGCGACGCCAAAGATAACGAAAACCGCGTGATGACGCGGTTTATGTGGTAGCCCCAACGAGATTCGAACTCGTGTTACCGGGTTGAGAACCCGGCGTCCTAGGCCTCTAGACGATGGGGCCTTGGCTCCCGAGGATGGATTCGAACCACCGACCCCCTGATTCAGAGTCAGGTGCTATACCGCTAAGCTACTCGGGATCGCGATTCAATTATCAAGAATGAGACCGGCGGGCATTTTCCTCTTCTGTTTCTGGCTCCGAACGTTTCCGTTTGGCTGTGGCAGTTTGGGCAGAGCATCCGCAAATTTTCAATACGATTGTCGGTCGGAATGCCGTTGATGTGATCGATCTGAATTGATAGGCTTTTCCCTCTCCATTCACTCAAACCGCATTCGCTACAGGCGTTCGTGAGGAGCCCGGCCTCTACTAAACGAGTTTTTATGGTTTTACGACAGCGGCCCTCTCTCAACATTCGTTCGAGAGGCCACCGCTGCAGCCGCGCGTTAACGTCGCCGCGACGGACCGCATTTCGCCACGACTCCGCAGCAAAGCCGAAGCGCATTCGACATTCTCGGTACGTATGGCCTTCGTCGTAGTAGCACTGAACGGCCGCCCAGTCGTAGCGGAATCGCCCGCCTCGATTTGTCGATTGGCCCGGGTCGATCACTCCGCGCCCAATGGCCTTGTACCAAGCGTCGATTGTGAAGCCGAACTGCTCTTGGCACTCGGCCAGCGTGTGGCCCGCCTGACGATATGCGAGGATCGCCGGCCAGTCGTACATAAGCTTTGCCATATCGAACATACGTTCGATAACCACCCGCTAAGTTCCTTCGCAGCAAACCGATGTTCTCGAGCGGAAACGCAGTCGCCCTGAACCGAATGTGCTACTTTTAATAGAGCTTTACCGAAAGGCCCTACGTTTTGCAGGCAGTCATCCTCGTCGGTGGTGAGGGGACTCGGTTACGTCCGTTGACGTACGGGACCCCGAAACCGATGGTCCCGCTTTTCGGCGTTCCATTCTTAGAGCGAACGCTCGGACGTTTGCGGGCGGCCGGAGTAGAAGAAGCGATCCTCGCCTCCGGATATCTCCCGCAGGCGATTCGCGACCACTTCGGTGACGGCGAGCGGATCGGGATGCGCTTGACGTACGTCGTCGAGGAGACCCCGCTCGGCACCGCCGGTGCGATTCGTAACGTCGCCGACAAGATCACCGGGACGTTCTTCGTCCTCAACGGCGACGTTCTCGGCAGCCTCGACTTGCGCGCGATGCTGAACTTCCACCGCCTCAAAGACGGCATCGGCACGCTGCACGCAATCCGCGTCGAGGACCCGTCCCCATTCGGCTGCATCGTGCACGATCGCGCTGCCCGGGTCACCGAGTTCGTCGAGAAGCCGCCGCGCGACGACGCCCCGACCGACGAAATCAACGCCGGCACGTACCTCCTGGAGCCGGACGTTCTCGACGCGATTCCCGCCGGCCGTGCCGTTTCCATCGAGCGGGAAACCTTTCCGCAGCTGCTCGCAAGCGGCGCGAAACTCTATTCGTACGTCACCGCCGACTATTGGCTAGACGTCGGCCGCCCGGCGCAGTATCTCCAAGCGCATTTCGACGTCCTCGACGGCAAACTCTCGCTCGACGTCCCCGGCAGCGGGATCGCCGAGCGCGGCACGTTCTGGCAGACCAGCGGCCGCCACCACGGTGCCGGCCGCGTGAACGCGCCGTCGTTCATCGGACTTGACGTTACGATCGACTCCTCGGCCGAGGTCGGCCCCTATGCCGTGCTTGGTGCGGATTGCTACGTCGGGCCCGATGCATTCGTACGGGATTCCGTTCTCTGGGATGGCGTCGAAGTCGAAGCAGGCGCGCGCATCGCGGACGCGATCCTTGCCAGTAACGTCCGCGTCGGCACGGCCGCCGTGGTCGAGTCCGGAGCGGTCATCGGGCACGATGCGGTCATCCCGCCGAACCTCGTCCTAAGCCCCGACGCACGGGTCTCCGCGAGCGCTGAAGGCCCCGGCGCGCAGGCAGTTTAGGGCTACACAAAAAGGAATTTCCGACTTTCGTCGCGACAGCCGTTCGTGAGAAGCTGATCGGGCTTCGAGGCGCGGGACGGCCCGATGGCGAATAGAGTCGGATAATGATTGCCCAATCCGACGCACTTAGTGACGTACAGCGAGACGCTGTAACCCATACCGACGGACCCGTTCTCATCTTCGCCGGAGCCGGCAGCGGTAAGACCAGAGTCCTCACTTCCCGCATCGCCTACCTGCTCAATGAAAAGAATGTTTTCCCGGACCGTATCCTCGCCGTAACCTTCACCAACAAGGCGGCCGGCGAGATGAAATCCCGCCTCGAACGCATGGTGGGAGCGGCCGCCCGGGACCTCTGGGTGGGCACGTTCCATGCGACGTGCGTGCGCATGCTGCGCCGCGACGGCAAGAAGATCGGCATTGCTTCGAACTTTGCAATCATGGACGAGACCGACCAGCGCTCGATCGTCCGCGACGTTTTGCACGACCTCGATTTTGACGAGCGCCAGATTTCTCCGGGCGCGGCCCTCGACGAGATCAGCAAATCCAAGAACGCTCTGCTCAGCGCGGACCAGTACGAGGCGAAGAATACCTCGTTCTTCGGCGAGCGCGTAGCCAAAGTCTATCGCGAGTACGACCGCCGCCTGCGCGAATCGAACGGCCTCGATTTCGACGACCTGATCGCACGCACGATCGAGCTGCTCGAGACCGACGGCGACGTCCGCACCCGCTACCAGAACAAGTTCCGCTACATCCTGGTCGACGAGTATCAAGACGTTAACTACGCGCAGTACAAACTCTGCGCGATCCTCGCCGGCGAACACAAGAACCTCACGGTCGTCGGCGACGACGATCAGTCGATTTATTCGTGGCGCGGCAGCGACTACAAGAACATCCTGCGCTTCGAGGAAGACTTCCCGGGCGCCAAAGTCTTCAAGCTCGAGGAAAACTTCCGCTCGACGCAGACGATCCTTACCGTCGCAAGCGAAGTCATCGGCCAGAACCAGACGCGCGCCGCGAAGAAGCTCTTCACCGGCCGCCAGGGCGGCGAGATCGTAACGGTCTACGGTGCCGAGACCGAGCGCGCCGAAGCCCGCTACGTCCTCGAAAAAGTCAAGGAACTCGTGCGCGAGGGCGCCGCCTATCGCGACTTCCTCGTCCTGTACCGGACCAACGCGCAGTCGCGCGTCTTTGAAGAAGGCTTCCTCGGCGAAGGCATCCCCTATCGCGTCGTCGGCGGCGTCGGCTTCTATGCGCGCTCCGAGATCAAGGACATGATGGCGTATCTGCGCTACATCGTGAACCCTTCGGATGCCGTCGCCTTCCGCCGGATCGTCAACGTGCCGCGCCGTTCGATCGGCCAGCAGACGCTCGCGAGCCTCGTCGACGCGGCCAGCGCCGCCGGCGTCTCCGTCGGCCAGACCGTGTTCGACAAAGAGATGCTGCGCCGCGCGGTTCCCAAGAAACAAAAAGAACTCGAGCGCTTCGCGGAGCTGATCGTCTCGCTGCGCGAACGCGCGGGCGATCTTTCGATCAGCGACCTCCTGGTCGCGGTGATGGAAGAGTCCGGTTACATCCGCGAGCTGCAAGCTGAGGACACCTCGGACGCGCGGTCGCGCCTGGAGAATCTGCAAGAGCTGGTCACGGTCGCCAAAGAGTTCGAAAGCCAAGAGAACGCGGGCTCGCTCGACGACTTCCTTGCGAACGTCGCGCTGATCAGCGATCTCGACACGCTCGACCCGGCGTCGTCGTTCGTCACCTTGATGACGCTCCACGCGGCCAAGGGACTCGAGTTCCCGGTCGTGTTCCTGACCGGACTTGAGGAAGGCGTCTTCCCGCACAATCGCGCGCTCACCGACATGACCGAACTCGAAGAAGAGCGCCGCCTCGCCTACGTCGGCATCACCCGGGCGATGGATCGCCTGTACCTCTCGTACGCGATGCGCCGCACCTTGTTCGGCAACACGTTCGCGCATCCGAAATCGCGTTTCTTGGACGAGATGCCGAGCGTCGAGGTGATCGGCAACGTCGTGCCGATGCCGCGCCCCGCGGGCGGGCGTTGGCGTGAGGTCGCGATTCACGAGACGGCAGGCGCCGGCGTCGGGCTCGACCTGCGCGTCGGAGACCGGGTCCGTCACCCCAAATGGGGCGAGGGAACCGTTTCGGCAACGGCCGGCGCGGGCGGCGACGGGCTGCTCACGATCATGTTCCCCAACGTCGGCGAGAAAATGGTCATGCTCAAGTACGCGCCGCTGGAGAAGGTCGTCTAGGCCCATGAACCGCCTGCGCGTCGCAGTTGCGGGCGCGCTCGGAAGAATGGGGCGCGAGACGTGCGCTGCAATCGAAGCTCAAGACGATCTCGAACTCGTCGGAGGCTTCGCGCGCGCGCGCGCCGGGGACCCGCTCGGGAGCGGCCGCCTTTATGACGACGTCGCCGCGCTCTACGACGAAGCCAAACCCGAGGTCGTCGTCGACTTCACCGTCTACCCCGTGACCGTCGACGTCGCCCGGGAAGCGGTCGAGCGGCGGATTTCGCCGGTCATCGGTGCGAGCGGCTGGACCGACGAGGACCGGATCAGTTTCGAATCGATGTGCGACGAGTACTCCGTCGGTGCGGCCCTCGTGCCGAACTTCGCGCTCGGCGCGGTGCTTGCGATGCGCTTCGCGGAACAAGCGGCGCCGTACTTTCCGACCGCCGAGATCGTCGAGCTCCACCACGACCGTAAACTCGACAAGCCGAGCGGTACGGCAAAACGTACCGCCGAGCGAATCGCAACCGCAGCCGGGCGAGCGACGGTTCCCATTCATAGCATCCGGCTGCGGGGGCTTGTCGCGCATCAGGAGATTCTGTTCGGGGGCGAAGGCGAAGTTCTGACGATCCGGCATGACTCGCTTGCCCGGTCGTCGTTCATGCCGGGAGTGCTGCTCGCAGTCCGCGGGGTGCGAGCCTACGCGAAGCTGGTTGTCGGGCTCGATGCATTTTTGGGGGAAGCCGTAGCGTGAAGGTCGCGGTGGTCGGCGTGACCGGGGTCGTCGGCGAGACGATTCTCAACGTGCTCGACGAACGCGATATCGCCGTCGACGAGCTCGGCGCGTTTGCCTCGCGCGAGCGTCGCGAACCGCTCCTGTGGCGCGGCCGCACGTGGCCGATCCGCACGGCGACGGCGGAAGCGCTGCGCGGCGGCGGATTCGATGCGGTCTTCTTCGCTTCGAGCGAGGATGCAAGCGCGCAACTCGCCGAGCACGCTGTCGCCGGCGGCGCGGTCGTCATCGACAACTCCGCGACGTTCCGCCTTGCAGACGGGGTGCCGCTGATCGTTCCCGAGGTCAACGCGGACGCCGTCTCGGACGAACACCGCATCTTTCCGGTCGCGAATTGCACCGCGATCGTGCTCTGCGTCGGGATCGCACCGATCGCGCGCGCGGCCGGCCTGCGCAGCGTGCGGGTCGCGACGTACCAGGCCGTGAGCGGTGCGGGCCGGGCCGGGCTCGACGCGCTTGCCGCCGAGGAGAAAGCCGCGTTCGGTTTGGATGAGAACCTCGAATCATCGCCGTTCGTCCGTCAGATCTTCCGTAACGTGATCCCGCAAGTCGGCGCGATCGACGAATTCGGCGACAGCGGCGAGGAGAAGAAGGTCGCGGCCGAAACCCGCAAGATGCTGGGACTGCCGAACCTGCACGTCGCGGTGACGGCAGTCCGCGTTCCGGTCCGTTACGCCCACAGCGAAGCGGTCTTCATCGAAACCGAGCGCGACACGGATCCGCTCGAGCTCGGCGACGCGATTGCCGCGGCGCCCGGCGTCGTTTTCCATCCCGACGGGAACGTCACACCGCGTGACGTCGAAGGGCAAAACCTCGTGCACGTCTCGCGCTTGCGCGCCGAGCAGGGCCCCTCCAAGCGCCACTTCCAGCTCTGGGTCGTCGGCGACCAGCTCCGTAAGGGCGCGGCGACCAACGCCGTCCAAATCTTTGAGTTGCTGGCGGAGCGCGGTCTGATTGGGAAGCCCAAACTCCATGCGCTCTGAAGTTGCGGGCCACCACCATTAAAACGATCGTTCAGAAATTCGGCGGATCGTCGCTCGCGTCGCCCGACTTGCGCGAGATCGCGGCGTCGCGCGTTCTTGAGGCGCGCGCGCGGGGGGCGTCGCCGGTCGTCGTGTGTTCGGCGATGGGACGGGCGCCGGACAATTACGCGACCGACTCGCTGCTCGCGCTGCTCGGACCCTCGCGTGGCGGGCCAAATCGCGATCTCTTGCTCGCCTGCGGCGAATCGATTGCCTGCGCGGTGTTCGCCGAGCTGCTCACCTCGTGGGGGGCCGACGCGCAGGCGATGACCGGCGGCCAAGCCGGCGTGATCACGGATGCGAACTTCGGCGACGCACAGATCCTGCGAATCGTCCCCGACCGCGTCCTGGCGGCGCTCGAGCGGGGGATCATTCCGGTCATCACCGGCTACCAAGGCGTGACCGAGAGCGGTGCAACGACGACGCTCGGGCGTGGGGGCAGCGACCTCTCGGCGATTGCACTCGCGGACGCGCTCGGCTCCGAAGCGGTCGAAATCTTCACCGACGTGAGCGGCGTGATGACGGGCGATCCGCGCCGGATCGCGGGCGCGCACACGATCGATCGGGTCGGTTACGCCGAGATGGTCGAACTCGCGGCCGACGGCGCAAAGGTGATGCACGCGAAAGCGGCCGAACTCGCGCGCGTCACGCAGACGCCGTATGTCGTCAAGGGCCTGCGCTCGAACTTCGGCACGACGATCGACGAGGGGCATAAGCCGCAAGCGCTCCGTCCCGTTACCGGGATCACCTCGCTGCGCGACGTGGTCTTCATCCGGGTCATCCAAGGCGAGATCGACGATCTCGATGCGCGCCGCGAGCTCGAGCTCGAACTCTTCCGTCGGGTTGCGGAGCGTGACGTATCGGTCGACATGATCAACATCAACAACGCGGGAATATTCTTCATCATCGACAGCGACAAGCTCGATACGGTCCGGGCCGAGCTGACCGGCCTCAACATGGCGGTGCGGGTGCGCGCGCATTGCGCGAAGATCTCGATCGTCGGCGCCGGGATGCGCGGCACCTCGGGCGTCATGTACCGCGTCGTCCAGGCGCTCTCCGAGGCGGGGATCGAGATCATCCACTCGACCGACTCGAACATTACGATCTCGGTGCTCGTGCCGGAAGAAGACGTGGCCCGCGCCGAACAAGCTATTCACGATTACTTCCGCCTCGGGCGCGGCCAGGACGCGACCCCGCCTGAGATGGCTGCAGGTGCGCAACGATGACGACGCTCTCCCGGGCCCCGAAACTTGGACCGCTTATGACCGCGATGCTGACCCCGTTCGGTCCCTCGGGCGCAGTCGATCTCGACGAGGCCCGCCGGCTCGCGCGTTTTCTCGTCGACGAAGGCAACCACGGCCTCATCGTCAGCGGGACGACGGGTGAAGGGGCAGCGCTCTCGGACCACGAGCAGCTGGCCCTCATCGAGGCGGTTAAAAGCGAAGTCGGCGAGCGCGCGGGAGTCGTGGCGGGGACGGGCAGCAACAACACGCGGCACGCAATCGAGTCGACGCGCAAGGCCGAAGCCGCCGGCGCGGATGCGGCTTTGGTCGTCGTGCCCTACTACACGAAGCCAACCCAGGACGGCATGCTCGCGCACTACGGCGCGATTGCCGGCGCGACGTCGCTCCCGATCATCGTCTACAACATCCCCTCGCGAACCGGCGCGAACATGCTGCCGGCGACTTTGCTCGAACTCGCGCGCCGCCATCGCAACATTGCCGGGGTCAAAGAATCGAGCGGCGACTGCGCGCAGTTCTCCACGATCTTGCGCGACCGGCCGGAGGGTTTCGGCTTTTGGTGCGGCGACGATTATCTTTTCCTGCCGTCGCTTGCGATCGGCGGCGACGGCGTCATTAGCGTTGCCGCGCACGTCTGCGCGCGCGAACTGCGCGACATGCTCGAGGCGCATGAAGCCGGCGACGTCGCCGTCGCCGCGGAGATTCACCTGCGCATTTCGCCGCTGCTAGCGGCGCTCTTTGCGACGACCTCGCCGATCCCGGTGAAGTGGGCAATGAACGAGCTCGGTTTCGCGCTCGGCCCGTGCCGCACGCCGCTCGGAGCGCTGCCGGAGGACATCGCGCGCCGCCTGCTTCCGCTCCTCGATCCCTATCGCGAGCGCGCCGCAGCGACTTCCGCGCTGCGTTAAGCGACGAGCGATAATCGATAATTTCACTGCGGTTCGCCGAATTTTGGTGCTAGCGTGAAGCACGTGACGGTGCTCGGTTGCCGCGTCGACGCGATCGATAGCGACGGAGCCGTCGCGCGAATCGCCGAGCTCGTGCGCGGCGAGAAGCCGTCGCTCGTTGTGACCCTCGGGACCGAAATGGTCGTCTACGCGCAAGGCGACGCACGGTTCCGCGAGATCGTGAACTCGAGCGCTCTGTCACTCTGCGACACCATTGGAGTGAAGATTGCCGCCCGGCTGCAAGGGGCCGGCGTGCGCGAGCGCGTGACCGGCGTCGACCTGCTTGAACCGTTATGCACGACGTTCGCGGAGCGTGGTGTTTCCGTTTACTTCCTGGGCGCGAAAGGCGATACCGCGCGGCGCGCCGCGACGGCGCTACAAGCGCGCCACCCGCGCTTAACCGTCGCGGGGGTGCGCGACGGATACTTCACGCCCGACCAAGAGCCCGATGTAACGGCTGCGGTTGCCGCGAGCGGCGCGCGTGCGATCTTCGTCGGACTTGGTTCTCCGCGGCAAGAGTTCTTTTTGGCCGAACGTCTGAAGGAGACGGGCTGCGCGGTCGGAATCGGCGTCGGCGGTTCGTTCGACGTGCTTGCGGGTAACGTGCAACGGGCTCCGCTCCTCTGGCGGCGCTTAGGGGTGGAATGGTTGTACCGGCTGGTGCGCGAGCCGCGACGCTGGCGCAGACAACTCGCGCTGCCGCAATTCGTTTGGCTCGCGCTTCGCGAGCGGGTGTCCCTGCGTTCGACTCGGAGGTTTTCTTGAAGGCGATGATTCTCGCGGGCGGCATGAGCACGCGGCTCTACCCGTTGACGAAGGAAGTGCCCAAACCGCTCGTGCCGATCGCGGGCGAGCCGAATAGCGGCCACCTGATGCGCTACCTGCACTCCTTCGGGGTCGAGGACGTCGCGATCAACGTCCACTATCTGGCGGACAAGATCACGCGGGCCTTCGGCGACGGCTCGGACTACGGCGTGAAGCTTCACTATCTTCACGAAGAGAAGCTGCTGGGCAGCGCGGGCGCCGTGAAACAGATGGAAGCGTTTCTCGGCGACGACACGTTCGTCGTGATCGGCTGCGATGAAATCACCGACATGCGGCTCGATGCGCTCGTCGCGTTCCACCGCAAACGGAAAGCCGTCGCGACGATCGGCCTCGTGGAAGCCGACGACGTCACACACTACGGTGTCGTGATTTTGGACGACGATGGGCGCATCGTCGATTTTCAGGAAAAGCCGGCGGCGGGCACCGAGCGGTCGAACCTCGTCAACACCGGCGTCTACGTCTTCGAGCCCTCGATCCTCGAACGAATACCCGCGGGCGCCTTTTGGGATTTTGGGAAGAACGTCTTTCCGGATTTGCAACGCGAGGGAGCGCCGTTCTACGGTCTGCGCATGCAAGGCGCGTATTGGCGCGACATCGGAACGCCGGGCGAGTATCGGCTTGCGACGCGCGACGTGCTCGAAGGCCGCGTGCGCCTGCTCGGCAATCCGCGCGTGCGCGGGTATCCAGCCGATGCGACCCTAGGCAACGACGTGCGCATCGAAGGCGACGTGCGGATCGGCTCGCATGCCAGCCTCGGCGACCGCGTCCGCGTCGCCGGACCGAGCGTGATCGGCGATCGCGTCGAGGTCGGCGCCGGGGCGACGATCGAGAATTCGATCATCTGGGACGGCACGACGATCGGGCCGGGAGCCGCCGTCCGCGACAGCGTCGTCGGCGTCAACTACCGAATCGCTCCGGGTGCGGTCGTTGAAGGCGCCGTCATCGCCAACGAACCGGAGCCTGTCGGCTAGCGGTTCGAGCGGGTACTAGCCGCGGCATGGATGACCGTATCGTCGATCGTGCGCTCTGCGCCGCTGCGGCAGTGCTCGGCGTCGCGTTGTTCGCGGCGGCCGTCGTCCATTTGAGCGCCCCCGCCGGCGTGCAGGCGGAAACCACTGTCGCCGTCGCGGCACCGCCTCAGGTGGTGCCGCCTCGCCCCCTCGCAAAGGCAGCACGCGCTGCCCTCCCACCGCGCGCCGTTCGTGCGTCGCGCCGCGCGCATCGGACTCCGAAACCAATCGCGCGCGTCGCGCTCGCCGAACCGCAACGGTCTGCCAAGCACTCGGTCGCGTCGCGAATGCAGCCGCCGCTTCCGGCTCGGAAGCCCGTACGGCGGCGCCCACTCGGTCATTCCCACGGCGGGCCGCGCATCGATCCGAATGCGACGCCCGAGCCACCCGTCGGTTACGATCCGCACCCCGCAATTGCGGGCGCCGATATCGTCGCTGATCCGCCGAGCGCCGACGCGCCGCCTTCCGCGCCGGTCTCGTTTCGGGCGCCCAGTCACGGACGCTAACCGGCCGCCGGGCGCTGTGTAAGCACTCTGTAAAGGTAGGGGTAACCCTACTACAACGCTCGTAGCCCCGGGTATACAGTGGCCGGAGCTACTTCGCGTTTACGAGAGGGCGCCCTCATGCGTTGGAACTCGCGTTATCTTCTATTTCTCGCAGCGTGCGGAACGGGCGGATTTGCCGGGTGCTCGGGAAGCAGCACCGCGCCGATCGCTCCGATTCGGCCGGTACCCGTGACCGGCAGCGCCGCCCCATCGTCGGCGCCAAGCGCCACGCCGCGGGCGAGTGCGGTACCGAGCGCGAGTGCAGCGCCGTCAAGCGCGCCGCCGACGCCAAGTCCGTCGCCGTCTAGCGGGGCGCCGACCCCCAGTCCCACCCCAAGCGCTATGCCGTCGGTGGCGGCGTGCGGTTTCAACATCACCGAGTATCCGCTACCCGGCGCAAGCAGTGGTCCCAACTACATCACGGCAGGTCCGGACGGCGCCGTGTGGTTTACCGAGGGTACTTCGAACAAGATCGGCCGGATGACGAGTGGCGGAAGCGTCACGGAATATCCGATTCCCACCGCGAGCAGCGATCCGTTCGGAATCGCGCTCGGCTCGGACGGTGCTCTGTGGTTTACGGAGTTTCAGGGCGCCAAAATCGGCCGAATCACGACGGGCGGATCCATCACGGAATATACCGGCGGCGGGAATTTTTTCAGGCCGTGGACGATCGCTCCGGGCCCGGACGGCGAGCTCTGGTATACGGACAACTCGAGCGGCGCCGTCGGCGAGATGACGACGAGCGGAGTTGCGACTCCGGAGTACACCGTCCCCGGACAAGGCGCCGGAGACGACCGGGAACCGTACGGGCTCGTGGCCGGTCCGGACGGAGCGATGTGGATCACGGACTTCTTAGGTGCAATCGACCGGATGACGACCAACGGCACCGTGACGAACCAGTACTTGATCGGCGGGTCGGAACCGGATGAAATCGCGGTCGGCGCGGACGGCGCTCTGTGGTATACGCTCAGTTTCCAGTATGCGATCGGCCGGATCACGACCGCCGGAAGCAATACCTTTGAGCCGACTCCTTCGGGAGGGCCGCAATCCTACTCCAATGGCATCGCCCTCGGTCCCGACAGTGCGATGTGGTTCGCCTTGAATGCAAGCGCGATCGGCCGGATCACGACGAGCGGAGCCGTCGAGGAGTGCCCGACGCCGACGCAGGTCCCAGGAGGCACCGTGTTACCGTTCGGGATGACCGCCGGCCCCGGTGGCCTCTGGTTTACGGAAAACCTCGGCAACAACATCGGCTTCATTCCCGACGGTGCTTCGGGTCCGCTCGTGCGCACGCGGCGCAGGTAGCGAACGCTGCCGTCCGTCGCGATAGGACGGCGTGTTTGAGTCGGTTCTCGAGCTCTTGTTTCCGGCCGCGTGTGCCGGGTGCGGTTGTGCCGGTGCGGTGTTGTGTGCGGCGTGCACGCCACCGGCCGGTGCAGCCGCGCGGCTTCAAATCGGATGGCTCGACGTTCGGGCCGCCGGGCGCTACGACGGCGCGCTGCGGACCGCGATCCTCGCCTATAAGCGCGGCCGCCGCGATGCCGGAAACGTGCTCGCGGCACTGCTCGCCGAACGCGTCGCAGCAGATCTTGGGGCCGAAGCGGTTCTCGTCCCGGTCCCGACGGCAACGAAGCGGCTGCGCGAACGGGGCTTCGACCAGGGCGCGCGACTTGCGCAACAGCTCGGGTCGCGCGCCAACCGCCCCGTCCTGCTCGCGCTGCGGCGCCGCGACAGCGATGCTCAGCGCGGCCGCTCGCGCATCGAACGGCTGCACGCGCGGGGCCATTTTGCCTGCGTTGCGCCGGAACTCGTAGCCGGCGTCCGGATCGTGCTGGTCGACGACGTTGTGACGACCGGATCCACGCTTCTGGACTGCGCTGCGGCATTGCAAGAGTGTGGCGCCTTCGTGCGCGAAGCAGTCGTGCTGGCGTTCGCTTAAAGGAGGAACCGATTGCTCTCGGCGCTCGATCGCGTCTACCTGCGGCGCGCCTGCGAGCTCGCGGAACGCGGGCGGGGAAGCACGTCGCCGAATCCCGTCGTCGGCGCGGTTCTCGCGCTCGGCGCGGTGACGCTTGGCGAGGGTTTTCATCGAATGCGTGGTGAGCCCCACGCCGAGGCCGAAGCGCTGCGCGATGCGGCCGAACGCGGCAGCGACGTTCGCGGCGCGACCCTCTACGTCACGCTCGAGCCGTGCGATCACCAAGGCCTCACCCCGCCGTGCTCGCAAGCGATTCTGGGGGCGGGGATCGCGCGGGTCGTCGTCGGGACGGCGGATCCGAACGCGAAGGCGACCGGCGGGATCGCGCGCTTACGCGATGGAGGCGTCGCCGTCGCTCTTGCGGACGATGCCTGGTCGCGCCGGCTCATCGAAGATTTCAGCCGCTCCGTCGGACGCAAACGCCCGTATCTGCGGCTCAAACTCGCGACGTCGCTCGACGGTTACGTCGCGCCGCGGCCGGGCGAACGTCACTGGCTGACCGGCGCGGAGGCGCGCGAGTACGTTCGCGAATTGCGCGCAGCGCACGATGCCGTGCTCGTCGGCGCCGGAACCGTCCGAATCGACAATCCACAACTCTCCGTTCGGCCGCCGCACGCGCGGCATAAGCCGTACGTCCGGGTGGTTGCCTGCGAGCACGCCGCGGTGCCGCTCGAGAGCGCGATCTTTGCGCCGCTCGAGGGTTATGCGCCGACGGTCGTGCTCGCGCCGGCCGGCCTGCGCGCGGAGTTCGCCGCGCTCGAAGCGTGCGCGGACGTCATTTACGTCGGCGCAGACGCCGACACGGCGCTCGACCTCGAACGCGCGCTCGATGCGCTGCGCGATCGCGAGATTGCGAGCGTGCTGTGCGAAGGTGGCCCGACCTTAGCGGGACGGCTGGTCGAGCGGGGCTTCGTCGACCGCATCGATTGGCTGCTCGCTCCGGCGCTCTTGCACGGCCCGGATGCAATCGCGGCGCTCGGGACGAACGTCGCGCAAACGCTGCATTTCGACCGCGTCGAGCGACTCGGGCCCGACGTATTGATTTCCGCGAGACGTATGGAAGGAAACGCGTGTTCGGCGGACTGATCGCGCACCTTGGAACGGTCGTTTCTCGCGAGAACGATCCGCGCGGCGGCGTCCGCCTAAGAATTGAAGCCGCGGGCGCGATTGCCGAGGGCGTCGCACCGAAGGATTCGGTTGCGATCGGCGGCGTGTGCCTGACGGTGGTCGCGCGCGACGCAAGCTCGTTCTCGTTCGACGTCGTGCCCGAGACGCTCGAGCGCAGCGCGCTCGGCGCGCTCGAGCCCGGTTCCCCGGTCAACGTCGAGCTGTCGCTGCGGCTCGGCGACCGGCTTGGCGGCCACCTGGTCTACGGTCACGTCGATGCGACGACGCGCATCATTTCCAAGGAGCCCGAAGGTCAGGGGCACCGGCTAATCCTCGAGACCCCGCCGGGTCTGGGGCGTTTCATCATCGAGAAGGGCTACGTCGCGCTCGACGGCGTCAGCCTCACCGTGGCCGCGGTCCGCGGCGGACGCTTCGAAATCGCACTGATCCCTGAGACCTCCGCGCGCACGACGTTCGGCACGAAAGGCCCGGGCGACGCGGTCAATCTCGAGATCGATCCGGTCGCCCGATACGCGCTCGGGGCCGCCGCGGCGTACGCGCGTGGGGGCGACCCGGCCGGCGAAGAAGAGTCTACGTCCTATGAAAATTGAGCGGACGACTGCCCCGCCGTTCGCGGTGGGCGGGTTCGAGGTCGTGGATCGGGTACGCTGGGGCGACGTCGATCGGGCGGGGATCATTTATTTCGGCGCTTACGCGCGCTTCATCGACGTCGCCGAGAGCGAGTTCTTCCGCTCGCTCGGCTTCACGTACCGATCGCTCGACGACGCGGGCGTGCTGCTCTCGCGCGTTCACGTCGAATTCGACTTCTTCAAGCCCGCCCTGCTCGACGACGAGTTGGTTTTGCGCCCGCGGGTCAGCGGCGTCGGCGTGCATTCGGTGCGGCTAAAGCTCGCAATCTACCGCAAATCGGACGAGGCGCTGCTCGCCGAAGCGAAGCTCGTCGCCGCGTGCATCAACAAATCGCGCGAGCCGACACCTTTGCCGCTTCCATTCGCCGATGCGCTGCGCGCGCTGATCACGCACAGCTGAGCATGCGCGCCGGGTACCTCGTCGAGCCGCGACGCGTCGAGCTGCGCGACGTCGATGCGCCGCAGCCGGAAGCAGGCGGCCTCGTCGTGCGCATCCGGGTCGCGCTGACCGACGGCACGGATCTCAAAGCGTTTCGCCGCGGCCATTCGCTGATGCCGATGCCGACGCGTTTCGGTCACGAATTTTCCGGCGACGTTGCCGCTCTCGGCGCGGGCGTGACGGCGTTTGCGATCGGCGATCCGATCATGCTCGTGCAGTCGGCACCGGACGGCACGTGCTTCTGGTGCCGGCGCGGCCAGGAAGAGCTGTGCGAGCGCCTGGCGTCGACGATGATCTTCGGGGCGTACGCGGAGTACATCGCGGTCCCGCCGCACATCGTCGCTTGCAACGCGTTTCGCAAGCCCGAAGGGCTCTCGTACGATGCTGCAGCGTTTCTCGAACCGCTCTCGTGCGTGGTGCATTCGCTGCGCGTGCTGGCGCCGGAGCGCGGGGACGTGATCGTGATCGTCGGCGATGGCGGCTTTGGGATATTGCACGCGCTCGTCGCGATCGCGCACGGCGCGCGGCCGATCTTGGTTGGCCGGCGGGCGGCGCGGCTCGAGCTCGCGCGATCGCTCGGCGTCAACAGCGTCGTCAACGCGCGCGAGTGCGACCCGGTTGCTGCGATCCGCGAGCGAACCGGGGACCGCGGTGCGGACGCCGTCGTCGAAACGACCGGGACGCTCGATGTTTGGGAGGCCGCGCCGGGTTACGTGCGCCGCGGCGGAACCGTCGTGCTGTTCGGCGGCCTGCCCGGTGGAACGCGCGTCGCATTCAATGCCGCCCGGTTGCACTACGACGAAGTGAAGGTTCTCAGTCCCTTTCACTTCGCACCACGCGACGTCCGCGCGGCGTACGAGCTGCTCGTGGACGGCGCGATCGACGTCGTGCCGCTCATCAGCGAGCGGTTCCCGCTCGACGGCCTCGTCGACGCATTCACCCAGCTTGACGAGGACCGCGGCATCAACCTGAAGTTCGCGATCATCCCGTGACGGCGAGCGAACACGTGCCGCGCACGATGCGGGTCGCCGTGATGTATGCGGTCGACGACATCCGCATCGAAGAGCGCCCCGTGCCCGCGCTCGAAGCGGGCGACGTGCTGCTGCGAATGGCCGCTTGCGGCGTGTGCGGCAGCGACATGATGCCGTGGTACGTGTTGAAGAAGGCTCCGTTCGTTTTCGGCCACGAGCCGGCCGGAACCGTCGTCGCGCTCGGCAACGGCGGCGACGCCGGCCGCGGGCCGCAGCTTGGCGAGCGGCTCTTCCCGCATCATCACGTGCCGTGTCTGCGCTGCGATGCGTGCGCGGCCGGTCGCTACGTGCACTGCGCGACCTGGCGCGCGACCTTTCTCGATCCGGGCGGCATGGCCGAATACGTGCGCATCCCGCGGGCCAACCTCGGGGACACGATCGCGATCCCCCCCTCGCTGTCGTTTGCGGACGGGTCGCTCATCGAGCCGCTGGCCTGCGTCGTCAAATCGCTGCGCCGCGCGTTTCCGTTCGAGTTGCGTGCGGGCGTCGTTCCGGTCACGCTGTCCGCCGACCGGCCGCTGCGCAACCGGATCCTCTACGTCATCGGCGCGGGCGCGACGGGTCTCATGCACGTGGCGCTCGGCTCCGCGCTTGGCGCGACGGTGATCGCGAGCGATTTCAACGAGCGCCGGCTCGGGCTCGCGCGGCGTTTGGGCGCGACGGCCATCGTCTCTGCGGCCAACGCGCTCGAAGAACTGCGCGCCGTAACGAACGGGCAGTTCGCCGACGCGGTCATCTGCGGGCCGGGAAAAGTTGCGGCGTTGGCCCACGCGGTCGAGGCCGTGCGTTCCGACGGCACGGTCATCATGTTTACCCCGATTGCGCCCGACGAGCGTTTCGCGTTCGACCAGAGCCCGGCATACTTTCGCGACCTGCGTCTCGTCGCGTCGTATTCATGCGGTCCGGATGACACGCGAGAATCGTTTCGTGCGATCGAGCGTGGAAT
The DNA here is from genome assembly GCA_003158195.1 of Vulcanimicrobiota bacterium. Lineage (GTDB taxonomy): Bacteria > Vulcanimicrobiota > Vulcanimicrobiia > Vulcanimicrobiales > Vulcanimicrobiaceae > Palsibacter > Palsibacter borealis. The sequence goes on along the minus strand of PMHP01000053.1, from coordinate 715 downwards.
CGTCACCGCCCAACGCTTGGAGGCAACCGAGTTCGCGTTCCCCGCGGTGGCCGAGGCTTTCGCCGCGATGGCGGGTGCCGAGGTCGTCAAAGCCATCGTCACGTTCGGCGGCGTCTAAACGGCGTTCGGCCCGAACAGGGCGCTTCAAACGCCTTGCGAAGCTGAGTTGGATGAAACACATTCGTACATTCGCCATGCTCGCGCTAGCGTTTGGGGCCGGCGCGTTCGTTTCACGGTTGCCCCAGACGGCGCAGGCAGCGGCGGCCCCCGTGGTCGCAACGTCGATCGATCTTAATGCCCTGGACCCGGCCGATTTTCCGCCCCCCAACCCCGCGCTTCCGAACATCCGCACGAAGACGCTGGCACAAGTCGATTCCTCGGTGTTCGCGCTATCGGTCGGTACCGCGCCGAAGCACACGCACGCTGGGACCACCGAGGTTCAGTTCGTTTTAGCGGGAACCGGAACGGAGTGGCTCGGCGACAAGCAGATCTCACTCGCGCCGGGAATGTTCGTCGTCGTTCCGCCGAACACGGCACACGGTGGGTTCACCGGCGGCCCGTTCCGTCTCTACACCGTCAAAACGCCGCCGCAAGACCCAAGCGACTACCACATGGTCCCGTAGCCGAGAAGAACTCAATTTGTCATCCTGAGCGTAGGGCCGTAGGCCCGAAGTCGAAGGACCACCGTCGCGGCGACTCCGGCGGCGCTTCGACA
>PMHP01000090.1 GCA_003158195.1 Vulcanimicrobiota bacterium | reverse complement strand
CGGCGCTTCGACTACGCGCCTTGCGGCGCTTCGCTCAGCATGACATGCCTTCGGGCGCTCCCCTTGACGTGATATGCATTCGGCGCTTCGCACAATACAAGATCACGGATTACGGCTTCAGGGCAGCCTAGGCGGTCAGCGCACGTACGAGGCGCCGTTGATGTCGATCGTTGTGCCGGTTGCGTAGTCGGCGAGGCCGGATGCGAGGAATGTTACGAGGTTTGCGACGTCCGCCGGCGTGCCGATGCGGCCGGACGGGATCTCGGCGCGGATTGCGTCACCGTACGCGGCGATCGCCTCCGCCGCCATATCGGTCTCGATGAAACCGGGCGCGACCGAGAAAGCGACGATGCCGTGGGCCGCGCCGGAGCGCGCGATCGATTTTGTCAGGTTCGCAAGGGCCGCTTTGCTCGCGCCGTAGTCGGGGAAGGTCAGCTCGCCGCGGTGGACGGCCCGCGAAGTGATGTTGACGATCCGGCCGCGGATGCCGGCCGCGCTCGGCGCGGCGGCACGCATCGACCGCATCACAAGCCAGGTTAAATCCGCGGCGCCGAAGACGTTGACGGCGAAGGTTCGCTCGCGGCGCGCGCACCACGCGGCGTAATCGTTACCCTCGAACGGGTTTTCCACGTAAATCGCGGCGTTGTTGACCAGGCAGTCGATGCGCCCGTAGCGCGCGACGCAGCGCCCGACCAACGTTTCGAGCGCGCTCGGATCGCCGCTGTCGCAGCGCTCGCACGCAATCCGCTCGCCTCCGAGCGCATCACGAAGCCCTTCGGCCGCATCGTGCGCGGAAGCATAGGTGAAGTGGACGGTCGCTCCGGCTTCGTGCAGTGCGCGAACGATCGCGGCGCCGATCCCGCGCGAACCGCCGCTTACCAGCGCCGTCGTGCCACGTAAATCGACCTTCATGCGACGCCTTTACGCGCGGCTTAGCGACACACCCGTCGGGTCGAATTTTGCTATCCCTGCCAATCCGGCGTGGCGAAAATCACTCATTCGGAACGTCGAAAAAACCGAACACTAAGGAGTGAACGTCCTTATCATTGGAGCCACGGGCTATCTCGGCAGCGCCATCGACGAAGCCTTAGCAGCCCGGGGGCATCGCACGTTCGGCGTCGCCCGCAGCGACGCGGCCCGCCAGAAGTTGCAGGCTCGCGGGACCGCCGTCGTCGAGGCCGACCTGGCGAAGCCGCAGACGCTGGTCGCCTCCGTGCAAGATGCCGACGCCGTCGTATATGCCGCGAACATCACCGACGCGGACAACTGGAGCGTCGGTGCGAATGCGCTGCGCGCGATCCGCAAAGGGATGGCGGGAAGCGAAAAGACGTTCGTCTATATTAGCGGCGCCTGGGTCTACGGTACGACCGGGCAGACGCCGGTGACCGAGAACTCACCGCTCAATCCGCCCCCACTCGTCCTGCGCCGGCTCGAGCACGAACACCTCACGATGGAAATGACGAAGGTCGGCATCCGCGGCCTCGTGATCCGGCCGGGAATCGTGTACGGCCGCGGCGGCGGAATCGCGACGATGTTCGTGCAGTCCGCGCGCGAACGCGGCGCGGCGACGGTCCTCGGTGACGGAACCAATCATTGGGCGACGATCGACGTCACGGATCTCGGAGCGCTGGTCGCGCTCGCCGTCGAGCGCGGGCTGCCCGGACGTGCCTACAACGCCGTCAACGACGATCGCCCGCAATTGCGCGCGATCGCCGAAGCCGCAAGCCGCGGTGCGGGGTCGGGTGGCGCAACCCGGAGCGTACCGCAAGAAATCATGGGGCTGTTCGGCGATTGCCTCGCGCTCGATCAACTCGTATCCTCCGAGCGCGCGAAAGCGGATCTTCACTGGAAACCGGTCGCGCCGACGATCGTCGAAGAGCTCGAGCGCGGCTCGTATCTCACCGCTTCCCTAGCCAGTTAGTTAGCTTCTCGACGAAGGGGTGATCGACCGCGGCTCGCAATCGTAGCCGTCGGTGTTCGCGCGACTGCTGCCGATCCTCGGCATAACCTTCATCGACATTCTCGGTTTCAGCATTCTGATCCCGATCTTGCCGTACTACGTGAAGCACTTCGGTGCTCCGACAATCGCAGTCGGACTGCTGTTCGGAACGTTCGCTCTTTGTCAATTCCTTGCGGGGCCGCTGTGGGGAAACGTTAGCGACCGGATCGGGCGCAAGCGCGTGCTCATCATCTCGCAGATCGGCGCGACCTTCGGCTGGGCGGGCCTCGCGTTTGCGCCGACGCTCTTCTGGGTCTTCGTCGCGCGGATCGTCGAGGGTATCTCCGGGGGAAACATCAGCGTCACGCAGGCGTACGTCGCGGATCGCGTCGAGCCCGCGCAGCGCGCCCGCGCGTTCGCCTACGTCGGCGCATCGTTTTCGTCGGGGCTCGTACTCGGGCCCGTTGCCGGCGGCCTCTTGCTCGCACATTATGGCTACCGCATGCCGTTCTTGCTCGCGGCGGCGCTGCAAGTCATCACGCTGCTCGTGACGATCTTCTTTCTGCCGGAGGACGTGGCGCAACACGGCGAGACGGCTCAGGCGGCTTCGTTCGGCGACATCGTGCGCTATCTCACCGACGCGCGCGTCTCACCCGTGCTCGTGCAGAAGCTCGCGTACTCGCTTGCGCTCTACTCGTTCTTCGCGGTGTTCGCGCTCGTTCTCGCCGCGGTCGCCGGCTTTGGGCCGACGGAGACGAGCTATTTCTTCGCCTCCTTCGGCGTGATGAGCGTCGTCTTCCAACTCGGCGTCGTCGGCCGGCTCGCCGAACGGATCGGCGTGCGCGCCGCCTCGAACGTTGGCTTTGCGGCGGCCTGCATCTTCTTCATTGCGATACCGTTCATGCACACCGTGCCGGCCCTGCTCGGCACCCAGCTGCTATTCGCCTTCGCGCTCTCGATGACGAATGCGACGCTTGCGACCCTGCTTACCGACGCCGCGCCGGACAGTCTCCGCGGCACGGTCCTCGGCGTCGGCTCCTCGCTCGAAGCACTTGCCGGAATCATCATGCCGCCGATCTCAACCGCGGTCCTGGCCTACTACGGCCCGGCCTGGACCGGCGCGACGTCCGCGTTCTTTGCGTTCGTCGCGCTCGTCTTAGGGATCGCGGCGCAGCGGCGCAAGGTTGCCGCCGAGCGTGCGGCCTAGGCCGCCGATTTTTTCCGCTTCGCGGTTTTCTTCGGCTTCTCCGAACTCGCTTTTCCGTTCGCCTGCGCACCCGTGCCGCGTTCTTTCTTGGACGCCTCGAGGCTCTTTTGCAGCACGTCCATCAAATTGACGACGTTGTCGCGGCGCGGCGCTTTGGCCGGCGCAACTTCGGTCTGCTTCCCGGCGGCGCGCGCTTCGATCATCGCTAAAACTTGTTCGCGATAGGTGTCGGTGAAGCGCTCGGCGTTGAAGGCCTCGGTCATCGTGTCGATCAGCATTTTCGCGACTTTCATCTCGTTCTCGTGCGGCTTCTCGGCCGCCGGGAAATCGAGTGACGACTGCTCGACGATCTCGTCGGCGAAATGCATCAGCTCGAGCACGAGCGCGTCACCGTTGGGTTTGAGGGCGGCGAGATGCTCGCGCGAGCGGATCACGACTTTCGCGATCCCGACCTTCCCCGAATCTTTCAGCGCCTCGCGCAGCAGCGCGTACGCATGCCGGCCGCGCTTCTCCGGTTCGAGATAGTATGGCTTGTCGAAATACATCGGGTTGATTTCGCCCAGATCGACGAACTGGACGATGTCGACCGATTGCGTCGCCTCCGGGTTGACGCTCTTGAAATCCTCGTCGCTCAGGATGACGTACTGACCCTTCTCATATTCGTAGCCTCGAACGATCTCATCGTACGGCACGTCTTCGCCGTCGATCGAACACCGGCGCACGTTGTTGATCCGGCCCTCGTCCTTCTTATGCAAGAAGTTGAAGCGCAAATCGTTCGTGCGAATCGCCGTTTGCAGCTTGACGGGTATCGTAACGAGACCGAAATTTATGGCCCCGGTCCAGATCGCGTGCGCCATGTTGTCGTGCTTACCTCGCTTGAATCGGCTACTTCCAGGCCTGCCGGGCCTTCTTGAGCGCGGGCTCGAGTTTTTGTTCTTTCCAGCTCGACCCGCTCCATAACGCCGCCCGCTCCGCAAAGAGCGGGGGAGCGTTCTTCAAGGTGAAGCGCTCGAACTCTCCCTCGGTGGTCTTAGCCCGCTTGCGGCTCATGGCCTCGATCTCGGACCAGGCCAAGGGCATCGAGACGGGGGCCTTGGCACGGGCGCGCGGGCTGAATGGGGCGACCAGGGTCTTCCCGCGCCCGACCTGGACGTAGTCGAGGTAAACGGTCCCCGCGGGGCGTTTCGCCGGCATTCGCTGGAGCGTGGTGAGCTCCGGAAGGCGCCCGCCCAGCGTCCGGGCGACGAGTTCGGCGAACCCCTTGCAGACCTCGTACGTGTAGCGCGGGGCGAGCGGGATCGCGACGTGCAGCCCCGAGCCGCCCGACGATTTCACAACCGCGACGAGGCCGATTTCGCCGAGCGTCTCACGCAGCCCGAGCGCGACTTTGGCGAGCGTTGCGAGCGTACAACCCGCCCCCGGGTCGAGATCGAAGAAGACGAAGTCCGGCTGATCGAGCGATCCTGCGCGCGAGGTCCAGACGTGCAGGACGATCGCCGCGAGGTTCGCGACCCAGACGAGCGTCGCTTCGTCGTTGCAGAGGATGAAGCGAACCGTGCCGTGCCGCCCGAACTCGCTGTCGACGGTGACCGTCGGGACCCACTCGGGCAGAAACTTCGGCGCGTTTTTCTCGAAGAACGATGGGCCGTCGATGCCGTCGGGATAGCGCTGCAACGTCAGGGGCCGGTCCGCGAGCTCCGGCAACATGTACGGCGCGGCCGCGCGATAGTACGCGATCAGATCGCCTTTCGTGTAGCGGTCCTCGGGCCACAGGATCTTGTCGCTGTTCGAGATCGTGAGCGCGCGACCGCCCACCTCGAGCGTTTGGGTCGTGCGCGCCATCAGTGAACGTCTTCGGGCTGCTTATCGTAACGCAGCCCGACGAACACGGGATGGCGCATCAGGTGGTCGCGCGTCCATTCACGGAACGCGACCTCCGCGACGAGCTCCGGCTTGACCCAGTGCGCCTTCGTATCGGTCTTCGGGGGATTTGCAAAGGGGGAAGTCTTGCGCTCGAGCGGCGCGAGTTTCGCTGCGATCCCCGCGAGCAGCTTGTCGTCGAAGCCCGTGCCGACCGAGCCGGCGTAGCGCAATTCTCCGCCGTCGTACACGCCCACGAGCAACGCGCCAAAATGTTTGCGACTGCGCCGGCCTTCGGTCCAGCCGCCGACGACGGTCTCCTGCCGAAGCTGCGTCTTGATCTTCACCCAGTCGCGGCTGCGCCGGGTCACGTACTTCGAATCGCGGAGCTTTCCGACGATGCCCTCGAGACCTTGCGAGCGCGCGAGTTCGAACAGTTTCTTCCCGTCGCCGATCACGTGCTTGCTGAGCATGACGGGTCCCTGGCCGGTTAACAGCGCTTCGAGCGCGGCCTTGCGCCGTTCGAGCGGCTCGCCGCGCAGATCGCGGCCGTTGCCGTAGAGCAGATCGAAGACGACGAACGTGGCCTGGTGTTTGCCGGCCTGCGTGCGGCCGAAGCGGTCGAGCCGCTCTTGCAGCGCGCCGAACGACGGACGCCCCTGGGCATCGAGCACGACGATCTCGCCGTCGACGAGAAGCGGCCGCTCCGAGAATGCATCGGCGAGCTTCGCGAGCTCCGGAAACTTCGGCGTAAAATCTTGCGCGTTGCGCGACACGAGCGCAACGTCGCCGTCCTCATCGATTCGCGCGAGCGCGCGGTAGCCGTCCCACTTCACCTCGAAAAGCCACTTGGGATCGTCGAAGGGTGCGTCAACGGACGTCGCGAGCATCGGCGATTCGACCGCGGGCATCTTCTCGCGCCGCCCGCTCAGCACCGGCTTCGCGCTCTTCGGCGCTGCGGGCCGCGACGAGTCCCAGTGCGGCGCGCGCGGATCCTTTGCGAAGTCGGCGAGCGTCTTCCCGCTCTTGACGGACTCGGGATGATCTTCGATTCGCCAAGCGGGATCGACCGCGTCGTCGCGCTCCTTGATCAGCAGCCACGCGTTCTCTTCGCCGCCGCGGCCCTTGATGTGCACGAGCGCGAACGTGCCGTGCAATTTCTTGCCGAACAGCTCGAACTTGAGCGCGCCCTTCTTGATCTGCTCGGTCGTGCTCGTGCCTTCGACGAGCCGGTAGGTCCCGCGGTCCCAGACGACCACTTCACCCGCGCCGTAGTTCCCCTTCGGGATGATGCCCTCGAAATCGCGGTAGTCGAGCGGATGATCTTCGACCATCATCGCGAGCCGCTTCTCTTTGGTGTCGAAGGAGGGGCCCTTCGGAACGGCCCACGACTTGAGGACGCCTTCGTCTTCGAGCCGGAAATCGTAGTGCAGGCGGCTTGCGCGGTGCATCTGCACGACGAAGCGCTGCCGTTTCCCGCTGCTGGGTTTGGTCTTCGCGGGCGCGTCCGAAGGCTCGGGGGTCTTCGCAAAATCCCGCTTCTTGGCATACGTGGTCAGCGGCGCTTGCTTGGTGGCACTCACTCTTCGCGCCTTTCCCGTAAACCCGGCCGCCGAACCTTAGGCGCCGGGCCGTATGCACAGGCGCGAATTCGGGAAATCGAACGTCACGCTGCGGTTGCCGAAAAACGGGTAGCTCAAGATCCCCACAAAGTCCCGTCCGGCGGATGCCCGCAGCGGCCCAAAGACGTCAATGAGCGTGACCGAGCCCCCGTGTCGGGTGTAGGGGCCTACAGTCAAGGATTTCAAGTCGGCCCTCTGCGCTCGCATCGTGCCACTGCCGCCGGCACCCCACTGATCCTCAGCCGGGTACATCGGTAAGTTCAATTTCACGGCGATTCCGGGATCCAGTATGTTTACGTCCGCCCCCGTGTCAATGACAAATTGAAACGGCCCATGTCCGTCAATCTCGGCTTCCGTGAAGGGCGGCGGAGCCATTTCGAACGCGAGACTCTCACCGTCGTCATCCGGCTGAACTTCGTTTGTTAGTGTGACTGCGCTACGCGCATAATCGATCGTCATCGTATATTTTCGTAAGAAGTCAACGCCGAGAGATCCAACGCTGTCGGGCACATGCTGGTGCAACGCTCCCCAATCAAGGATACCGGCCTCGAGCGAGTCGCGATGCGCTTCGCCGACGTCAACACCGCGCAGTGTGGTCAAGTGGGCATCAATGATGCCGCCGGTTCCCTGCCCCGGGCGGTGCCCCTCCGATTGCAGTTGCAGTCGGTCAGCAAGACCCCGGTCGAGCATCGTTCGCGTTGCGCCGGTGTCCAGAACGAACAAGAACGGACCTTGCCCGTTGACCGTTACCGGGATCAACAGCAAGCCGCCGTCATCCGCCGCCCGCCGAGCAGCTACCGTTGTACGCACGCACTGCCACTCAACGAATGGACGGCGAGCTGGGCTGTGCGATGAGCGGGCATTTTTCCAAATCGCCGTGGCATTCACACGCCAAGGACCGCTCGAGCCGTTTCTTCATGACGCGCGCTCGTGCGATGCCTTCGTCGATTTCCGCGATGCGCCGTTCGACTGCGGCTCGGCGATCCGCAGCAGCGAGGCTCCGAACCGACATGCCGCCACTCCGGTAAAAGCGCAGCAATTTAATTCGATGAACGGCGCCGGCGTCGTAGTCGCGCACGCCACCCGTACGGCGCGGCACCGGCAGAATACCGGCGGCCTCGTAATAGCGTATGGCGGAAGCCGCAACGCCTGAGGCTTTGGAAAGGTTGCCGATCGTCACATCTACCCCCTTGACTTAAAGCCTACTTCAACCCCTACGCTGGGCATTATGAAAGCGGGACGACTGAACCCTGTGCCCATCGTTTGCACGCTGACAACGCGCGGACGAATGCGGAGAGGCGCCCGCTGGCGGGCGGCACTGAAGGGGGCCGTGAGCGACGTTGCGGAACGCGCGGACGGATATGTCTTGACGCTTCGCGGCGACGAGCGAACATATTCGCGCTTTCTTCGGCTGGTTGCAGCCGAGAAGCGCTGCTGCGATTGGATGAAGCTCGAGTTGCTGCGAGACGGCCCTGCGATCACCTTAACGATCGGCGCCGAGACCAAGGAAGGCAAGGCCGTCATCGCAAGCATGCTCGAGCCATTGTCTGAGCTTGTCGAAGCGCCGACGTGATAATCGCCTTGCCCCGTTGGCCCTTCGACTGCGCGNNCGCTCCGCTCAGGGTGACACGGTTTCAGCGAGCGACGGGCGCTTAGTGGACTAAGAAGTGATCGTAGAACGTGCGCCAGTACCACAGGCCCCAGCCACCGATTAGGATCGAGACGGCGCAGAGCGCGTATGTGACGGCGCGCGGGACGCGGAACGTGCCGAGTACGATCAGCGGGAAGAGAAACGGAACGAAGTCGAGGGCATGGCGCATGCCCCACTGTGCGCCCCCGTCGGCGTAATATAAGAAGGACGGCACGGCGACGAAGACCGCCGCCACCCACAAGGTCGCGATAAGGCCGCGGTTGCCGCGGGCGAAGGCTGCGAGGACGAGCGCGGGGCTCGTCACTTCGATCGACACGTCGCCGTAGCCGGGCTGCACCCAGGGAAACGTGTGGACGATCGCCGGCAGCGTTCCGAAAAACGATTGCAGTTCGTAGGTGAAGTATTCCAAGCGGAACGGCGAGCCGCTCGACTCGCCGATCGCGTCCGTATGATACCAGGCTACGTAGCCGATGTCCGTCGGTCGTCCCCAGCGTGCGTAGTTGTAGGCGACGTAAAGTGCGGCCGCCGGCACGACCACGCACGCAAGCGCTCCGAGCGCTGCAAGCCTTCGTGCGCGCGGCAACGTCCAAAAAAGATACGCGACGATCGGCGGCACGGCGAGAATCAGCGTGAACCGCGCTCCCGCGGCGAGAACGAGGAGCAACGTCACGAGCCACGCGCGCCGGCGCCCGAGCAGTTCCGCGACGGCTAGCGTTGCGAACATCATGGCGACGGTGTGGGCGACGTACCAGACCGCGCCGTACATCGCGCACCACGCAAGCGACGTGCCGAGCGCGAAGAAGGCGGTCGTCCAGGTCGCGATTGCGAGGTCCGCATCGAGTCGCCGCGCGACCGTCCAAGCGGCGGCGATCGCAATTGCGGCGGTGACGCAGGCAAACGCCGTCTGATTGGTATGGACGCCGAAAAGCGCGACGACGGGGACGAGCAAGAGCGCCGGCACCGGGCCTTCGATCACATAGTGCTGGCCCTGATACAGGAGCGCATCGATGTAGGTGCCGGGCCACACGATCCAGACGTGCCCGCGCAGAAACGCCGCAGCGAGCAGAACGTAGTTGTTATAGACGCTCGAATCGAAGCGGGAAAGTCCGAGCAGCGCTGCGCCGGCAATGATCGCGGTCGCCGCGAACTCGAGGAATTCCGAGCGCTTCATCGACCGCCGTCGTTCGCTTTACGCTGCCCGGGCTCCGGCCGCCGCGTCCTTCTGCGGGCGCGGGCGCTCGCCGGTGAAGAACGACTGGAACGGGCGCTTCCGCAGGAATGGCTGCTCGACAAGGATGGTGAGCAGCCATGCGACGAGGATCGCAAACGTCATCGCGACGAGCGTGTACGGCAAAGCCCAGTGCGGGTCGGACTGCGGCTGGGAGCCGGCCCACGGCGGCATCCGCGCATCGCGCAACATCCAGGCCAAGGCCTGGTGCCACAAGTAGAGATTGTACGATACGAACGACAAGAACACGAAGAACGGATTCGCGAGCACGCGCTGCCAGGCCGGAAATGCAAGCAGCGAGCCGAGCGTCGCCGGCACGAACGCGAGCGCAACCTCGGGCCGCGTGTACAGTTTCCATGCGTCGTTCCATCCGGCTTCGCCGCGGTGCTCGAACGATTGTCGAAGCGCGACGTACAGGCCGGCGAACGCCACGAAGGCGACTGCCGTCCAAAGCACCCGGTTCCGGGCGAGCCCCGGATAGCGCGTCGACACGGCGCGAAACGCCCACGCCGTGAACATGCCGCCGGCGAACAGGTCGATCGTGCCGGGCAACGAGTCGAGTTCTTGGCCCGCGTTGTAGTGGTGGACCACCGCGAAGCGGTAGAGATTTGCCGCGACGACCAGCACGGGGAAAAGCGCAGCCGGCCAGCGCATCGCAACCCAGCACAGGACCGGGAACAGCACGTAGAACTGCACCTCGACCCCGAGCGACCAAAAGACGCCTTGAATTCCGCCCCACGTGTCGGCCCAAAGCCCGTGCACGAAGAACACGTGCGCGAGGACCTGCTTCACTTCATCGCTCCGCGAGTCGAAGTGCGCGAAGCCGAGCGCGATCATCAGCACGATCGCCAAGTAATACGAGGGAACGATCTTGAGGATGCGCCGGTAGGCGAACGTCAGCACCGATTGTCGCGGCCGTCCGTCGAACAGCGTCTGCGCGTAGGGATAGAACAGGCAGAAACCGCTAATGAAAAAGAACAGGTCGACGCCGGCAAAGCCGCTCTCCGGAAAGACGTTGAAGTTGTACGTCTTGCCCAAGACCGTCACGTCGGCACCGAGCCACGAGATCAGCCAGACGTGGTACCATACGACGAGCCCGATAGCGATGCCGCGCATGCCGTCCAGGGCCGCCAGGTGGTCGGGCGCCGGCCGCGGTGAGCTCGTCAAATGGGCCATCGTACACGACCAACTTCGGCAGATCTTGCCGCTCGCGTGAGTCGCAAGCCCGGCGCTCAGCTGCCGGTCCGCATCGCCATGTTCCACCACCAAACGCCCCAGGCGCCGGCGAGGGCCGAATAGACGCACAGGATGGCGCCCCAGCGCGGCATTTTCTCGCGAACCCCCAGCGCCATGAGCACGAACAAATAGGGCTCGAAATCGAGCGCGTGTCGCATCCCGAACTGGTACCAGCCGTTGAGGTAGTAGAGAAAATCCGGCAGCGCCACGGCGGCCGCCGTCAACCACAGCGCCGTCACCAGCCGCGCCGGCTGCTTCGCCAGAAACGCGAGAATCAGCGCCGGGCTCGTGAACGTCAGCGCAACGCCGCTGTTATCGACGTTGAGGATCGGCCATTGAGCCTGCTGAAGCCACTCGACGAAGACCGGGGCGCGGAAAAAGAACGAATAGATCTGATACGGCAGGTAGATGAGGCCGAACGGCGAGCCTTCTTTTTGGCCGTATGCGTCCTGATGAAAATAAAGCGTGTGGCCGATATCGAAAGGCTCTCCCCACGACGCTTCGTTGTACCCGATCCACGCGATCGCGCCGGCGGCAAGGCACGCGCCGAACGCGCGAAAGGTTTTGCGCCGGTCGCGCGGCTCGGAGAAAGGCTCACCGCGGTTACGCGCGGCTAACCGGGCAAGATCTCCCGTGTAGAGCGCGTAGGCGTAGAAACCGATGCCGAACAGTTCCGTATTGCGTGAGAAAAATGCCGCGAGCGCGAGCAAGCCGACGACCCAGCCGCGCCGTTTGCCCGTAAGTTCGAGCAGTGCGCCGAACACCGCGGCTACGGTGCAGACGTGCGCGATGAACCAAACGTCGCCAAGCTCGGCGCACCACCATAAGTCGGTCCCCGCAAAGAGGAAGAGCAGAAGCAGCAGTCGTTGCGGGCGTGGAATGGCAAGGCGCACGAGCAGCTGCTGGGCTAGGCCGATGGCGAGCGCCGCGAGTGCGATCGCGACGGCGGTTTGGTTTGCATCATCTCCGTACAGGAGAACGAAGGGGAGCATCACGAGCGCCGGAAAGGGCGCGTCGACAACGTAGTATCTGCCGTGATAGAGGGCTGCGTCGAGCCATCGCCCCGGCCAATCGATCCAGAGATGGCCGTGGAGGATCGCATCGGCCAGCCGCACGTAGTTGTTGAATTGCGTCGAGCGAAAGTGTGAAGAGAAGAGCGCCACGAGATACGCGAGGGCCACGACCACAATAAGCTCGCGCTCGCGCAGGCACCATGCGACCACCCGCGCGACGGCGCGGGAGAGCCGCCCGACGGCGCGGGAGAGCCGCGTGGGGTCGCGGGCGGGAGCACGAGCCTTCACCTTCGGCTTCAATTGCATTCGTTCTACGCCGGCGGCAACACGGGGCGGGGATAAAAGTGCAGCCAGAACCAGATCCCGTATGCCGTCGCTGCGATCGAATACAGCACGAGCAAAGAGATCCATGCCGGCAAGTTCCGGCGCGCCGCGAACAGCATCAGCACGAAGAGGAACGGCTCGAAATCGAGCGCGTGGCGCATCCCGAACTGCGAGTAGCCGTTGACGTAATAGAGCAGCGACGGCGCCGCGGCCAAGAACGTCGCGATCCACAGCGCCCGGACGCTGAGGTACGGTTCGCGCGCCCAGAGCGCGAAAATCAGCGCCGGGCTCGTCCAGGTCAGCGCCGTTCCGAACTTGCGCGGGATGATCCAGAGGCGGTGGTCGTACACGAAGATCTGCGGGCGCAGGATGAGAAACGAGTTGAGCTGGTACCCAATGTGCTGCAGCCCGAACGGCGAGCCGAACGGTGAGCCCGCGGAGACGTCCTGGTGGAAGAAGATCGTGTGCCCGCTGTCCCAGACGACGCCCCAGCGGATGTCGTTGTAGAACATCCAAAGCGCCGCGAAAATCGCCATGACGAGCCCGAACCCAAGCAGGCGCCGCAGGCGGTTTTCGTAGACCGGACGATAGGCGTCGAGGTTGCCGAGATAGACGAAATACGCGATCACGGGGAGCGCCGTCACAACGGTGAAACGCGATCCCAGCGCAAGCGCGTAGAAGAACGCGACGACCCAGCCGCGTGGCTTGGGAGCGCTCAGCTCCAAGAGCGAGAGCAGCATGAATGCGACGGCGGACGTCTGCGCGAGAAACCACACATCGCCAAGGACCGATCCCCACCAGAGGTCCGTCCCGGCGAACAGAAACGCGCAGACGACGGCGGCCCGCCGTAGCGGAACGTCCAAGTTTTCTGCAATCCCCCAAGCAGCGGCCGCGGCGAACCCCGCAAGGATCACGGAGAGCAGCGTCTGATTTGCCTCGAGGCCGGCGTACGCCACGTACGGCAGAAGAAGAATCGCCGGGACCGGATCGTTGACGACGTAGCGCCGGCCATTCCATTCGACCGCATCGATGTAGCGGCCCGGCCACTCAATCCATGCGTGATGGTGGAGGAACGCATTCGCCAGCAGCACGTAGTTGTTGAAGGGGGTCGGCGCGATGTGCGACGGCAGCGCCGTGGCGACCATCGCCGCGAGGCCGAACAGGCACGCGCGAACGAACGGCCACGGCGGCTGCCGCGGGAGGGCTAGGGTCATGCTCGCGGCATTCTCAGGCAAGCCGCGTTTCACTTGGTGAGGCGGTACGCATAGTACGAGTTGCTCTTCACCAGCCGCACGTTCCAGCCCGGTATCTTCAGATCTGAATCGAACGCGACGATGAAGACGGGGCGGTGCCCAATCCAACGCGGCACGTACGCGATGTATTGGGTCGGACCGCCGACGACGACCGTGCGATGCCCGAGCGTCCCTTCAACGTAGGCGGCATAGGCGAGCGACGTGGAGTAGCCCCAAGCGGCGACGACGATTGCGTCGTCGGGCGTAAACGAGCGAACCTCGGCCACGAAATCGGGACCGAAGCGGTCGTCCCGCTGGAGCGGAAAGTCTAGCCGTTCGGGGGCGCATGCGACGAACGACGCGACCAGACAGACCGCGGCCCCGTACCAACCGATGCTGCGCGGCCGTAACTCAAAGAGCGCCGCACACCGCTCGAACGCGATGCCGATCAGGATCGCCGCACACCACAGCGCGAGCACGTAGTAACGCTCGGACTCCTGCAGATCGCTGTACGATTCCGTGTACGGCACGGGCATGAGTGCCGCCACGGCGAGCGCGATGCCGTCGAGACGCCGGGATATGACGACCAGGCAGGCTCCGCCAAGCGCCAGCAGCGCGCCAAAGTAACCGTACGCGTGAGCGATCTGATTGACGAGCTGCTGCCCGAAATACGGATAGCGCGTAAAATCGAAGAAACCCGCGAATCCGCCGGCGACGTGGAAGTCGGCGCCGGTTACGAGGCGCACGAAGTTCGGCCAGTTCGACGGATCGTCATAATTCCAAAGCGGCATGCCGGGCGGCAACCCGAGGGCCAGCGTCGGCTCGAGGTGATGCGCGTCGATCCACGCGCTGCGCAGCGGCAAATAGGCAAACGGCAAGAGACCGATCGCGATCCCGCCCGCGATCAGCGCGAGCGCGCGCGGACGGTTCCAGCCGGGCCGCCCGACGACCAAGAACGCGAGCGCCGGCAGCAGGAACGCAGCGATACCGTGCGTCGCCCCCGCGAGCCCCGTACAGAGCGCCATCGCAAACAGATCGCGCGGCGTCCCGCGATCCAGCCAGCGCAGCCCGAAAAACAACGCGAGCGCGCGCAGCAGGAGCGCGAGCGACTGCACTTCGGCGCGCGTTGCGCCGTGCCACGCGACGAACGAGAACGCAAACCCGAGCGTGCATAACGCACTCGTGACCGGTCCGATCGCAAAGCGGCGCGCGACTGCGTACAAGAGCCCGACGGAGCCCGCAACGAACAGCGAGCACAGCAGATTGACGCGCCACGCGGGTTCGCCGAACGGAAAGACGTGCACGAACGCGTAAGCGAGCAAGGTGAATGCCGGGCAACCCGGCGGGTGCGCGATCCCGAAGATCGCAGCGACCGTCTGAAGCTCGGCAACGTCCCAGTCGCCGTACGACGGCGGCAAGGTCGCGACGTAGACCGCGAGCGCGACGGTACCAAGACCCAGCGCCACGAATGCGTCGCGCCGCTCGATCAGCGCACTTCCCCGAACTGCCAGCGGCCCTGCAAGTACACGGTCTTACCGAGCTTGTGCACGTCGTACTTCGAGCTAACGACGAAGTAGACGTGCTTGAAGCGCTCGCGCCAGAGCGGAAAATAGACGGCGTAGTCGGGCGGCCAACCGGTAATCAGACGGCGCGATCCGAACGAGTGCTCGATGTAGTCGTCGTATGCCAGCGGCGTCGCATAATTCCACGTCGCGATGAAGAGGGTGCCGTCGGGCGAGTGCGCGGCGATTGACGAGCCGATCGCGCTCGCGTCGTTGTAGGCGTTGGTCCGGCGCACGTCGTCGAACGCGCCGAGCGCATTCGGCCACAGTGCGACGAAGAGGATGGCGGCGACGAGCGGGCCGGTCCAGCGCGACGGACCCCCGACGAGGCCCGAAACGACCCAATGCGCGCCGAACGCGGCGCAGGCGACGAGCGTCCACAAGCCGGGAAGCGCGTAGCGGTTCGAGTCGGTCTCGACGCGATAGTTTGCGGCAAAGGCGACGCTTGCAACCAGGACGAGCGCGAGCCCCGCGCCCAGGCGCCGTTCGCGCAAGAGAAGATACACGAGCCCGATCGCTGCCAGCGCGAGCATGTCGAAGCTGAATTCTCGCAACGCGACGTCGTGCCACAAGGCGAGCGCGCGCCGTAACCCGTCGGGGCTGACGATCCGGGGCAAACTTGCGCTCGGATGGAACGCCGCGCCCGTAACGTAGCGCCAAAACGCGGGCCACGACGACGGCGATCCGTCGTCGAAGAGCGCACTCCCCGAGAGGCCGAGATCGTCGTTCGGGTCGAGGCGGTGCGCTGCGATGTACCCGCTGCGCAGCAGAAAATATGCGTAGAGCACGAGCGGGGCAAGCGCCGCGGCAAGCGCGCGAACGCCGTCGGCGATGCTCGCCTTGCGCAGCGCGGGCCACGCCAGGATCAGCACGCACGGCACAGCGAACGCGGTGATCGGGTGCGTCGCGAGGCCCAGTCCGCAGGCGAGCGCCGCAAGCAGTAGCGCTCGTGAGGATCCGGTGCGCCCCGCGCGGTCGGCTGCGACCAGCGCGAGCGCGCTGCAGAAAAGCGCAAGATCGTGGACTTCGGCGCGGACCGCCCGCGTCCAAACCGTATCGCCGGCGGCGAATGCGAACGCGGCAAAAAGCCCGGTCAGCGCGCTCCCGGTGATCGAGCGCACGAGCGACCAGAGCAGCCACGCGCTGCCCGCGCTCGCGAGCGCGGAAAAGAGCGAAAGGCGCCAGGCCGGGGCGCCGATCGCAAAGACGTGGCTGAAGAGCCAGCCGCCCAGGACGAAGAGCGGAAACCCGGTCGGGTGCGGGATTCCGAGCAGATATGGAACGGTCTCCATCTCGCCGGTGTCCCAAAAGGCGACGCCGGGCGACAAGGTGGCCACGTATAATGCCAGCGGACCGACAAAAGCCGCCCAGCCGGAAAGAGAGCTTGCATCAGTGCCACGCCGCATCGAAGGCGCGAGATTAGCCTCGTGAACGGACCCCGCCTCTCCGGCGCTCGCGTGGTGATCGCCGAGCCGTTCTCAGAAACCGGGATCGACGTCTTGCGCGCCGCGGGAATCGATGTCGTCTCGGTTGTCGGCCAACCGGCGAGCGCGCTCGCCGCGGCGCTCGCCGACGCCGACGGTTTGATCGTTCGCAGCGAGACGAAGGTCGACCGGACGCTCCTGGGATTCGGCCCGAAGCTTGCGGTCGTCGCACGCGCCGGCGTCGGCGTCGACGCGATCGACGTCGCCGCGGCGACTGACGCCGGCATCGTCGTCCTCAACACACCAGGCGCCAACACGCTCGCCGCGACCGAACAGACCTTCGTGCTGATGCTCTCGCTCGTGCGCCACACCCCGAGCGCCGTCGCGTCGGTACGGGCCGGTCACTGGGAACGCAAGCCGTTCATCGGCACCGAACTTGCGGGCAAGACGCTCGGCATCGTCGGGCTCGGACGGATCGGCGGAGCGGTCGCGCACCGGGCCACCGCGTTCGGGATGAATCTGCTGGCGGCGGATCCGTTCATCTCGCGCGCGCGCGCGGAAGGGTTCTCGGCCGAACTCGTGCCGCTCGACGAGTTGCTCGCGCGCGCCGACATCGTCACCTTGCACGTGCCGCTCGGGCGTCAGACGCTCGGCCTGATCGACGCGTCGAAACTCGCCCTGATGCAGCCGCACGCGCTGCTGATCAACTGCGCACGTGGCGGCGTTATCGACGAAGAGGCGTTGCTCGAAGCGCTCGATGCGGAGCGGATCGCCGGCGCGGCGATCGACGTCGTCGCCGACGAACCGCCCCCGCCCGGCGGCACGGGTGCGCGCTTGCACCTCCATCCCAAAGTCGTCGCGACGCCGCATCTCGGCGGCTCGACCTACGAAGCGCTCGAACGAATTGCCGTCGAACTGGCGCACGACGTCGCAAGCGTTCTGCTCGGCGGCCCCGCGGCCGCAGCGGTCAATGCACCGATCGCCGACGGGCCGGACGCCGAACTGTTGCGCCCCTTTGTCGACCTCGCGTACCGGATGGGGAAACTCTACCCGCAGCTCGTGGATCAGGCCACGTTGCCGCCGCTCGGGATCATCATGCAAGGCAAGATCGCGCCGCTCGAGCCCGAGCCCGTCGCCACCGCATTTCTGTCGGGCCTCTTGCAGGTGACGACCGACCGCCGCGTCTCGATCGTGAACGCGCGTGCGATCGCAGCCGAACTCGGCGTCCGCGTCGAGGTGCGCGGCGACGATCGCGCGACGGCTTTCGCGTCGATGCTCCGGATCGAAGGCGGCTCGACGAGGGTCGCCGGCACGCACGTGTTCGGCGGCCCGCGCATCGTCGCGATCGACGGTTTCGAGATCGACGCGATCCCAAGCGGCCCGATGCTGATCACGCGCCACCGCGACGTCCCCGGCATGATCGGCAAAGTCGGTACGATCTTGGGCGAAGCATCGATCAACATCTCGACGATGCAGGTTTCGCGCGTCGATGCGGGCGGAGCGGCGCTGATGATTCTGGCCACCGACCGCCGCACCGATACGGCCACGATCGACCGTTTGCGCGCGATCGGCGGCGTCGAGAGCGTCCGCGCGCTCGATATCTGAGCCGGGGAAAGCGTCCGTGATCTGGCTTGCGCGTCACGGAGAGACGACCTGGAACGTGACCGGCCGCTATCAGGGGCGCCTGGAGTCGGAGCTTTCGGAGCTCGGCGTGCGCCAGGGGCTGGCGCTCGCGCGGCATTTCTCGCAAGGGCGGGAGGGCGGCGAAGTCGTGCCCGAGCGGGTCGTTTCATCGCCGCTCTCGCGCTGCACCGCAACCGCGCTGATGAGCGCCGACCGCCTGGGGCTCGGCGTCGAGACCGATGAACGTCTCATCGAAATCGCCCACGGATCGTGGGAGGGCCGCTATCGCGACGAACTCGCGGCAAACGACCCCGACCGCTACCGCATGTGGCGCAACGATCCCGCCCACGTCGCGTTCGACGGCGGCGAAACGCTCGCTGCGGTCCTCGCGCGCTGGCGTTCGTTCGCGTCAGACCTCATCGCTCGAAGCGAGCCCACCCTCGTCGTCACGCACGATGCGGTCGTGCGCTGCGCCCTCCTCGATCTGAGGGACCGCGCGCTCGACGATTTCTGGAAGACGCGCGTCGAGAACGCCGCGTTCGCGCTGATCGAACGCGCCGGCGGCCGGCTGCGGCTCGTCGAGGAATGCGTCTACGCCCACCTCGAGGACCTCCGCGCGGACGTTTCAGAGCAGGCGCTCTAGAGAGCCGAACGTCGTCGAGAATCGCCGCGAACGGTGCGGGGCGGCACGGGATCGGTACGGCAGCGTTTTACGATCGGGGCATGATAAGAAAAGGCATCCTCCTCTCTATGGGACTCGCTCGTTCGATCGTCGCGGCGCTTGTCGCCGGGCTCGTCGCGGCTTCCACTCCGGCAATCGCGCAAACGAGCTCTAGCGCGGGCGCCGCCGGCGGCCAGACGCAGGCGCAGGCGCAGGCCGAGTTGGACGCTGCAATCCAAAAAGTCCAGGGCGACGTCACGAGCGCCTCGGCCGCCTTCACCTCCGACGCGACGCCGACGCTTGCGGCTACGGCTTCGAAATTTGCGAGCGATACCCTGACGGTCTCAAACGGCCTTGCAGCCCTTCAAACCTACACGGAGAGCGTGATGATGCCGGTGGTCACCATAACGAAACTTGCAGCTGCGCTCAAAGAAGCGGACGAAACGTATCAGCGCGCCAATGCGATCAACGCAAATTCCCAGGGCAGCAACGATTGCGAACAGATCGCTCGCCTCTACGACAAGCTCAACGCCCTTCTCGACGTCGGCTCGGCCGCGAATGCATCGCAAGACGAAATGCTCGATACGATCAAAGGAATGGTTGGCCAAGTAAACGGGAACGACGCCCAAGCCACCTCGCGCGTCTCGTCCGACCTGCTTCAAAAACTCGCGCAGTCGAATACCGCAGCAGCGGATATTAACGGCTTTCTCGTTGCGAGCGCTGCGGATGACGCAAAGGATTCGTTCTACAAGAACTGCGGATCGTACGCCGGTCCCGTTACGGCCTCGATGACCGCCCACTTTACGACGAAACAAGGTCAGGAGTGGTGGACGTACGAGACGACGTTGTATGGAGTTATGCGACTGCATTACTTTCTCAAGGACGCGCAGTCGGGGGCTTCCGCGCCACTCACCGGCGAGTTCTTCGGAAGTGCGGTGCACTTCGAGTACAAGACGGATCCGTACAATACGGCATATGTCAAGCTCGTTGCGGGCGGGCGCGTAACAACAACGGAAACCGCACCCGTTGCCGACGATGAAGCCGCGACCCCGACCTACACGCGGGCCCAGATGTCACCGGTCGGCTTCATCGCCGACGTTACCGGTACGATGACGGGAAGCACGCTCGCGTTGCAGCTTACCGACTCCCCGAAAGATTTCGATCCCGATTACGCGCAAGGAAGTACCGTGGCGATCGTGTTTTCTCCACTGACCAACCTGATGCCGGTCAGAAATACCTACAAACTCCCGTACAAGAACGCGCGCTGGATTCTCGACCAGTTTTTCGGACACGGGGTAACCTTGAACGCTGAAGATGAGGGCGGCACTCACGTTGCGCATCTGGAAAATTCGAGAACGCGGCCGGGCAACCAGAATAGCGCGGATTATTCGATAACCGGCTTTGTGTGTGATCCGGCATGCACGTAATCTTCAACCGCGTCATCATGGCAATGATGGCACTCGGCCTTGCTTCGTGCGCGTCCGGTTCCTCAAGGGGTGCGACTGCGGGCCCCAACGGCGCGCGCCCGGTTGCTATTTCGACCATGAGCGCGCATGGGTCGGTTCACCTGGCGCTCACCGCCCCGCAAGTGCAGAGCGACTTCGACAAGGCCGACTGCAGGCTCGTTTCGCCGTACGATACGAACGGTGGACTCCGCATCACGGCGACGTCGTCCGAGTCGCCCGGAAGCAGCATCGTGATCGTCGGGTCTTCGGTTGCTCGCGACGGTGACGTCACCTGGACGGCGGACGGGACGCGCGCGCGCATCGCCGCCACAAACCAAATTAACGCGAGTCTCCCCGAGGGCGTCGTCTTCACGGGATCGACCGGCGGCACGACGACGTTGCACGTGGAAGACGGAGGCCGTCGCGGGACGGCGACGTTCAAGGGCGCGACGTATGTTTCACATACGACGGTGACCGACGCTGCGGGAACGATTTCTTGGACCTGCAGTTAATCGCAGCTCACCCGGCCGTCCGGCGATCGTGCGGCGGCCGCACGGAACCGGTACGCAGGCCGGATACGATGGCGCCATGATTCAGACGTCCCCGCCGCTCCGGCGGCATCATCGGCTCGCGTGGTTCTTCTTCTTCGTCGCGCTCATCGAGGCGGCGGCAATCGTCGCGTTCGCGGAAAGCCGGACGCTTGCAGCCTTCGCGTGCGGCGCGACCGGCGCGCTGGCGCGCGCTCCGGTGCAACCGGCCGGCGTCGCGGACGGCATTGGCCCCGGCGCGCAACTGCCGGTTCTCCCCACATCGAGCGCAGCACCGCCATCCCCCGAAGTATCAGCCGCCGGTGCGGATGCCGCGCAAGCGTCCGGCGACGTTCACGCGCAGGGTGACACCAATCAAATCGTCGACCCGAAATGCGTCGCGAATGCCGCAGTCGCCGCGCTGCAAGCGGGCACTCCGGCGCCCGGCCCGAGCTGTGGTCCGATGCAGCAACCCGAAGCGCTCAAAGCTGCCGAAAAGCAGCTGTCGCGATGATGCGCGTCGCGGCGAACGGCCCCGCGCATACGGGGCTTTTCCGGAGGAGAGATTCGAGCATGCGGTTCAAAGCGCGATTCGTCACGGCCCTGGTGCTGCTCGTCGCCGGAGCGGTCGCCTTATCGCAACCGGCGGACGCGAGCGGAACGATCGCCGTCTCCTACTTCGTGCTGCCGGAGCATCATCCGGACGTCGATCACGGCATCGACGGCATGACGATCCGGGGCTTGGTCGCAAAACGCCTCGGGCCCCACGGTTTTCCCGTGGCGACGACGTTTGCGCGCACGAAGGGCGGCCCGTCATCCGGTCCGATTCACGACATCAACCGCGAGGGCGAGATCCTGTGGTGGACGGTCTCGAGCCCGCACGGCGTGCGTACCGACGGAAGCGGAACCGAACGGCTTCCATTGCTCGTGACCGCGATGTTTCCGCGTGGCCACCCCAACGATACGCAGGGGTTCCGCTCGGCGCACTTCCGGGGAACATTCGATGCGGCGTCGCAGCCGAAAGTCCAGATGCAGCTCGGATCGGATGACGACGCATGGGTTTTCGTGGACGGCGTGCTGCAAGTCGACAACGGCGGCGTCAAGGCAATGACCTACACGCCGTACTCGCTCGGGCATCTAACGCCGGGCAAGCACGTTCTCGACATCTTTTACGCCGACCGGTATGGTTCGGGCGCGGCGATCGAAGTGGACTCCCCCCTCGTGCTCGCGGCGGCACCCATGCGGGCGCCGGTCGCGGGAGGACCCTCGTTGACCGCAGCGCAGATGCGCGCGCAATTGCAGAAGACGGGCCGCTTCACGTTACGCGATATCCACTTCGCGTTCAACAAGACCGACATCTCGCGCGACTCCGCCGCGGTCCTGGGCGAGGTTGGAAAATTGCTGCGCGGCGATCCGAGGCTGCGCCTGAGCATCGAAGGTCACACCGATAACGTCGGCTCGACGCAGTACAACCTGGATCTTTCGGAACGCCGCGCGGCCGCCGTCAAAACGTATCTCGTCACGCAGGCCCACATCGCGAACGATCGGCTAAAAACGGCGGGTTTCGGTCTCAGCCGGCCCGTCGCCAGTAATGCGACGGCAAAAGGTCAAGCCCTGAACCGTCGCGTCGAGTTCGTGAAACTCTAGCGAATCGTGCGGCGCTTGGCCGCCGGCTGCGCGGCGATCGCAACATTGATCGGCACGGCGAGAAAGGCGCCGCGCGCCCGTTCGTCGTCGATGCGTTCGGCGAACGCGCGCATCTCGTCGCGCGCCCGCGCTGCTTCGGCCGCGGCGCGCTCGGCCTGTCCGCCGGCACCCAAGCCCTGCGCGACGGCCCAACGGACGTAGTGCGGCCACAACGCACCGGCGAAACGGCCGCCGTCGATCGCGAGCAGTTCTTCTGCCGTGCGCAGGGCATCCGGGTTGCGACCGGCACCTGCGTAGGCCAGGGTCAGGTCGGCCAAATCGTCGACGAAGTCGCGCGGCTCTTGCACCGCGCGCCGCAGCGCAATGCCGGCTTCCATGTGCGCGATCGCGCGCTCGAAAAAACCGAGCGCGCGTTCCGCATTCCCGAGGTTCGCGAGCGCGGCGGCTTCGAAAACCGGAAAGCCGATCTGCTTCGCAAGCTCGAGGGCCTCGAGGGCAAGCGCCTGGGCTTGCGGGGCATCCCCGCGTTGCAGGGACACGAAACTCGCGTTGACCTTGTTGGCCACGACCGTCCGTTCTTCGTGCGCCACCGCAAAAAGTTCGTTCGAATGCGCGATCGAATCCAAAGCGTCGTCGAACAATCCCAGGCGCATCAGCAGCAGCGTACGGTTCGTGTACGTGAGCGCGAGACCGCGCGTGTTGCCGATCGAGGCGTACGTTTCGAGCGCCAGCTCGAAATCCCGCAGCGCGGTCGCGAAGTCGCCGAGCCATGCTCCGGAAACCGCGAGGCGGCCGCGCGAGGCGGCTTCGCCGTCCCGATCGCCGGTGGCGAGTTGCAGCGCGAGCGCCTGGCGCGAGAGATCGTAGCTCGAGCGGTATTCCGCGCGCAGCAGAGCGGCTTGCGCCGCGACGCCGAGGGCGCGCGCTTCGACGAGCCGGTCTCCTAAGTCGCCCGCACGTTCGTGCATGCGCGCGAGATACGCGCGCGACGCTTCGAGGTCGCCGATGTTGGCCGTGAAATCGACCAAGAGGTACAAGCACTCGAGCTGGCCGCGCACGTCGCCCGAGCGCTCGTAGAGAGCCAGCGCTCCCAGCGCCGGCTCCAGCGCCTCGGTGGGTCGACTGCGCAGACCTGCGAACGTGGCCGATTGCACGAGCGCTTGCGCGCGCGCGTCGTCGCCGAGCGCCGCTTCGAGTCCGTGCATCCGCGCGATGAGGGCGCCTTCCTCATCGGACTGGCCCAGCGTGCGCGCGAGCAGCACGCGCCGGGTTAACACGTCGAACTGGCGCCGCAGATCGTCTCCGGCGAGCGACTCGAGTTCGTCGATGTCGGCCCGCTGCCGCCCCCGTTCGGCGCGCCGCCCATAGCTGCGCTCGCGCACTTCGAGCGCTTCGCGCCGGATGCCGGCCTCCTGCCCAAACTGCAGCGCGAGCGTCGCCAATTCGATCGCGTCGCCGTAGGCGTGCAAGCCGGCCGCCGAGGCTGCGGCCCGCACGTACCACCCGGCCGCCGTCTCGCGTTCGCCGGCACGTTCGTAATGCCGGGCGATCTCCCGTTCGGGCGCGGGTAAGCCGCGCGCGCCGGCGGATTCCATCAGTCGCGCGATCCGGGCGTGGCGGCGCGCGCGGAGTTCCGGTGCGATTCCCGCATAGATCGCTTCGGCGATCAAGTGATGNNCGCGCCGTCTCGGCGGCGGGCAGGTTTGACACGTCGCGAACGAGCGCGACGTTGCAGCCCGCGCCCGCAACCGACGCGATTTGCGCGACGGTAAGAGCGCTTTCGCTTAACTGCGCGACGCGCGCCGCGAGCACGTTCGCGATCGACGACGTCGCGCCGGAAGGGACAGCCTCCCCCGCAAGCGCGACCCTGATGAACTCGTTGACGAAGAGCGCATTCCCTTCGCTTCGCAGGAAAAGCTCGCGCGCGAACGCTGCCGAACGCTCGCGCAACGGCTCGATCCGCGCGACGAGCTCGGACACGTCGCTTTCCTCGAAGCGCGACAGCGCGAGCTCGACCACGTTGCCGTTTGTGCTGAGCGCTCGCATCAACGTGCGCAACGGATGCGCCGGCGGGGTTTCTTCTTCGCGGCAGGTCGCGACGATCAGCGCCGGCACGCGCAACGCATCGCGCGCGATCGCCCCGAGCGCCTCGATCGTCGCGGAACCGGCCCACTGCAGGTCCTCGAGAACGATTAGCGTCGGGCGCGGCGTGGCCAAGCGCCGCACCGCATCGGTCAATGCGTCGTGCAGCCGCGCGAGTTCGCGATCGGCGGGCTGTTCGGGCGCGGGGACTTCTGGTGCGGCCGAGTCGCGCAGCTCGGGCAAAAGGCGCGCGAGCGCGGCGCGCCGCGCGGCTACCGGCGGCCGGGCGAGCAGCAGCGGCATGGCCGACCGCAGCGCTTCGACGATCGATTGATAGGGGGTCGATTCGGGCGCGGCCGTGGTCCCGACGAACGTTCGTCCGCCTTCCGATTGCACGAGCCGCGCGAGTTCGTCGCCCAGCCGCGACTTGCCGACGCCCGCTTCGCCTTCGAT
>PMHP01000038.1:440-5821 GCA_003158195.1 Vulcanimicrobiota bacterium | reverse complement strand
CGATGATCGCGGCGGGCGGCGCAGTGCTTTCGCCGTTCGCCCCGGACGAACCACCGCTGCCGCCGCAATTCTTGCAGCGCAATGGGATTGTCGCCGCGCTCGCGGATGCCGTCGTCATCGTCGAGGCGGCAGCGCGCAGCGGCGCACTCAACACGGCGTCGTGGGCCGCGGATCTCGGCATCGAGGTGCTCGCGTTCCCCGGCGACGTCGACCGTCCTAAAGCCGCCGGCTGCAACGCGCTGATCCGCGACGGCGCAACGCTCGTGCGCGGACCCGACGACGTGCTCTCGGCACTCGGCGTCAAAAGCAGTGTCGTGTCCGCTCCCCAAGACGCTGCGCCGCGGGATGCGCTCGAAGGCTCCGTGCTCGGGGCGCTGGCGAGCGGGCCATCGGATTTCGACGCGCTGCTCGAAGTGACGGAGTCGGCCGCATCCGATCTCACCGGCGCACTCGTGCGCCTCGAACTCGACGGCGCGGTCGAGCGGCGCGACGCGTGCCTGTACGCGCTGCGCGCGCAAGCATAGCGAACGGACAATCGGCGCATGCGCCAAACAGGTGCAAACGGTGAAGACGCGGCTCGTCGCCGTAGGCAAAGTACGCGAGCCGTACGTGGGCACGGCGCTCGATGATTTTCGGCGCCGTTTGCAGCGCTATGGCGGACTCGAAGAGTTGGAAGTCGCCGCAGGACACGGCGGCGATCCCGCTCGCGCCGTGCGGGAGGAGGGCGAGCGCATTCTGCGCGTGCTCGTACCCGGCGAACCATTCTGGCTCTTAGACCGCGGCGGCACGCAGCTTTCCTCGGTCGAGCTTGCCGAGAAGTTGCAAGCGCTTGCCGCCGCGGGCAACGGCCGCCTGACNNGATTTCGTCTGGTCGCTCTCGCAACTCACGTTCCTCCACGAATGGGCTCGCGCCATCGTCGTTGAACAACTCTACCGCGCCGCGAAGATCGCGCGTGACGAGCCGTATCATCACTAGGTTTCCTTTTGCGCGGAGGCCCTGCCATGACGAACGATCCTTCTGCATCGTCCCAGAAGCCCGTCGAAGACAAACCTCAAGCCGGCAGGAGGGTTCACTTCGCGGAAGTCAACGATGTTCCGGAGCCGCCGGTAGCGCAACCCGCGACGCCTCCATCGCCGGGGCAGGCGGCGGTAGAGAACGTGCCGCAGCCCCAACCCGCCGCGAGCGTGTCGCCGCCGGCGCAGGTAATGTCGCTGCAGCTCGAAGAGGCCCCAGCGCCGGCCGGGCCGTCCGAGAACGCGCGCAAGGCTGCGGAATTTCTCGAGGGAAATCCGAAGCTCGAACAACTGAGCCCCGATCAGAAAGAGGCGTACTTCGCGACCGTCGCGCGCGTCGGCGGGATGATGAAAGAACTCGACGTGATGGGCCGGCTGAGCGAACAAATGGAGCTGCACAAGCAGCTCCGCGGTTTGCAATCGGTTCCGTACCGTCTCGAGCACGGCGCTCAGGCTGACGACGAGATGAAGCGGCTTCCCGTCGCGGACAAAGCGGTCGACGGTGCGGCGGAAAAAATCAGCCCGGAGGTACGGCAGCAAAATAGAGATGCGGCGGCCAAACTAGGGATCGGCTCGCCGCAGTTGGATCAGTTGAGCCCAGCGCAGCAAGATGGTTATTACGATCGGGCCATTCGAATGCACGCGATGATGGTGGAGGGAGCATCCGGAAAACGGGACGACAAGAGCCCCGAGATGCAACAGTTGAACCGCCAAAACATGGTGCTGCAGCAGGCCGACAAGTTGATCTACAACGACGGGCCCGAGAAGTACTGGGCGAAAATGGCCGAGGTCGACGTTGCCATGCAGGCCGTCGCGCGTCAACCGCTCGGTCAAGCGCTCGATGCGCCACAACAGCCGAGCGGACCACNNGCGGACCACAACAGCCGAGCGGGCCGCAACAATTGAGCTCGCCGGGCTTCCTAAGCCGGGCGCTCGACAAAGTTAAAGACTACGGCTCGCGCGCGATCGAGGCGATCAAAAACCTCCCCGACACGATTCGCAATCAGTTCTCATCCAGTCCAAGCCCCGCTCCGCAGCCGCCGCCATCGCCTCCGCCGCAACAGCAGGCGCCGAACGCACAAGCTCGGCCCGACAATGCAGCGCCCGGTCAACCAGCCATCGCGCCCAGTCCACCAGCCATGGCGCCCGGTCAACAAGCCATGGCGCCCGGTCAATCTCCGCCGCTGGTCCCGCATCCTCCAAGCACTCCAAGCCCGCGGTCTCCGATGAGTCAACCCGCAGCGCCGCCGCCCGCGCAAGCTGCCCCGTCACTCAACACGTACGAAACGACGCTCGCGGTCCAACGCGAAAAACCGCTGCCGGAGATGCCCGATCGCGCGGGTAACCAACCTCCACAACATTTGACCGTAGCGATGGGGCCGGACGCCCAGCACGAACTTCCCAAAGGTGTCGGCTTCCAAACCGGGGGCCTGGTTGAGCGCGTCGAGCATCACGACGGCCAAACCGAGTTGCACTACAAGAGCGGGAGCCACCCACAAGTCTTGAGCGTCGACGAAAAGGCGGAGCCGGGTATCAGCGACGCCATCGAACACCTCAAAGAAGGCGAGCAGTTCGGCATGAAAATCGGCAAGGACGCGCAGCAGCATGAAGTTGCCGAAGTCATCGACAAAGCGGACGGCTCTGACGTGAAGGTGCATGACGATGGCGTAATCGAGAAAGGGACCGCGCAAATTCAGCCGACCCGGCAACTCGGCCGCGAATAATATCCGCGCCGTTTCGGGCTGAACCCGTCTGCGGCCCAGCGAAGCTACGCGTCCGATGAAGGCTAACGCGCCCGACGCGGCGCTCGCGCGCGTCTCGGCTGCCCTCGACGCGGCCGCGAAGGCGACGCTTGCGGACGGCGAGATTCCTCCGATCGCGCTCGAAGCGCCGCGCAACCCCGAGCATGGGGACTTTTCCTCGAACGTGGCGCTCCAACTCGCAAAACGCGCGCGCCGTCCCCCGCAGCAGCTCGCGAGCGAGATCGCCGCGCGAGCGGCGGGTGATGCGGCGCTCGGCACGATCGTTGCGGAGATCGCGGCCGTCGGCGGGTTCATCAACGTCCGCATGGCGCCGGCCTACTGGCAGCAGAGCGTTCGCGAGATACTCGAGCGCGGCGACGACTTCGGCCGCGGTGCGCCGGCCGGCGAGCGTGTCTCACTCGAATTCGGTAGCGCGAACCCGACCGGGCCGCTCGTCGTCGTCCAGGGCCGCACGCTCTCGCTCGGCGATTCGATCGCCAAGGCGATGCGCTTCTGCGGCGTCGAGGTGACGACCGAGTGGATTATCAACGACGCGGGCTCGCAACTCGACACGCTGGGACGCTCGCTCTACGCGCGCTACCGTCAGATCGCCGATCCGACGTTCCCGTTTCCGGAGGACGGTTATCCGGGCGACTACCTGATGCCGATCGCGCGCGCGCTACGTGAACGCGACGGCAACCGCTACGAGGGGATGTCGGAATCGCAGTGGCTTCCGATCTTCGCGACGTTCGGCCGCGACGAACTCGTTGCCGGACAGCAACGAACCGCAGAACGCTTCGGAGTGTACTTCGATCGCTGGCAGAGCGAGAAGCAACTGCACGAGAGCGGCGCCGTCAAAACCGGCATCGAGGCGCTTCGTGCGCGCGGCATCACGTACGAAGCCGAGGGCGCGACCTGGATGCGCACGACGCAGTTTGGAGACGACAAGGACCGCGTGATCGTGCGCGGTGATGGCCGCCCGACCTATCTCGCGCCCGACATCGCCTATCACTACGACAAGCTGCAGCGCGCGGACCGCGCGATCCTGATCCTCGGGCCGGACCATCACGGGTACGTCGCGCGCTTGGGAACGATTGCGGCGGCATTCGGAAAGCCGGGCGCGATCGAGGTTGTGATCGCGCAACAGATGACGACCATCCGCGACGGCGAGATCGTCTCGCTCAGCAAACGCCACGGCGACGTGCTCACGCTCGACGACGTGATCGACGAAGTCGGGGTCGATGCCGCGCGCTTCTTCTTCGTCATGATGAACGCCGATTCGCCGATGACCTTCGACCTGACGCTCGCAAAGGCGCAAACGAGCGACAACCCGGTGTACTACGTCCAGTACGGGCACGCGCGGATCGCCTCGATCGTGGCCAAGGCGCCGCCGGCGCTCGTCGCGCGGGCCCGCAGCGGCGAAGCGCTCGAGCGCCTTGTCGAGCGCGCTGAGATCGCGCTCGCGCGGCGGCTCGCGGAATTTCCGGCGACGGTTCGCTCGGTCGTCGAGGGCCGCGCCCCGAGCCGTCTCGCACGTTACGCGCAGAACGTCGCAAGCGATTTCACGCAATTCTACATGGCGCACAAGGTGCTGGGCGACGACGAGCCGACCAGCGTCGCGCGCCTCGGGCTCGCGCTTGCAACCAAGACGGTCCTCGCTCGCGCGCTGCGCTTGCTCGGAGTCAGCGCACCGGAACGGATGGATCGGCTCGAGGCCGACGAAAACGCCTAACGGACCTCGACGGTCGTCGGCGCGGGGCCGACCTCGACGGCGGCCGGAGCGAGGACCTCGGCCGGTATCGTGACGATCTCCGGTTCCTGCGCGCGCGCCCGGAAGAAGCGCCACGCGACCTTCGCGAGCGCGGCCGCCGGAATGCCGAGCAGCAGGCCCGGCAAACCAAACAGTTCGCCGCCCGCAAACACGGCGAACATGACGACGATCGGTGAGACCCCGACGCTCTCCGACATGATCTTCGGGACGAACACATTGTCGGCGATGCGCGCGATGACGAAGACGATGACCTGAACCCAAATGACGGTTGAAACGCCTTGCGGCGCGGCGAGCACGAGGCCGACCGCGTGGGCGACGATCATGCCGACGAACGGCACCGCGTAGGCGAGACCCGCGACGATTCCGAGCAACAGCGCAAACTTGAATCCGGTGAGCGCCGTGAACGCGAAGATCAGCGCACCGGTGATCGTACAGAGTGCGGCCTGGCCCGCAACGTAGCTGCCGAAGACGTGAGCGAGCTCGACCCCGAGCGCGCGAGCCGTCGCGCGCCGATGGCGTGGCAGCAGATCGTAAAACGAATCGGCGACCGTGTCGCCGCGCATGAGAAAAAACGCCGAGAGAACCAGCGCCGAGAGCGCGATGAACGCGGCGGTGAAGGTGCCGACGAGAATCCCGGTGAGCGACGAGAGCAAGGTATTGAGCCCAAACGACGCCTGGGCGACGAGGTAGCCGCGCAGGTCGTTGTATCCCGGCGGCAGGTACGAGCGGCCGAAGTGCTCGGTGAGAAAGCGCTGCGTCGCGTCGAGCCAGCTCTGCGAGGCGGCGATGTACGAGGGGACGTCGACCCCGATCGCAGCGATCTGGCCGAGCGTCGCCGGCACGACCAGGACCAT
>PMHP01000038.1:0-394 GCA_003158195.1 Vulcanimicrobiota bacterium | reverse complement strand
AGCTGCTTGCACAACAAGCGCCGTTCGGTCGTGTAGCCGGCCTGAGCGTACAATTCGCGCGCGGCCACGTTGTCCTCGGTGACCATCAAGGCCACGTGCCCGAGGTTGCGCGCGCGAGCCGCATCCTCGGCGGCGACAAGCAGCCGGCCTGCGATGCCCTCGCGCCGCGCGCCCGGCTCGACGGCCATGTAGGCGATGAAGCCTTGCGGCAGGCTCGTCACCTCGTCCGGCAAGTCGTCGAGCATCAGCACGAAACCGACTCGGCCATCGAGTTCGGTCTCGGCGATGAACAGCACGTACGAGCGTTCCATGACGAACTCGACCAGGCGTTCGTAACACATCTCGACAACCGGCGGCGCGGCGCCGCGGATCGCCGAGAGGCTGCTGAGTACGG
>PMHP01000124.1 GCA_003158195.1 Vulcanimicrobiota bacterium | reverse complement strand
CCCGGACGCTTGGAGCATGAACTACTCGCTCGGGAACGTCCGATAACGAACCCCGCGCCGACGTGCCGCGATCGACGGGACAACTGCCTTTATTGCTCGGCTTATCCGGCTCGCGCTACGCGCGGCGATGCGATTCGCCTACGGGCGGAGGGTCCGTCTAATCCCGGCGGACGCCGATGTGCGTAATCGCGGCGAGGTCGTTCCATGATAACGCGGCGCCCGCAGCCAGGCCGAAAACGGACGACCTGCAAGTCGTCCTGATCGCCCGAAAACGTCTTAGAGGGCTTATTTGACGCCGTTTTCGCCGCGATTCGGCTTCGCGCGAGAAGTGCGCGAACAATACTGCGGATGTTAGCACGACAACGGAACAGCCTTCGGCCGGCAACATGGCCGAGCTAGGCTTCCGTTATGAAGACCTTCGAAAACCACGACGAGTTCGCCGATGTGCTCACAAGCTTGACCGAGGCGGGCCTTGTCGACATAGTCCTCGGCGATGACGGCGAAGCGGGGTTCACGCTTAGCGCCGCCATCACCGCGGAGGGCCCCGATGCGGTCGCGGCGCTCCTAGCCCGGATCGAGGCGATAGCCGGCCCGCGCCACCGTCCGTAGGAGGTGCGCGTCTTCGCCGAGGTGGAGGCGCAGCCGGCGCACATGGACGTCGACGGTCCGCTCGGAGTTAATGCCGTCCAGGTCAGCGTCGCGCCACGCGAGCTCGATGAGCTGTTGGCGGCTAAGCACGCGGCCAGTGTTTCGAGCAAGTGCGGCCAGGCAGTCCAGTTCGCGCGGCTTCACGTTGAGCACGCGGCCGCGAGCCGAGGCTTCCCGGCGACCGAGGTCGACCGTAATCGGTCCGACGTGCATCACCTCGGGCTCGTCGATTTTCGCCATCGCCGCGCGCGTGTCGTTGACGAGCTGCGCCTCGCTTAGAGCCTTGACGACCTCCGACGCGATCNNTCGCGAATCGTGTTTTGGTCGAGCGTGAATCCCATCTTTTGCTTCTCCCTCCCGGCTATGCCGGCGCTGCGTGATGGGTGCGCAGAAGCCGAAAGCGGACGGCGATGCAAGGGCGGAGCAAAGCGCAGAGGTCACCGGTCCCTTGCATCAGAGGCCGGTTGCGGCTAGCATCCGTCGTTCAGCAGCGCCAGCCGGGCGGATGAGGCGCGAAGATTACGCGCGTCGCGCTAAGGCAGCGGTAGACCCATCGCGCGCGCGGCGTGCCGTACCGCGTCCCACGCGCCCGGAGCGTTCGCGACGGTGCCGACGACAGACGACGCTGCGCCAAGCAGCGCGACAACGCGTCTCGGTTCTGGTTCAGGCTTGGCGGCCTCACGTTCGAGATCGTCGAGGATCCCGTCGACGTACGCGGCGACGTGGACTTTCGACGATCGTAGTTCGGCGCGCAACGCCACGACTGCGTCTCGAAGCGCGACGGCATTCGTCGAATCGATGTTCACCACGACATCCGCGTGAGCGGCGCCGCCGGTTTGCACAGCGCCAAACACCGAACCCTGCACGACGACCGAACCGGTTGGGGCGGGCACCGTCTCAGGGGTCGCCGCGAATAACGCTAGCTCGGCACACTGCTGTTCGATGATCGCGACCTGCTCGTGACCGAGTGAGTGCATGTTGCTCGCAAGGATGCCGTTGCTGTTCGGCATGATACGAACTACCTGTTCCATCGAGGCGTCGATGTCGCGGTTGAGGTTCGTGACCAGTTCAATGTAGAGCGAACGCAATTCGCTCGCTGTCCACCTTGTCGCTGTCTGCGTCGCGGCTTTCCGCACGACGCTTCGTGCAAGGCGTGCGCGGACGCGCGATTCCTCTGTACAAGCGTCGAACGCCGCGGCGACGTGCGCGCCGGAGGCACCGATGCCCTTCGCCGCGGCCTCAGCTGCCAAACTACGCATCCGGTGTCCGTGCTTTTGCTGACGCTGGCGCAGATCTTCAGCCCAGATCGGGCGGAGCAGCGCGAGTAAATCCTCCCGCTTCATTTCTCGAAGCGCCTCCGCGTCGCTGCGAGAACGTCGTTGTACGGCCGGATATCGACATCCGATATGTAACGCTGCGCACGGTCCATCTTATCGCGTTCGTCCGGCGCGATAGTGCCGCCAATGACCGTTCGCTTCGGCTCGAGAACCGTCGTTGCGAAGATGCGGCGCACCTCGGCCATATTTCGCGGGTCCATGAGGGACTCAGTGTAATCGCGCGTCTGGTCGACGCCGCCGAGGATCTCGGCGCGGAAGCGCCAGCGGCGCTTCTCCCCGACAACCATGCGTCCGCCAAACCATTTGAGCTCGACAATTTCCGGTGATACCGAGCGCCCATCGAACGCGTACGGATGAATCACAATGTCCGGAATGATCTTCTCGCCATCCCAGCGCGTTAACTGAGGCTTCGCGATCAATTCGAATTGTGCAGCATTCAAGAAGTACGAGTTGCCAGCGAGGAACCGTTGCAAATCCTCCTCGCGCTCGGCGGCGCCGCAAATGAGGCGCTCGAATTCGTCGAGGTCGAAGGCGACCGCGCGTTCGTCGGTGGCGATGACCCACGGAGACGTCGGTCGAGCGACGTGATCCGATGGGCCGTGGTATCGTTTTGTCTCGAAGAGCTGCCGAAAGCCACCGTGGCGATAGCCGCCTGCCGGTCCGCGCATCCGAAACCGACCGTCTCGACCGTGTTCGATGATGCAGCCGGCATTGTCCAATTCCGCATGGATGGCCTCACGATCGAGGCGCACGGCCGACACGATCGACTCGTAGAGCGCGGCGATGCCGTACTGAAAGTCGCAGACGACGACGGCACGCATCCCGGGGTCGTGCCGCATAGCGGTAGCGACGTTCGGGTCGGGAACTACTATGATTAATGGCATTTCACGCCATCGCAGGCCGTTCCGCATTGTGCATGCCTCGGGCATCGCACGTACCACGCGCGCGACCTTGGCCGCAGCTTCCGCGGCCTCGGACGCAGGATCGCCGACGGCCTCGATGACGATGGCGTCGACGATGAGCGATGAGGTCGTACCGCGCACGAGCACCGACCGAACCTTTTCGAACGGAACGAACGTCGTCCACGCGCCGAATTGCTCGAGTACCGTCGGCAACACCGTCGGCCTGGAAGCTGTCACTAGCAGGTTGATGTTCGGGCGAAGATCTGACGTGTTCACTATGGGTCGCGATCCCGATCTCGAGCTGCTGGCGGGCGGTCGGGCCTCCGAAGCCTCCCCTCCCGC
>PMHP01000164.1:202-20837 GCA_003158195.1 Vulcanimicrobiota bacterium | reverse complement strand
TCGCTCGCGCGGCGAACCGACTGCCCCCGTGTCATCCTGACCCTGACCCGGTTTCGTGGACGAGTAGTTAGCTGACGAACCGGCCTTCTTCGAACTCGGCCGGGCTGAGGTATCCAAGGCTGGAGTGCTGGCGTTGCCGATTGTACCAGACTTCGATGTATTCGAAGATCTGAGACCTCGCTTCCGACCGCGTGGACCAGACTTGTTCTGGTTTGATCTCGCACTTCATCGAGGCAAAGAAGCTTTCCACTACAGCGTTGTCCCAGCAGTCGCGCTTGCGGCTCATGCTTGCGCTGATGGCATGGGCTTCGACGAAGCTTCTGTAGTCCCGACAAGCGAACTGGCTTCCTCGATCGGTATGCACCAGCAGCCCAGGTGCTGGTAGGCGAGTTTGGATGCCCATGCTCAGCGCTGAGAGCACCAGCTCCGCATCGATGTACTGGCTCATCGACCAGCCAACGACCCGGCGAGAGAACAGATCGAGCACGATCGCCAGGTACAGCCAGCCTTGTTTGGTCGAAAAATAGGTGATATCGGCAGCCCACGCCCGATTCGGTGCGCTCTGCTCGAACTGTCGATTTAGCACGTTCGGCGCGACCGGGTAGTTGTGCGTCG
The DNA here is from genome assembly GCA_003158195.1 of Vulcanimicrobiota bacterium. Lineage (GTDB taxonomy): Bacteria > Vulcanimicrobiota > Vulcanimicrobiia > Vulcanimicrobiales > Vulcanimicrobiaceae > Palsibacter > Palsibacter borealis. The sequence goes on along the minus strand of PMHP01000164.1, from coordinate 20,222 downwards.
ATTCGGTCGTGATCACACGGCGGCGACTAGCTTTCTTTCCGCGTAGGGCGTGAGACTTCATCAGCCTAGCAACCCGTTTGCGCCCGATCCGTACGCCTTGCTTTCGCAGTGCGGCGTGGACGTTCGGAGCGCCATAGCGCTGCTTGCTGTCTCGATGAATCGCGCGAATCTGCTCGCTCAGCTCATCGTCAGCCCGATCACGAGCGCTGGGTTTGCGGCCCCGCCATGAGTAATAGCCGGCCTTCGACACCTCGAGGTTACGACAAAGAGCAACGATCGTATACTGCAACCGATGCGCTTCGATGAAGACGTACCTCAGCGGGACTCTTTGGCGAAGAAGGCCGTCGCTTTTTTTAGGATCTCGTTGTCTTCTTTGGCTTGGGCTAGCTCTTTGCGAAGACGCGCAAGCTCGGCCTCAACCGATGGTAGCTTGCCGTTGCCGGGGAAAATGTCCTCGGGGCTGCGCCCTTGTCGCTTCTGAGCCTCGCGGAACCACGCGTGAAGATATTGCCGCGGAACGTCCAGCTCCCGAGCAAGCTGCGTGACGTCCTTCTTACCGGCTTTCATCAGCCGGACCGCCTCAAGCTTGAACTCCGCGCCATACCGTTGCCGCGCTACGGTCTTTGGTTTCATAGGTCTCCTTTTTCCGCGTCGAACGACGCTTATCTTGGAGTCCACGAAACCGGGGCAAGCCTAGGGTGACATGGTGCGGCGCTCCGCTTACACCTGGGGCGCGCTTGTTCGTAAGCTGCGCGCGAAGTCGGTTGATTAGCCGGGGGGCCAGTGCATGCGGCGGCCGGCGAGGACATGGAGGTGCAGGTGGAAGACGGTTTGGCCGGCCTCGTGTCCCTCGTTGACGACGATGCGGTAGCCGTCGGGCGAAGCCGCCCGGCCGGTGCGCGAGGCCAGCGCGAAAAGATCGCCGACTTCGTGCGGCTCGGCGGATGCGACGAAATCGCCGAGGTTCGCGGCGTGGCGTTTTGGGATGACGAGCACGTGCGTCGGCGCTTGCGGGTTGAGATCGCGAAAGACGAGCGCGTCGTCGGTGCGAGTGACCTCGTCGGATTTGACTTCACCGCTGAATATCTTACAGAAGATGCAGTTCTCGTCGCGCGTCACGTTCCGCCTCTCGGTTTCATGAGGATGAAGTTGAACGAATTGTCGGGATCCGCGACGACCCCCGCGATCGAGGTCTTCGCGGCGAACGACACGACCGAATGCGTCAGCGGGATCGCCGGCGCCTGGTCGTACACCATCGCGTTCGCGTCCCGGTAGATGGCCGCTCTCTTCGGCCCATCCGGCGTCTGTTGGCCCGCTAGCATAAGCTTATGGAATGCCGGGTCGCGCCAGAACGAGTAGTTCTGCGCGGTGCCCTTGACGGCGCTATCCTGGTCGAGCAGCGGATAGAAAAAATCGTCGGGGTCGCCGTTGTCGCCGCTCCACCCGATCAGGCACATCGGGTGTTCGCCGTTCTTTATCTTCGCGAGGAAAACACCGAACTCATACGGTTCGAGCGTCGCGTCGATGCCCACGGTCCGCAAATCCGCTTGGATCGCCTCGGCGACCCGCTCCGGCTCGGGCATGTACGGTCGCGGCGACGTCGGATAGTAGAGCTGCGTCGCGAAATGCGCGACGCCCGCCCGCGCCAAGAGCGCCTTCGCTTTCGCGACGTCGTGGGGGTACGCTTTGACGGCGGGATTCTCGCCGACCATGCCGACCGGCGTCCAGTTGTCGGCGACGGTCGCACCCTCGGCGTAAAAGCTCTGCGCGATCGCCGCCTTATCGATCGCGTACGCGATCGCGCGCCGCACGAGAACGTTGCCGAACGGCGGCTTCTCGACGTTCATCGCGAGGTACATGACGTTGTTGCTCGCCGGGTGGTAAATGCGAATGCCGGGTTGTTTTGCGAGGTCGCGCGCGTCGTCGGGGCGCGGATCGATCAACATGTCGATGTCGCCGCGCTTCATCGAGAGGACGCTCGTCGACTGGTCGGGGATGTCGCGCACGACGACGGACTGGTAGGCCGGGCGCGGACCCCGCCAAGCCGGGTCGACGCCGAGCGTGATGTGGTCGTCGTGCACCCAATCGGTTACGATGTACGGCCCGCTTGCGACCGGCTGTTGATTGAACGCCTGTGGGTCCTTGGCGATCGCGGCGGGCGACCCGATCGCAAGCGACGGCAGTGCGACGTCGCGCAAAAGTGGTGTGAACGGATGTTTGAGGTGGATGACGACGGTCGAAGGCGCCGGCGCGTCGACGCCCGTGATGACGCTGTTGGCGTCGAAGCCGCCGAGCATGTCGGCATAGTAACCGAAAGGAAAATTCCCGCGATACGGATTCTTCGATTCGCGCCACCGATCGAAGTTAAACTTCACCGCGCGCGCGTCGAGCGGCGTGCCGTCCGAGAAGCGCAGCTTCGGCCGCAGGGCGAAGGTCCACGTCTTTCCGTCCGTCGAGGTCTTCCACGACGTGCTGATATCGGGCTCGACGTCGAAGGTGCCGGGCTTGAAGCGCACGAGATTGCGAAAGACCTCCTGGTCGATCGTGAGCGAGAGTCCCTCGGTTTGCACGGCAGGATCGAGTCCAACCGCATCCTTGACGCGCGCGACGACGAGCTGCGTGCCGGGGCTACCCGTCGCCCCTCCGCAACCACCGAGGCCGAGCGACGCCAAAAGCGCCGCAGCAACGAACGAGCGCAAGCAGCTAACGTGTCTTAATCGTGAAGGTCCAGACCTTCGTCGCGGTATTGCCGGCCGAATCGGAAACTTTGACGACGACCGTGACGGTACCGTCGGGGATATCGACGCCCGGACTGTACGTGATGAAGCCGTTGCTGCGCGTCGCCGACGACGTCACGTCGTGGCCGTTGACGCCGAGCGTGACGCTCGAGGGGTTAATCGCGATCTCGGTCGGCGCGTTGTACGTCGCGAAAATGCTCGGGCGCGAGTTGTTGACCGTCTGTCCCGACGGCGGAGCGACCTCACCGATCGCGGGCGGCGTCGTAGCCGCCGAGAGCGTCCCGGGCGCTTCGGTTCGCGGCGCGGCGTTGGAACCGACGCTCAGATTGCCGTACACCGGTATTTGGGTGACGTTGAACCGGTCGGGGACCGTGAAGCGTCCGGTGTAGACCCCGGGCGACCGTTCGTCCATTTCGAGGCCCGTCAGGTAGTCGCCGATGTCGAAAGTGGCGTGGCCGCCCGGCGTGCCGTGCAAGATGACGTCGAGCGACTCGCCCGCGCGCAACGGTCGCGTCGCCGACAGCTCGACGCTTGCGATCGTGGTCGGCGGCGGCGTCCCCGGCTGCGGTGTCGGCGTCGCCTCCGCGGCGGCGGCCGCGAGCGCGCGCGACGCAACAACCGCGCGCAGTTCGCCGCTTTCGGGGTTGCTGCGAACCGTGACAAAATCGCCGACCTTCAAGTCGGGCAGGCGCGCGGCCGCGCCGTTCAGGGAGATCTCGGTCGTCGCCGCGGGCGTTACGACGCGGCCGTTCTCGAGCACGAAGGCTGCCGGCGAAACGGCCGAGATCGTGCCGCTGGTCGATTTGTAGAAATCGAAGACCGAGACGACCCGGCCGTCGGAAGCCAGGATCGCGTGGACGGCGTCGCCGACGCGAATGTCAGCAAACGCGCCGCGAAGCTGCGAATGGATCGTGACGTCCTCCGTCCAGACCTTGGCTTCCGAGGTGATCGATATCGTGCGCGAGGTACCCGCGCGCACGATCGTGAGCGAGGGCGGGCTCGAATCCGCATCGATCGCGGCGATCACCCCTTGGACGTCGCTGCCGCCGCCGGCTCGCTGTTGCTCGGCCTCGCTATTACGGCCGACGAACGCCGAGATGATCTCGACGCGCTCGGCCCGCTGATCGTAGACCGCCTGCGCCCCGAACGCCGCGACGAGCAGCTTCAGCGGCGCGTAGGTCGTGCCGTCGCGGTCGATGACGGGTGCGTCGAGCGCGACCGCCCGCCCGTTGACGGTCGCCTCGAAGGAGCCGACCTCGAACGAGACGCTCCCCGTCGGAAGGCGCGCGGTGATCATGCCGCCCTCGCGCCGGACCACGATGCCGAGCGCATCGAAGACGTCACGCAGTGGGACGAGCACCCGGCCGCCCACGACTTGCGGCGGCGTGTCGGTGTCGAGGGGTTCACCGTTAATCTCGATCGCGATCGTGCGCACGGGCTTCTCGGCCGGTTCGCCGTGCTGCGCGGCCGCGACGCGCGGGCCTGGAGGCGCGTGCGAAGGCGCCGCCGACACGACAATGGCGAACAGAAACGGTGTCATCCCGAGGGGCTCTCCTGCAACACGGTTCGGTATACCTCGGCGGTTCGCTCGGCGCAACGATCCCACGTGAGCGTCCGGGCGAGGCGGCGTGCCTCGTCTCGCGCTCGAGGTTCGGCGAGCGCACGTGCCATCAGAGCGGCCAGCGTGCGAACGTCGCGCGGTGGGAAGACGTCCACGTACGGACGCAGCACCGCGGGGACCGCGTCGTCGCAGGCGATCACCGCTGCTCCGACCGCTGCCGCTTCGAGCATGGGCAGCCCGAAGCCCTCGCAGAGCGCCGGATGAACGAGCGCCACGGCACCTTTGTAGAATTCGGCCAGGCGAACGGCATCCACGTTACCGATGAAACGTAGCTCGCCGCGCGCTCGTCGCGGATGCGCAGTCCCCTGCGGCAGGTCGTCGTCGCCGGTCAGGACGAGATCGGCCTCGCACGCGGGATCGAGCGCCTCCCACGCGGCGAACAGGGTCGCAAGGTCCTTGTGGCTGCGATGGTTGCCCACGTTGAGGAAATACGGGCGCGCCGGCGAGACCGCCGTAACCTCCGCAAGGTACGTCGCGTCGACGCCGAGGGGGACGATCGCGACCTTTCCGGGATCGACGCCGAGGAAACGCTGCAAATCCGCAACCGTTCGCTCGTCGTCGGTGATGACGCGAGCTGCCCGGGCGCAGACCATCCGCACGACCGTCGCATAATACGGCCCGACCGTTCGCTTGAAGTACGCCGGAAAGCGCAGGTGGATCAGATCGTGAATCGTGATGACGTACGGACGCGGGCCTGCGAGCGGAGCGTAAACCGAGAGATAGTGCACGAGTCGAGCCTTCGCGCGCCGCAGTGCGAAGGGCACGGCGATCTGCTCCTCGACACCGAGCGCCGAGTGCCGTTCGAGCGTCACAAAACGCAGGTCCGGCGCGACGCGGGGCAAGCGCGCAGCGAGTTCCTCGGCGTACGCTTTCATGCCGACTGAGAGCTGGCGCGTGCGCGGCAGGTCGAGCGCCACGTCGACGCGGGTGGCCACTACGCTCGCAGAGCCTTCCACGCAACTACGACCGGATACGAGGCCGAAGCGAGCGCGACGAATGCGCCGCGCCAGCCGTCGCGCCAACCGCTTCGCACGAGAAGCGAGTACGGGACGCGCAAGGCCGCAAGCGCGATCGCCCGCACGAGCGCGCGCGCCGAGCCGCGCAATCCGCGCGCTTCGAGCGACGTGTAGCGCGCGAATTTTGCGCGGTAGGCGGCGAGTGTCGGATACGAATAGTGCAGCAGCGTTCCGTCAAGAACGCCGGTCCGCCCCGGGACGGTCCAGCGCTCGTGGACCTCGGCGACGCCGCCGGCCACCGGCTCGGCTAAAAGCGCGGCGCGATCCGTGCGGAAAAACCGGAGCGGCAGATCCGCCCCCCAAACGCCGTGGCGCATCGCACGACCGCAAAAGAATGTCGCCCGGCGCACGGCATAGCCGTCGATCGCATCCTCGGGCGCGAGCGAACCGAGGGCTTCGCTGAGGGCCGCATCGAGCGCCTCGTCCGCATCGAGCATGAACGTCCACGGTGTGTCGACGCAGCCGAGCGCATAACGCCGCGTCTCGACGAATCCCGCCCAAGGCCGCACGACGACGCGCGCACCGCGCGCGCGCGCGACCGCGACGCTGCGGTCGGCGGATTCGGCGTCGATCGCGAGAATGGGCGCGTCGCGCGGCACGCTAGCGAGCGCGCGCGGAAGATTGTCCTCCTCATCCTTCATCAGGACGACAAAGGTGATGCTTTCGAGGTTCAGGAGGGTTGGGTGACGGGGGCGGCCGTAGCGCTCTCCCGCAACGCTTCGTGCGCGGCGCCCGATAGTGCGGCTCCGATGAAGTCGCGATAGAGCGGGGACGGCCGCGTTGGCCGAGATTTGAATTCGGGATGGGCCTGCGTCCCCACGAACCAGGGATGCAGCGAGGGCGCGAGTTCGATGCACTCGACAAGCGTCGTCCGGCCGACGACGTGATGACCCGAGAACACCATGCCGTGTTCTTCGAAGAGCGCCTTGTACTTGTTGTTGAACTCGTAGCGATGGCGGTGCCGCTCGCTGATCTCGAGCGTCCCGTAGGCGCGCGCCGCCAGCGTCCCCGGTTCGAGCCTGCAATCGTAAGCGCCCAGGCGCATCGTCCCGCCCATCAGTTCGAGATTACGTTGCTCGGGCAAGAAGTCGATCACGGGATCCGGCGTCGCTTCGTCGACCTCGGAGGTCATCGCCTCGGGTAAGCCGCAGACGTGACGGGCGAATTCGACGCACGCCAACTGCATGCCGAAGCAGATGCCCAAGAACGGCAGCCGCCGCTCGCGTGCAAACTCGATCGCGCGCAGTTTGCCCTTGACGCCGCGCGAACCGAAGCCCGGCGCAACGAGAATGCCGTCTACGCCGTGCAGCACGGCCGTCCCCGAATCCTCGACCGTCTCGCTATCGACGCGTTTGATCTCGACGTGGGCGTCGTGGAAGATGCCGGCGTGGTAGAGCGCCTCGTTGATCGAGATGTAGGCGTCCTTCAGTTCGACATACTTGCCGACGAGTGCGACCCGAACGCGGAGCCGCGGATGGGTGATCCGCTCGACGATGCTCTCCCAAGCCTCGATGTCGGGCCTGCGGACGTCCAGCTTGAGGCGCGCAACGACCGCATCGGCGAGCCCTTCGCGCTCGAGGTTTAGGGGGACTTTATAGATCGTCGGTGCGTCGCCGTTTTGGACGACGTTGCGCGCCGGAACATCGCAAAAAAGTCCGATCTTCTCCTTCAATTCGACGGGGATCGGCATTTCGGAGCCGGTCCGCACGACGATCGCATCGGGCGCGATTCCGATCGCGCGCANNAACGGCAGCGACTCGATGTCGCCGACCGTCCCGCCGACCTCGACGATGCAGATGTCGGCCCCGCTCTTCTCCGCAACGCGCTTAATCTGCGCTTTGATTTCGTTGGTGATGTGGGGGATCACTTGAACGGTCGCGCCTAAATAGTCGCCGCGCCGTTCCTTATCGATCACCGATGCGTAAATCTGGCCCGTCGTCACGTTGTTGACGCGGGTCAGCGACTCGTCGATGAAGCGCTCGTAATGCCCGAGATCGAGGTCCGTTTCGGCGCCGTCTTCGGTCACGAAGACCTCGCCGTGCTGGTACGGATTCATCGTCCCGGCATCGACATTAATGTAGGGATCGAGCTTCTGGATTGAAACGGAAAAACCGCGGCTCTTGAGGAGCCGCCCGAGCGACGCAGCCGTGATGCCCTTGCCCAGTGAGCTCACGACCCCACCCGTGAAGAATATGAATTTCGACACTATGGACTGGCTGTATTAGGCAGAGCTGCCAGGAAGTCTTTGCCAAAAAGAGCGAGGAGGCCGGGTCTCGCTCCGGCCTCCTCTTCATGCGTGCCTTCTCGGCGTGGAGCTCTCTTCTGGAAGAACTCGACGTTAAACGTTCTTAACCTGACGTTCCTTTCCTTCGACAAAGGTGCTACCGGCGCACCGCGACGATGCGCTCGTGGCCAGCATAATCTCGATCGATCTTGACGGTTGCCTCGGCTGAAAAGGCGAGGGTTACGAGGTTTGCGAGCGGTTCGGCCGTGTCGGGGCCGGCTTCCATCAGGAGCAGGCCAGGTCGCGCGAGTGAGCTCGGAGCCGTCTCCAAGAGGCGGCGGTAGGCCACGAGGCCGTCGGGGCCGCCGTCAAGCGCCTGGCGCGGCTCGAACGACGTCGGGTCCGGCGCCGGGGCAAGATCGGCCGTGCGTACGTACGGGAGGTTGGCGACGATACAATCGAAGGGAGCGCCCGGCAGCCCGAACGGCAGGATGTCGCACAAGACAAAATCGATCCGGCCGGCGACGTTCGCGAGCGCGGCGTTGTGCCGGGCGACGTCGAGCGCGGCCGGCGAGATGTCGGTCGCGGTAAAGCTTGCGGCTGCGAGTTCGCAGGCGAGCGTGACCGCAAGCACGCCGCTGCCGGTACCGACGTCCGCGATGCGCGGGCTCGCTTCGGCGCCCGCGCGCAAGAACGCGAGCGCGAGGTCGACGAGGCCTTCCGTCTCAGGGCGCGGGACGAGAACGTCCGGCGTCACGGCGAACGCGCGCCCATAGAAACCGGCGCGGCCGGTAACGTAGGCGAGCGGCTCACCCGCTGCGCGCCGCGCGAGCGCGCCCTCGTAGCGCTCGAGATCGGCCTGCTGCAGGTCGTCGCGGTCGTGCGCGAGCAGCCACGCCGCGTCGCGGCCAAGTACCGCTTCGAGCAGCCGCGCTGCATCGGCCCGCGCGCTCTCGGCACCGCGCAGCCGCCCGCGGGCCGACGCGAGCGCTTCGCCGACCGTTATGGCGCGACCGTCACGCTTCGTCGGTGTCGTCGGCGAGCGACACGACGAGCGCGGCGTGCTCTTCGTACGCGAGGCCGTCGAAGGACCATCGGAGCGTCCAGGACTGGGCCCCGGTCAATTCGGCGTGACCGATATCCGTTTCGTCATCGTAGGACAGGGCAAAGGTCGAGACGCGCACGCTTGCGGGAAAGGCACTCGAGGCGTTTTCGAGCGCGAGCCCGGCGGCGCCGAAGAACGTTATGGTTCCCAGATACGTCGACTGCCGCTTCCCCAGAAACTCGCCGTACAGCGCGAGGGTCAGCCGTCGCGTTTGCATCTCGATCTCGAGCGACGCAACGAATGCGTTTCCGAAATTGCGCGCGGAAACGAGGTCGAACGCTTCCCGGTCGCGCGGTGCCATGCCCATTCCGTCGTTACACTCCCGCCGGCACGTCTTGATCGGCAATCGCCGCGAAGGCCGCGATCTGATCCGCTTGCCACGCCTCGTCGCGATGGAGCGCGCGGGCCAGAAGCGTGGCAACCGCGGGCGCAGCCGCGCGGGCGGCGGCGGCGTCGTGGAAGAGCGCGCGCGTGCGACGCGCGAGGACGTCGTCGACGGTTCGCGCCAACTCTTCGCGGGCCGCGAAGATCACCTGAGCGCCCGTGTAGGGCAGCGCCGGATGGAACGGTTCTGCGAGCGTCGGATCGTCGCGCTCGAGCGCTTCGAGCGCCGCGCCATCCGTCCCGTAACCCGCGTAACGAACCTCCCGCGACGCGCCCCTTCCCGGGTTTCCGTGCAGAGCGACGCGCGCCGTCGGGCTCGGGGCCGCGGGCAGTTTTCCTTCGCGTGCGGCAACGTCGACGGTATCCTCGGCCATCTTCCGGTAGGTCGTCCACTTCCCGCCGGCGACGGTGACGAGCCCGCGACGCGACACGTCGACGAGGTGCTCGCGTGAAAGCTTCGCGGTCGCGGACGCCTTGCCGCTCACGAGTGGCCGCAAGCCCGCGTAGGTTGCGAGCGCGCCGCTCCGCGTGACGGGCGTTTCGAGGTACTTGTTCGCGTGCGTGATGATGAAGTCGATCTCCTCACTCGTCGCCCCAACCTCGAGCTGCGTCCGATCGACCGGGACGTCGGTCGTGCCCATCACGACGCTGCCTTGCCACGGAATGATGAAGAGCACGCGGCCGTCGTCGGTCTTCGGCACGAGCAAGGCGTCGCCGCCGCGAAAGACGCTCGCGGGGAAGACGACGTGCGAACCGCGGCTGTGCGAGAGGAGCGGCGTCACCCCAGGCTCGTCGAGTGCGCGCAGCTCGTCGATGAAGATGCCCGTTGCGTTGATTACGACTTTCGCACGCGTCTCGAATTCGGTTCCGCTCTCTTCGTCGCGGACGAGCGCCCCGCACGCGCGCTCGTTCTCGTAGAGAAAGCCGGTCGCGCGCACGTAGTTGACGACGGTCGCGCCGCGCTCGATTGCCGTGCGCGCGATCGCAAGCGCGAGCCGCGCGTCGTCGAACTGACCGTCGAAGTAACGAATGCTGCCGTAGAGGCCGCGCTTTTTCAGATCGGGCGCGTGGCGCAAGGTTTCCGCGCGTCCGAGCGGGCGGCTGGGCGCGAGATTCGAGGTGCCGGCAAGGAAATCGTAAGCCGAAAAGCCGGCAAAGAACAGCGGCCCTTCGAGGCAATGGTAGACCGGACAGATGAACCCAAGCTCGCTCACGATGTGGGCGGCGTTACGGCGCAGGTTCGCGCGCTCGCGCAGGGATTCACGCACGAGGCTCAGTTCGCCGTTTTGGAGATAGCGGATGCCGCCGTGAATGAGCTTGGTCGAGCGGCTCGATGTCCCTTTCGCGAAATCGGAGCCTTCGACAAGCGCCGTTTTATAGCCGCGCGCGACCGCATCGAGGGCGACGCCTAAGCCCGTCGCTCCTCCGCCGATGACCAGCACGTCAAAGGTATCGTCGAGGCCGCGGACGACCGCATCGCGATTCATCGTGGCGTCTCCCAGTGTTTGGCGCGATCGACGGCGCGATGCCACTCGCCCATCATTCGCTCGCGTTCGCCGACGTCGATCTGGGGGTGGAAGCGGCGCGCCTCGTGCCAATGCGTCGCGACGTCGGCCGTATCGCGCCAAATGCCGGCCGCAATCCCCGCCAGATACGCGGCGCCGAGCGCCGTCGTCTCGGTGACGCGCGGGCGCACGACGTCAACGCCGAGCACGTCCGCTTGAAATTGCATCGTCAGATCGTTTGTCGCCGCGCCGCCGTCGACGCGCAGTTCGGCGAGCCGCACCCCGGCATCGTGCTCCATCGCGCGGACCACGTCGACGGTTTGATAGGCCATCGCTTCAAGCGCGGCCCGTGCGAGGTGCGCGCCCGTGCTGCCGCGCGTTAAGCCGAAAATCGCGCCGCGCGCGTAGGGATCCCAGTGCGGCGCACCGAGGCCGGCGAATGCGGGAACGAAGTACACACCACCGTTATCGCTCACGCGCGCCGCGAGTTCCTCGACTTCGGCCGATGCCGAGATGATTCCGAGGCCGTCGCGCAGCCATTGGACGGCCGCGCCCGTCACGAAAATCGAGCCCTCAAGCGCGTACGTCGCCTCGCCCGGCCGGGTCGCGTAGGCGACCGTTGCGATCAGCCCGCTCTCGCTGCGCACGATCTCACTGCCGGTATTGAGCACGAGGAACGAACCCGTGCCGTAGGTGTTCTTGGCGACCCCGCGCGCGAAGCCGGCCTGCCCGACGAGCGCCGCGTGCTGATCGCCCGCGACCCCACCGATCGGCAGCGGCGCGCCGAGTTGTGCGGCCGTCGCCGTTCCGAACGTTCCGAGCGAAGGCAGGAGCCGCGGCAAGATCGCACGCGGGACACGCAATGCGGTCAGGAGTTCTTCGCTCCAATCGAGTTGCCGCAGATCGAAGAGCAACGTGCGCGATGCGTTCGTGTAGTCGGTGACGTGGGCCGCGCCCTCGGTGAGATTCCAGACGAGCCACGTGTCGACGGTCCCAAAGGCAAGCTCTCCGCGCTCGGCGCGCGCGCGTGCGCCCGGCACATTGTCCAGCAGCCAAGCAACCTTCGTTCCGGAAAAGTACGGATCGAGAAGCAGCCCGGTGGTCTCGCGCACCGTGCGCTCCAAACCGCGGGCTTTGAGTTGTTCGCACAGCGGCGCGGTCCGCCGGTCTTGCCAGACGATCGCGTTGTGGATCGGCATTCCGGATGCGCGATCCCAAACGATGGTCGTTTCGCGCTGATTCGTGATACCGATCGCGGCAACGTCGCTTGCGGCCACGCCCGCGTTGAGCAGTGCGCCGCGCGCCGTTTCGAGTTGCGAGCGCCAGATGTCCGCGGGATCGTGCTCGACCCAGCCCGGCTGCGGAAAGTGCTGCGGAAACTCGCGCTGATCGAAGCCGCGGATCGCGCCGCGCTCGTCGAAGACGACCGCGCGCGAACTCGTCGTCCCTTGGTCGAGCGCCAAGACGAAAGTCATTGCGAGCTGAACTTAGCGCAGCCGGTGAGCGGGCGCCTGCAGTGATGAAGACCCGATGATGAAGCCGAGTGTAAAGATCACGTCGCTCTCGCTCGAGGCCGCGGCGACCAGGCGCTCGCGAAGCGTCACCTCGAGCGCTACGCGGCCGAGGTTTCGCCCGCGAGCAGCCGCGATTTTTCGTCCTGCTGCAGGCGCGCAACGATCCGTCCGAGGTTCCCGTCCATCACGCTTGGGATGTTGCCGAAGTTCTCGTTGATCCGGTGATCGGTGATGCGGTCCTGCGGGAAATTATAGGTGCGAATCTTCTCGCTGCGGTCGCCCGTGCCGACCTGGCTGCGCCGCAAACTGCCGACGGCCTCTTCGGCTTCGCGCCGCTTTCGATCGGCCAGAACGCTGCGCAGCATCTGCATCGCGCGTTCGCGATTCTGCAACTGCGAGCGCTCCTCACTGCAGGCGACGACGACGCCCGAGGGCACGTGGGTGATTCGAATCGCGGACTCCGTCTTGTTGACGTGCTGGCCGCCGGCACCGGATGCCTTGAAGGTGTCGACTTGCAGGTCTTTGGGGTTGATTTCGACGTCGGCCGTTTCGTCCGCCTCGGGCAGAACGGCGACGGTCGCCGTGCTCGTGTGGACGCGGCCTTGCGACTCGGTGACGGGAACGCGCTGCACGCGATGCACGCCGCTCTCGTATTTGAAGAAGCGGTACGGTTCGCCCGTGCGGATCCCGAGCACGATCTCCTTAACCCCACCCGCTTCGCTCTCGCTCTGCGAGAGGATCTCCGTCTTCATCCCGAGCGACTCCGCGTAGCGCGCGTACATCCGCGCCAGCTCCGCGGCGAACAGGCTCGCTTCGTCCCCGCCGGCGCCCGCGCGAATCTCGACGAACACGTCTTTCTGGTCGTTCGGATCCCGCGGAAGCATCAGCTCGGTCAGCTCCGCTTCGAGTTCGCGCCGCCGCTCGCGCAAGGCCTTGGCTTCTTCTTCGGCGAGTTCGCGCATGTCGGGATCGCTCTTGTCGGCAAGCAGCGCTTCGTTCTGCGCGATCTCGGCGAGCAGTTTCTTGTAGGCCCGATAAGCGGCTACGGTCTCCTCGGTCGCTGCCCGCTCTTTCACGAGCGTCGTGAACCGCGTTTGGTCGAAGGTCTCGCCGGGGTTGGCTAAGTCCGCTTCGATCTCATCGAAGCGTTTCGAGAGCGTCTCCAGGCGATCGAGGTTAAACATCATACGAGATCCTTTTTCAGTGCGCGTGAGCCGGTGAACGAAAAGACGAGCCGCATTACTGCAGCCCGTCCTTGGAATCGTACGGCTTCGCTACGCCTCGGCGGAGAGTGCCTCTTCCTTCTTGCGCTTGCGCTCGGCCGCTTCGGCCTTCTTCTTGTCGGCCGCCGCGATGCGCTGGTTAAACTTATCGACGCGTCCGGCCGTATCGACGAACTTCTGCGTCCCGGTAAACAGCGGATGGCAAGCCGAACAGATCTCAACGGAGATGTCCTTGAGCGTCGAGCCGGTCGTAAACGTACTCCCGCACGCGCAGTGGACGTGCGCCTCGGGGAACCATTTGGGGTGGATTTTCTCTTTCACAGCCTTGACATTATACCAGCCCCGGCAATAGGGGGAGGGCCGGCCATCGGCGGGTGTCACCCAGAGCGGAGCGCCCCTTCGCAGGCTCAGGACAGGCTCCGGCGCGCAGTCGAAGGGCCAACGGCGCTCGACGAAATCCCGTCGGCCCCTCGACAAGCTCGGGGTGACACATCACAAGCCCCAGTTTCGAGGTTCGCGACATGTCACCCTGACAGAGCGCTTGTTATGGGACGTCGGCGAGGACTGAGGCGATTAGGCTTCGGGCGAAGGGGACGCCGATGCCGGTGACCAGGTCGTAGCCTTTGCCGGCGACGTAGCCGGGGTCGAGATTGCCGTTGCCGCTGCTGTTGGGTACGGCGTTGTTGCCGAAGAGGACGTCGTAGAACGACGCCGTGTACTGCGTGGCGTTTGCATAGATCTCGTAGAGATATGGGTTCGGGTTGCCGAGGCGATAGGGCTTGCTGCCGGAGCCGTGCGCCGAGCACGAAGCCGACTGTTTGCATGCCTGAAGAACCAGCGCCCACATCGCGGCCATCTCCGGCGTCGCGACGCTTGTTCCGCCGACGGCGTAGATTTGACGCCCGCCGAGGCTCGGGGCCGCATCGACCACCACCGCTGCACCGGTGTTCGTGTCCGCGTCGAGCGCAACGTCAGGTTGCGTGCGCATTCCGCCGCAGAGCGTGGCCGCGATCGACGTCTCGAAACTCGGCGCCGAGAAGTAGATCGAACAACCCCCACCGGAAGCGCCGGCCTGTTGGCCGGGGATCTGGGTTTGCGTGCCCCAGCCCGTGATCGGACCCAGGAGGCGGCCCGAGTCGTCGAGCGGGGTGTTGACGCCGCCGACACTCACCACGCTCGGATCCGTCGCCGGATAGGTCACGCAGGGCTGATCCTCAAGGGCAGACTCGCTGCAGGCTTCTGCCCCGTTGTCTCCCGACGAAGCGAAGACGGCGATGCCCTCGCTTACCAGCGACGCGAACTCCACCGGTCCAAAGTTGTTGGTGCCCGGGCCGAAGTACCCCGGGGCAATCGAATATTGCGAGCCGCCCTCACTCGACGCCTCGTCGCCCCCGAAGCTCATCGTGATGACGTCGGATTTGTTGTCGTTAATCGCCTGCTGCGTTTCGTCGTCCGATTCAACCAGCCCAAGCTGCTGGCTCGGCGAGACGCCCGGAGCACTGCACGGTCCATAACACTCGTCCGGATTGTAGGCGATGTAGAAGTTCACGGTCGCGTCGGGCGCGAGCGCGGCGGTCTGCTCCGTGTCGAGCTGCGCTTCAATGTCCTCCGGATTGCAGGTCGTATAGTCGCTGACCGGATCGGTGGGGTAGTTCTGTGCGGCGCAGCCTGGGGAAGATGGGGACGTGACCGGCGGCGGCGTCGCCAAACCGGTTTGAGAGTATTCGTCGCCGGGGCCACCCGTCGTATTCCCCGGCGAATAGCTCATCGTGTCGACGTCCTGCACGACCGTCCCCGTACCGGTTACGCCGAACATCGTCCGATACTCCGCAACGTCGCCGCCGGCGATCCGAGGATCGCCGTCGGTGATCGGCCCCGTACCGATCACGCCGATCGTGATCCCGTCGCCCTTGTAGCCCGCCCCGTACGCTCCGGTATAGTCGAAGACGTTCGCAAGCTGTTGTGGCGCGAAGCCTTCGATGAACGCAGTGGAAGCGCGCAGGGTCAGAAAGCGGCGCGACGTTGTGCGATAGCCGATCGCGTTGCCGAGTGCCGCAATGCGCAGTGACGCGGGCGGGCGCGGAGCTACGGCCGGCGCGACGAACGTCTGTCCGTTCTTGCGGTAGAGGCCGAACTGCGTCCCGAGCGCGCGCTCGACGTTCGCTTGAGGGCCGACGATGCGGAGGATCTGACGTTGCGCGTACGCCTTGTACGCGATGCCGTTGCGCGCAAAATATTTGGCGGCGGCCGTGTAGTCACTCTGCGATGCCCCGAAGCGATCGGCAAGTTCCTGCGGCGTCAGCCAATGCCGGTAGAGGCCGTTGCGTGGATCGTTCGCGTCCTTGGCGTATTGGAGCAGACCGGGGCGATCGCGCATCGTAAGCAGGACGTCGAGGCCGACCGATTGCATCTTCGCGCGCGCGACGTAGGTCGCGCCCGCCAGCATTTCCGCGCCATATGGGACCGCGCTCGTGCTCCCGAAGCTCTGATTGGGCGAGCTCGGAAGGACAGCGGCGACCGGCGCGACGGGGGTCGAGTTTCCCCCGCTGCATGCCGCGAGCGCTATGACGGCGAGGAGGGCGGCGACGCACGTGCCGCGGCGAACTGAAGCGATCATCGGTGCGATCTTTCGGACTGGAGCGAACGGATGTGCTGGAAGAGCCGGTGCTGTCGTTCGAAGCGGCGCCGTTCGACGGCGGCAAGGAACGACGTGCGGGCGAACGCCAAGCGCTGCGCCGCAACTTCGGGATGCTCCGCATCGAGCCGATACGCGCCGGAAACGCTCGTAGACTGGAGGCCGAGCGTCGAGGTGAAGGTGATCGTCTCGAGCGGCGTATCGCCTCCCGAGAACGACACGCCGACCGGCGGTTCGTTGCCTTGGCCGGTGTAGTCGTAGAAAAGATACGTGACGTCGCTCATGCTGACGCAAACCGCGTAGCCGCCTACAACGTAGGTGATCTGGTCGAAGTAGTCGATCGTGCCGATGACCGTGTCGACGCGCGTGAGCTTCTGCTCGACGCCGTTGCCCTCGGTCCCGAACTGCGCCGGCACGTTACAGGCGGCCGGAAGCGTCAGCGCACCGTCCTCACGGTCTTGCTCGGTGTAGAGCGGCAACGCGTACCAAGTGTTGACCGTGAACTGCTGCGTGCTCGTGCCGCCGCTGCCGTCGGGCACGCTTGCAACGATCGTGATAATTCCGTTCGACGGCGCAGAATAGGTTAGGGTCGTGTTGGGCGGACCGAGAAGCGGGACGTTGTACGTGCCCGAGCCGTCGGCGTTCTCCGCGATCGTGGCGGCGAGCGGCGTCGGTTGCGGCGTGAACTGCGAGCCTTGCGGGTAGCTATCGTGCTCGACGTACGTGCCGTTTGCGTTATAGGCGCGACCCGAGGTGAATCCGTCGCTTTCGGATTCATCGAGCGTCTGCGCTTCCGTGTTCGTCCAGGTTTGCTGTGCCTTCTCCGGCAGAATGTCGACCAAGCCGTTCGGAACGCCGCCGTTGTAGCCGACGCTCCCAATCACGTCCGTGATGATCTGTCCGGTCGAGTCGGACGAGCTGTAGCCGTACGTGTAAAAACCGGTCTGGCTGCCGGTGTACGGCCCTGTATTGTAGTACGTGTTCGTCGTGATCGTAATCGTCTTGCTTGGCGATTGCTGTGCGTCGGTCTCGGTCGTCAGGAAATCGTAGGGGTTGGCGCCGTAGAACGATGCCGTGCCTTCGTCGATAACGTGCTGCGTCACGACCGTGGCAATTGTCCCGCTCGGATTCGGCGTTGCGCCGTGATAGAGGAACGCTTCGAGCGATGTCCCGGAGTAGCTAAACGTATCGCCCGCGCTCAGCGGGCGCGAACCGACCGGAATGGCACTCCCCGTCGGCAGCGCCGTCGGCACCTGGGTAGGCCCCACCGGCGTCGGCGTTACGGAGACCGTGGTCGACGTGGGAGTGGGACTGGGGGTCGCAGCCTTGGTCGGTTCGGCGGTCGCCGGACGACCGCCGCCGCCGCCGCCCCCGCCCCCACCGCCACACCCGAAGGTGACGGCGGAAACAACTCCGAGCAATACGAAAAGGCCACGGTTCCCTAGGCTCATAGCTCGGCTGCGTTGCGCGAAAGGCCCGACATTCCTACTGTAGTGACAAGCGCTTAGTGTCACATCGATCCGTTTGACGCCGGTACTGCGCGGCGAAGGAAGCGCGCTCGGCGTCGCCATCGCCCTCTTTCTTGCGATCAATGTCTTGCTCTTCGGAACGCCGCTGTATCGCAGCCTCGAGGCTCCCGATTCGACCGCCGGCAGCTTCGACCGGACGCTGGCAGACGCGTCGGCGCAGGCCCGCCAACCCTCAAGCGACGTGCTGGTCCTCGGCGACTCGCGCATCTACGACGGCTTCGATAGCGCGACGGCGGAGCGTGCTGCAGGCGGGCTGCATTTCATCAATGCAGCGGTCGCCGGGACGACGCCACGCTGCTGGTACGTCTTCGACCGCGCGCTCGATCCGCACGCCAACCGCTTCCGGGCAATCGTCATCCCCGTTGACACGTATGCCGACGACGACAGTGCGATCGGCAGCGTCGACGGCGACGACCACTACTTCGATCTGCACTACATCGTTTTCGCGGTAGGCTTCCCCGACATCGTCCGGATCGCCGCGAGTTTTCCGGGAGCCGACCGTCGGACCGAAGCGTTTTTCGATCTGCTGCTGCGCGGACCGCTGCTGCGCGACGATCTGCAGAGCTTCATCGCAGACCCGCTCGCACGCCTCGACGCGCTCGCAGCCGATCGCGCCGGTTCGAGCGCGCCGGCGACGCGGCTGCGCGACTGGACGCTTGCGGGGCTGCGCGCCGACTTCGCGCGCGGGACGCTCGTCGAACCGCCGTCGTTCCCGGCTTCGCAGCTCGACATCCTCGATCGTCAAGTCCTGTACGTCGGGCGGCCGAGCCCGGCATATGCCGCGTATCGTCGCGAGTGGCTCGAGCCGATCGTCCTGCGTTATCGCCCGAACGGCACACCCGTGATCTTCGTGCGCATCCCGACGCGTCCGCTGCACCGCTCCTTACCGCCGCCGCCGAGCGGAACGATCGCCGCGTTCGCGCGCAGCGACGGTGCGCGCGTCCTGCCGCAAGCCCCGTACGTTGCGCTCGAGCGGCCCGAACTGTTCGCCGACGCCGAGCATCTCAATCGCACCGGCGCCTTCGCTTTCAGCGCGCTGCTCGGCCGGGACGTCGCGCGCGTGCTGCGCGATTCCGCATTTGCGGCGACCGCCGTCCGGCGCGCGCCCGCGCCGTCGCGGGTCGCACTCGCCGGCTTCGGGCTTGGGCTTGCGGGCTATCTCGGCATCGGGGTCCCGATGCGCTTCCAATCCTACGAGTTCGCGCTGTTTTTTGCGCTCGTCACGTTCGCATTCTACGCGCTGCGCGGTGCGGCCGCGCGACGGACGCTCCTGCTCCTAGCGAGCTGGTATTTTTATGCGCGCTGGAATGCCTGGTATCTCGCGGTGCTGCTCGGCCTCAGCGCGACCGATTACCTCTTCGGCCTCGGCGTCGAACGAACGTCGGGGGTACGGCGCCGCGCCATGCTCGCGGCCGGCGTCGCCGCGAACGTCGCCTTCTTGGGAACGGCGAAGTACGCCGATTTCGTTACCGGGTCGATCTCGCGCGGGCTCGGTCTCACGTACGACCCGTGGGCATTGCACGTCCTGGTTCCGGTCGGCATCAGCTTCCACACCTTTCAGAGCATCTCGTACCTCGTCGACGTGTCGCGCGGTAAGACGCGCGCGGTCCGCAACTTCTTCGACTACGCACTCTACATCGCGTTCTTCCCGCAGCTGTTGGCCGGACCGATCGTGCGCGCGGCGCGGTTCTTCGGAGAGTTGTGGAAGTGGCACGTACCGCTGCCCGACCAAGTCGCGCGTGGGCTCTACGAGATCGTCCTCGGACTTTTCAAGAAGAGCGCGATTGCCGACCGGTTCGCGCCGGTCGCCGACACGTATTTCGGTTCGATCGCAGCGCACCCGGGTTCGCCCGCGGCATGGAGCGGGGCATTCGCGTTTGCGCTGCAGATCTATTTCGACTTCTCGGGCTACAGCAACATCGCGATCGGGTGCGCGCGGGTGCTCGGCTTCGATTTTCCCGAGAATTTCCGGCGGCCGTACCTCGCTTGGAGCATTACCGAGTTTTGGCGGCGCTGGCACATGACGCTCTCGTCGTGGTTGCGCGACTACCTCTACATCCCGCTCGGCGGCAACCGGCACGGCCGGCTTGAGACCTATCGCAATCTCATGCTGACGATGCTGATCGGCGGCCTCTGGCACGGCGCGAACTGGACGTTCGTCGCGTGGGGGGGTTACCACGGGCTCGCCCTTTGCGTCGAGCGCGCGCTCGGCATCGGACGCGACCGTCACGCCCCGCCCCCGGCCGGACTTCGGCGCGTCGCCGGAACGCTCGCTACGTGTGCGATCGTCCTTTTCGGCTGGGTGCTCTTTCGGGCGCAGACGTTCGGCGACGCGTTCGCGGCGCTCGNNGCTCGTTTTCGGGGCCGAGATCGCAGCCGAACGAGGTCTCTGGCCGGTGCAACGCTTCTCGTTCCCGATGCGCGGCGTGGCCTTCGCGGGACTCTTGCTCGCGCTCGAGCTGAGCAGTTACCCAGGCGCCGCCGCGGAGTTTGTTTACTTCAAATTCTGAGAAGTGTCCAGGGGGG
>PMHP01000164.1:0-187 GCA_003158195.1 Vulcanimicrobiota bacterium | reverse complement strand
GCGCGAACGCGCTGCGTTGGCCTTTTTGGCCGCGAAGCCCGCTCAGCAGTGAGGGTCCTTGAAGCACAGCCGTTCTCCGCGCCCCTTCGTGCCGATTGCCGTTGCCCTGGCAATCGGCCTCGTTGCCTCGTTCGGTCCCTCACCGGGTGACCGGGCCGGGGCTCAAGTGCCGCCGCCCGGACCCGCC
>PMHP01000076.1 GCA_003158195.1 Vulcanimicrobiota bacterium | reverse complement strand
GAGATCTGCGGGATGCCGTTGAGCAGTCCGGTTTCGCTATTGACCGTCGGATGCAGCAGGATCGTGATGAAGTCGCCGGCATTGACGATCGGCGTAATATCGAGCGTGACGCCGGTCTGGAACGTCTGAAGCTGCGTGGTCGCGACCGTGCCCGCGCCGCCGCCCGCGGTCGTGGCGACCGAGATCGTGTCACCGGCGCGGATCGATGCCATGCGGCCCGAGATCGTCGTGATGCGCGGGTTCGCAAGCACGCGGCCATGGCCTTGCTGGATAGCGAGGCCGAGTTGGACGCCGAGCGAGAGCGGCGTACGCGTGAGCGGACCCAGTCCGAGCAGGCGCTGCGGGTTGCCGTTAGCATCCGGGGGCGGCGCCACCTCGCTATAGGTCGTCGAGATCACCTGCGGATTGCTGAACGATAGGCCGAGGTCTTGCGCGTACGTGGCGTTGATTTCAAGGACTTGCGTGTCGAGCACGACGAGCTTCTGCGCGACGTCGAGTTGATCGATCAGTTGGCGTGCGAGTTCGAGCGAATACATGCTGCCGGTGAGGATCAATTGGTTCGTGGCCGGCATGACGGTGATGCGCAAGTCGGCGGCTTGCTGCTGCAACGCTTGCGTGACGCTCTGGGCGATGTCGCTGGCGCTCGAGGAGGGAGCGCCGGCCAGGCCCGGCACGGCAGCCTTGAGGGTGTAGACTTCGAAGGAGCCGTTCGGTCCGCCGATCGGACCCGTGGCGGCGCCGGGTTGGTCGATCGGGAGGCCCTGACCGCTCGCGTTCTGCGTGTCGACCTGCGCGAGCGCTTGTGCGACCCGCTGCTGCTCCGACGCCGTGCCGAGGACGGTGATCGCGTTGAGACCCTTGTCGACGTTGATGCTGACCCCGCGGAACGAGCGCCCGAGGAAATCGCCGATCGAAGCGGCGTCGTAATAGTGGATGCGATAGAGCGACGTGAAGCGTACGCCCGCGGCTGGTTGATCGAGTTCGGCCGCGAGCGTCTTGGCGCGCGCGACCTCATCGGGCGGACCGGTGATGAGGACGTTGTTCCCGTTGACGTCGACGCGCACGTCGCCGATGCTGGTCGCGATCGCGTGAGCGAGACTTTGCGGCGGCGTTTGGTTGACGCGGAATGCCTCGGTCGTGCGCGGCGCCCGCGGTATCACCTGCGCCGGCGGGGGCGGCGAATCGATCGAAGCGACGATGGCGGCGATCTGCGCCATGTCGGCCGGCGGCGCTTCGACGAGCAGGGCGTGGTCGCCGGGCGCGGCTTGCAATCGCGCCGTGGGAAACAGTGCTTGGACGCGCCGTGCGACCTGATCGGCTTTGACCGTATGCAGGACGATCGCTTGAGCCGACGGCGCGATCGGACTACGCACATCGATTCCGACGAGAATGTTGTGGATCGCGGACAACGTGTCTTCTCGTGCGGAGACGATGATCGAGTTCGCGCTGCCGTCGACGGTGATGTGCGCGCGGGGGTAGAGGACGCGCACGAGGTGCGCCGCCTGCGCCGCGGGGATCTGCGTGAGCGAGAAGACGGCGGTCTGCGTACGCGGCAGCGTGGTCGCGCCCACGGCCGCCGATGAACAAGCGAGCGCCAACGCAAGCCCGAGAGCGCGAACCGCGAAATGGTGACGGAAACGAGGGCTACTCACTTGCTCGATACTTCGGCGACGAGACGGGGGGACTGAAGTGTGCGCCCCGTCGCTAGCGGTGCGTGACTGGTTGCAGATGGGGCCCCACCGCCTGTGACGGCGGACGCCGGACGGCCGAACTCGTCGCCGGCACGCCGTAACGGATGCGATAGACGGCGTTCATGTAGGAATCAGCCACGAACAGACTGCCCTGCGGCCCGACGGCCAGACCAACGGGTTGCCCGATGCGGTCGCCGGCCATCGCGCCGTTGGGTTGCTGATAGTTCGACAGAAACGGGCTCCACTGGCCCTGGGAACCGAAGTTGTTTCCTAGAGCGGTCGTTTGGGGCGAGTCGCTGCCTTGCGACATCGTCGCGTAGGCGACTTCCGGTGGCGTGACGGGGTGGCCGTTCGCGTCCTCGTGCCACGATCCGTGACCGGAGAAGAACAGCGCACCCTTAAAGCCGGTGCCGAACTGGTAGCTGCCGGTTGGATGCAACGGATAGAACAGCGCTCCGATGATCGTCCCGTACGGCAGGTATTCGATCGCGGGCAGGATCTGCGTCGAACTGTTGCAGGTCACGCCGGAGCGATACAGTGCTGCATGATTCTCCTCGCAATCGGGCCAGCCGTAGTCGGGAGCGTTCGCGTAGGTCGCGGCTGGGGTTGCGTCGATCGTGAGCGGATCGAGATGTT
The DNA here is from genome assembly GCA_003158195.1 of Vulcanimicrobiota bacterium. Classification (GTDB taxonomy): domain Bacteria; phylum Vulcanimicrobiota; class Vulcanimicrobiia; order Vulcanimicrobiales; family Vulcanimicrobiaceae; genus Palsibacter; species Palsibacter borealis. The sequence continues at coordinate 7,112 of PMHP01000076.1, read as the reverse complement.
CGTACGGATGTCCGTTGCTCGCGTAGATGTCTTGGAACGGCGCCGGCGGTTGCGCGGGGCAACTCGACCGCGGCATCGGCGTGTTGGGCGACGGAACGGTCGGAAGCGGCGACGGTTCGAGGCAATCCTGCCCCGCCCCGCCGGCCCATACGTTCGCGGTCTGCGGGTTCTGTGCGAGCGCGAGGGCATTGCGATAGCGCTTGGCTATCCACTTGGTATTTTGCGGCGGCTGCCCTTGCATCATCGAGGTCAGATCGCCGCCCAGCGGCACCTCCATGATGACGGCGCGCGTGTCGGAGGGGTCGGTTTCCGCACAGGCATTGCACGACGAGCCGACGCTCACAAAGAGCACACCACGCGAATCGTCGGCGAGCACCGACGTGGTTTGGTGATCGTCTTCATCGCCGTTGCACACGCCGCCGGGATTGGCCGTGAGGTTGAGCGGCGGATTGCAGCCGGACTGGATGTCGGGTTCGCGCACTTGGAAGATCTTTGTGACCGAACTCGCCGGGGCGCTCTTCATACCGGTCGTATAGGGAATCGCGTAGACGCCGTGGGTCGCGCCCACGTAGATCGCGCCGTTGGGTCCGAGGGTCGATCGGGCGGAGTAGGTCACGCCCTGCGGCAACGTGTCGGGAATCGTCGTGAAGACGGCCGGCGTTCCCGGCAGCGGGTCGCCGTCGGCGTTTGGGATGATGTAAATCGCCGCGTTCGAGGAACCCGGCGCAGCGCCGGGCGAACCCGAACCGGTCCCCACGATTAAGTCGCCGCTCGGAAGCATCGCGAGCTGCCGGGGCGTCGTGATTTCCGGTTGGCTGCCGGCGGATCCGGGCAGCGCAACGTACTGTCCGAAGAAACATTGGCTACCGCCGTTGCAGTTGCTGCCGCCGTTGATGAAGATGAGCTGCGCGTTCAGCGGGACCGCCGTCGGCGGTCCCGCGGTAGCAGTCGGCGCCGCAGACGGCGTCGCGCTTGCGTTGGCGCTCGCGGTCGCGCTGGCGCTTGCGCTGGGCGATCCGGTCAACTTCGGCGACGGGGTTCCGGTCGGCGATGAGCCCGGTCCGACATTCAGGGATCCCCCGCCGCCCGAGCAGGCGACGAAGGCGGCGCACATTGCGAGACAGAGCATTGCACGCATCATCTATGGCAACGCGAATCCGCTCGCGACGAGCGCGGAGCTGATGGTGGTGGCGCCCGAACAGGGCCCGGTCGCGCTGCACGTGTTGGTGACCGCGCCGAAGTAGTCGCCGGCATCGACGACGCCGTCGCCGTTGGTGTCGATCCAAACGCCGATTTTGTATCTGCCGGACGGTATGGCCGGGATATCGGCGATCCGGAACGTGCCGTCAACGTTCACCGGCACGCCGGACGGAAAGGTCACGTCGACGATCGTGGGCGCAACCGGCGTGGCCGCACCCGAGTTCGTGTATGCGAAGGCGCGAAATTGGGTGAACGCCGGCGCGGGCAGGGCCGGCACCGGTGCGGGGTCGCCGGCGACCGCGGCCATCGCGCGATGCGCATTGAGACGCCCGTGTCCCTGGCGCGGATCGGGCGTCGACGTGGCGTTGACGATTTGATCGGCGGTCGAATCGAGGATCGTCTGGATCTGCGGGGGCGTCAATGCCGGATTGAGCGAGAGCATCAGCGCCGCGACGCCCGCCGATTGCGCCGAGGACGCCGAGGTTCCGGCGATCAACACGCCGCAGTCGGCGGCCGCGGTCCCGGAGGGACATGCCGGCAAACCTGCGGCCGGCGTCGTCGTATAGCTGTTCTTGATCCAGTGGATCACGTCGGGATCGGTCAGGCTCGAAGGATCGCCGCCCGGCGCGACGAGATCCAAGTTTGGATCGACGTTCGAATAGGCCGGGACGTATTCGAAGTTGCCGCCGCCGACGACCGTTCCCGGCGTTGCGGTATCGTTCACCGCTGAAGCACCAACCGAAATGACGCCTTGAAGTGCCGCGGGATAGTCGAGGGTCGTCGCCGACTCGTTGCCGGCTGCGGCGACGACCGTGACGTTGCTCGCGAGCGCGTAGTTGACGGCGTCGCGCTCGAGCGGATCCGGCCCCGCCTGCGATGCCCCACCGAGCGGTAACAGGATGACCTTCGCGCCGTTGGCAACGGCTTCGCGAATCGCCTCGGCTTCATCGGCGGTATCCGCTACCGGATTCGAACCGGTGTAGATCTGATATTCCTGAAGCGCTACGCCGTAACCGACGCCCGCGAATCCCGCGGCGTTGTTCGTACCGGCCGAAACGACGGCGGAAACGAACGTGCCGTGTCCGTCGGTATCGGTTACCGCGGCGGGCGGCGGCCCTTTCGAGATGAAGCCGCCGATGATCTGCTCGGCGACCGTGACTTGCGGCGCTACTTCACTTTGATTGGGATCGTAACCGGAATCGACGATCGCGACGGGGACCGACGGACTGCCGAGCGAGTACGCCCAGGCGTCNNGCCGGCGACTGCGACAGCGTGAGCGCAGATCGTGATCCGTGCGCGCCTTCGATCGCGGCGAACGTGCGGCTACCGAGACGCGCGACGTCGTAGGTGACGGCGATCCGATTCGAGCTGTAGCGCGGGCGTCCGAGGATCGATGCCGGCAAGCGGCGAGCGCCGAACGCTCCTGCCCGCGCAAGCGTGAATTGTGGTCGCCGGAGCACGCTTGTCGTCGTGATTCTCGTGATCTTGCCGAGCGTGTCGAGGACCTGGTTGTAGAAAATCGCGTGTGGCCCGTTCGCCGTTTGCGTCAAGGTCACGACGAACGGGGAGGCGGTCGCGTTCGGCGTCGCCGCTGCGTTCGGCGTTATTTGGAAGGTGTGCGGCGCATTGGCGAAGGCCGGTGTCGTCGTTTGCGGCGTCATGCCAAGCGCGCTGCCGTCAACGGTAACCGCGAGGCCGTGCGGATTCGAGTCGATGCTGTACACCGACTGCGAGACGGGATTCGCGGAGGGTAGAACGTAGGTCGTTTTCGGCAGGGGCGTCGCTGATACCGACGGCGTCACCGACGGTGCTCCCGACGGCGCGCTCGAGGCATGTGGTGTCGGTGTGGCGCTGCCGCCGCCGGACCCGCCGCCCGGCGGCGCGCTGCCGCCGCCCGAGCAGGCAACGATGAATGCCGCAAACATCAGCATGCCCGCGCTTTGGAAAATTCGCAAACGCATCGAGAAACCTCAATTTTACCCGGAACCCGTTGTTCGTATCACGCCGACCGCGGGTGTGGCCGAACTCACACAATAGGGGTATCGGCAGCTGTTTCGATCACTTTCGTCTTTGTTGTGCGATTGTTTGTCCCGGCGTCCGAAGACGAGACAAGGAGATGTGTCGAATGCGATGTTCCTTCGGAATCATCACTCTTGTCCTCGCTGCCGGCATCGTTGCTCCGGCGCCGGCTAACGCGGCTGGGTACAAGACGACGTTCGCAGAAACGCTCGTGCGCGCCGGGGTGCCGCGCGGAGCGGCCGGATACGACGCCGGCATCGACGTAAGCGCCGGCCGTTTCGTGCGGCTGACCGCGAGCGGCGGCCTCCGTCTTTTGAGCTTTAGCGTTTGCGGCCACCAGACCGGACCCGAGGGCTGCCGCGCGGCGTTCTCGTTTTCACGCTCCGCTCCGAGCGCACCGACCGGCGCGCTCGTCGTCGCGTTCGTCGACGGCAGCGGACGCCTGATCACGTCATGGGCTGCGGTCGGCGCGGGCGCCTTCATCGCGGTCCCGGCAAACGCCGCCCGCCTCGTGCTGCGCATCAACGGCGTCAACAATCGCGAGCCGGGAGCGGTACGCGTGGCCGCCGACGTCGTGAACGAAATCGCTGGCGGAACGCAAGGTGCCGGCGGCGTTCGCCGGCCGCTCGCGGAAGCGCGCCAAGTCTCTGCCGGCCGCGTCATCACGCGCAAGGACGTCCACTACGTCCTACGGCGCTTCGGTTATTCCGATACCCCGGAAAATGTGACCGCCGTGCTCGCGAGCGGCTACGGAGCGTGGCTCGCCGCGCAGCTCAATCCACAATCGATCGACGACTCGCAGCTGGGGACATACCTTCCGGCGATGCCGGCAATTACCGGAAACGCCACAACCGACGACAAGAACTACAATCGACTCGAGGATCGGATCATCCAACGCGAGGTCGCTTCCAACGCGCAACTGCTCGAGAAGGTCACCGAGCACTGGCTCGATCACTTCGCGGTGGGCAACGAAAAGGTCTCCGACTCCTTCGCGATGATGCATTACGAGGAAACCGTCCGCGCCGACGCGCTAGGGAACTTCGGTACGCTCGTTTCGGACATCTCGATCGAGCCGGCGATTCTGCTGTGGCTCGATAACAACGGCAACGTCGGCACCGACGCGTCGAATCCGCCCAACGAAAATTTCGGGCGCGAGGTCATGCAGCTCTACACGATCGGTATCAACCAGCTCAACATGGACGGTTCGAACGTGCTCGATGCGAACCAGAATCCGCTTCCCGCCTACGGCGAGCCTGACGTGAAGCAAGTTGCCCTCGCGCTTACCGGCTTTCAGACGTTTCAACCCTATCCGCTGCCCTCCGGTCAGCCGGACGATCAGATCGACGTCGAACATTTTAACGCCAACGCTCACGCCCGCGGACCCTACACGATCATCGGGCAAACGGTCGCGGACCCCGGCGACGCAACCGTCGTCAACGACGTCGTAAGCGTGCTCGCACACAACCCGTCGGTTGCCCCGTTCGAGGCGAAGGAGCTGCTGCAGCGCTTCGTCACCGAGACACCGTCGCCCGGCTACATCACGCGAATCGCGACCGTCTGGCAGAGCACCGAGAACGATCCCGCCCAGATCGCCAAGGTCTTGCAGGCGATCGTCGACGATCCCGAGTTCATCCCGGCAGTCGACTCACAGGTGAAGACGCCGGTCGAATTCTCGATCGACTCGGTCCGTGCGCTGCATGGCGCGCACTCNNACGAATGCGACCGGCGCGCCCCTCGGGGATATCGATAACGACGAATACGGCACGGCCATGCAATTGTGGAACGCGCCGACCGTGTTCTCGTTCTATCGTCCGGGAAACAAAGAGTCGTTGCTGACGAACTACTATCTCCTGCAGCGCTGGAACATCGCGGCAGATATCGCCAATAACGTTCATACCGGCGCCCTCAACACGGGCAATCAACTCAATATGGATCTCTCGGGAATCGCGACGCTACCGCCCGCGCAACAGGCGTCCTATCTCCTCGACGCGCTCGTCGACGGAGGCGATCCAGAACTGCGTTCTCTGGTCACGAACTACCTCACCGGAGGCAACACCATTAACGGCGCCGTCTGGTTGATATTGGCGTCACCAAAGTACGAGGTCAACTGACGTGGGGATCTTTACGCGGCGCCGCTTTGTGTGCGGCATGACGGCGGCAACCCTTTCGGTTCCAACGTTCCTGCGCTCGATACGCGCTGAGGCGGCATCGCCGTACATTTTCGTTATCTGCCAGTTTGACGGCGGAAACGACGGCTACAACACGGTGTTGTACTTACCGGAATACGCGACCGGCTACCAGGGGCAACGAGCGAACATCGCGATTCCTCTGACGCCTAGCGATCCGCACAACGGCTTGGCTACGGACGTCCAAACGGCCGGAACGGCTTTTGACCCGACGACAGCCAACCCGCCGAGTTCAAATTCGCAATATGCCTTCAATCCGTACATGCCCGAGCTGCGAGCGATGTACGGGCAGGGCGACGTCGCCGTCATCGCCGGCGTCGGTCTCCCGCCGACCGAGCTTTCACGCGAGGGACACGAGCAGGCCAAGTTCGATCAGTACACCGGTACGATCAACTCGTTCGACGANNTCCCTTCGATGCTCTCGCTTAACGGCTCGCTTCCGCTTACGATGCGCGGCGTAACGAGTGTGCCGCTCGTCATCGGGAGCCAGAACCTGAGTCAGGTGTCGCCCAACGTGGGACCTTCGGGGAGCGTTGGATTCGCCGATATCAAACTCGACGGCGCGTACGCCAATGCTGCGATGCCCGCGGAATTCGCCCGGGCTCTCCAAAACGCGACGCTCACCTACGTATCGCAGCTCAATGCCTACGGGAACGCGGTGCCGGCGTCGACCTACAACACGACGTATACGTCGCCCGGGGGCAGCTCGAACACCAGTTATCTCGGGTCGCAACTCAATCAGGTCGCGCGGCTCATTTTGGCGGGTGCGCCGACCAAGGGTTACTACGTCTATACCGGAGGCTTCGACTCTCACAGCGGTCAGAATCCCGGCCAGTCCGATCTGCTGGGCGACTTCTCGCAAGCGACCTCGCAGTTCTTCACGTTCTTAAAAGCGCAAAATCCAGGGATCGCGCAGAACGTCGTCTTGATGACCTTTAGCGACTTCGGGCGGCGCGCGTACTCAAACTCGACCGCCGGCACCGATCACGGGACGGCGACCGTCCACTTCGTGATGGGTCCCCCCGTTAAGGGCGGCGTGTACGGTGCGTGGGCCTCGATGAGCAACCTCGACGGGAACGGCGACACCCTCATCCAAGTCGATTTCCGCAACCAACTCTCCGATATCATTCAAGCGATGGGCGCCGACCCAACGCCGATCGTCGGAAAAACCTATCCGAAGCTGGGGTTCATCTGATATGCACCTACGCAGGCTCGCATGCACCGCCGCTCTCGTTGCCTTCGCGCCGGCCTTTGCCGTGCCGGCGGTCGCCCAGCAAACGCAGTCGAACGCCGCTCTCCCGGCGCCTATCGTCCTGAGGATACCGACGACGTACGGCGGCCACGGCGCCGCCGCATCAACGCTGCCGCTCGCGCAACCCAACCAACAGCTCCGGGCACAGCTTCAGGCGCAGCGCTATGCTGCGGCGATGGCGTTCATCCGGAAGTACGGCCCGGGCACGACCGTCCGCCTCAAGACCGTCAGCGCGCGCTACCGCTAGCGTGCGCCATGCCGCGTTAAGCGGCGCGCGTCTTCGGAAGCTTCAGGCGCTCCATCATTTCGCGGGTCGGTAATTTGACGTTGCGCGCGAGCCGTAGCCACGTCATCAGCTTGATCGTCCAGTACGTCGGGTCGAATTCGAACCAGCGCAGGCCGTGGCGAGCCGAGAACGGGAAGGCGTGATGGTTGTTGTGCCAGCCTTCGCCCCA
>PMHP01000106.1 GCA_003158195.1 Vulcanimicrobiota bacterium | reverse complement strand
CAGTAGCTGTGGCAATCTCCCCTTGCGCCGAATCGAGGAGTGCCTGTTGGGCGCGAAACGTCGGCTCGTCCTCGCCGACGGTGCGCCGCACGTACGTTCCATCCGAACGCAGCCAGCGCGTATTCCAATTATCGCGCTCCATCACGTCGAGAATCTCGCTGCAGATCTGCTCCCGGATCGTCGCGTCGAGCACGGGGACGATCGTTTCCACGCGGCGATCGAGATTGCGCCCCATCCAATCTGCACTGCCCAAATAGACTTCGCGCTGCCCGCCGTTCGCGAAGCAAAAGATGCGGGAGTGCTCGAGAAAGCGCCCGACGANNCGACGATGCTGCGCACGCGAATCGTGTCGCTCACGCCGGGGATGCCCGGACGCAGCTCGCACATCCCGCGCACCATCAACTCGATTGGAACGCCCGCTTGCGAGGCCGCGTACAACGACTGCACCATACGCGCGTCGCTGATGGCGTTGAGTTTGGCGATGATGCCGGAAGGCCGGCCCGCTCTCGCGTGCTCCGCTTCCCGCTCGATCAGTCCGACGAAGCCGGAGCGCAACGTGGTCGGTGCGACCAGCAGTTTTTCATATTTGGTGTCTTTCGAAAAACCGGTGAGGCGATTGAACAGGTGCGTTACGTCGACGCCGAGTTCCGGCCGGCACGTGAAGAGCGAAAGATCGGTGTAGATTTTGGCGGTCTTGTCGTTGTAATTACCCGTCCCGAAATGAACGTATCGCCGAATGCCCTCGGGCTCGTTGCGCACCACGAGGATCACCTTGGCATGAACCTTCATGCCGGGGAAGCCGTACACCACGTGCGCGCCTACGCGCTCGAGGTTTCGGGCCCAGTGGATATTATTTTCTTCATCGAAGCGTGCCTTGAGCTCGATGAGCGTCGCGACTTGCTTTCCGTTCTCCGCAGCTTCAACGAGCGCCGCGACGATCGGTGAGTTTCCCGAGGTTCGATAGAGCGTCTGTTTGATCGCGAGGACGTTCGGATCGGCCGCGGCAGCTTTGAGAAATTGCACGACCGGATCGAACGATTCGTACGGATGGTGCAAGAGAATATCGCCCTCGCGGATCGCCGCGAAGATATCCGCTTCGCCCACGAGCCGCTTGGGAATCGCCGGCGTAAACGGCGGATCGTGCAGGTCGGGCCGATCGAGGTTGACGATCGACCAGAAATCCGAGGTCCCGAGCAGGCTGTCGATCGCGTACAGATCGACCTCTCCGAGCGCGAGCGCTTCGAGCAGCATCGCGCGCAGGTGTTCCGGCATCGAGGCTTCGACTTCAAGCCGTACCGGTTCGCCGAAGCGGCGCCGGCGCAGTTCGGATTCGATCGCGCGCAGGAGATCGTCGGCTTCGTCTTCCTGCAAGTCGAGGTCGGCGTCGCGCGTAACGCGGAAGCAGTACGAAGCGCGCACGTCCATCCCGGGAAAGAGCGCGTCGAGGTTGTGCGCGATGACGTCTTCGAGCGCGACGAAATGTTTGCGGCCCTCCGGCGCGTCGATCGGAACGAGGCGCGGCAGGCTCGGCGGAACTTTCACGCGCGCGAAAAACAGCTCGGGGCCGTCCGGCGTCTGCTCCTGCAGCTCGACGCCGAGCGAAAGCGAGAGGTTCGAGATGTAGGGGAACGGGTGCCCTTGATCGACCGCGAGCGGCGTCAGCACCGGGAAGACGCGCTCGTCGAAGAAGCGCTTGAGCGCGGCGCGATCGTCCGCCGCGAGTTCGTCGTAGCGCCGGATCGCGATCCCTTCGGCGGCAAGGGCCGGCAGCAGCTCGTCCTTCATCAACGTCGAAAAACGTTCCAGCGAGGGCCGCAGGCGGGCCGAAACTGCAGCCATCTGCTCGGCCGGCAGCCGTCCGTCGTTCGAGCGCTTGTGGACCTCGGCTGCGATCTGCTGTTTGAGCGCCGCAACCCGGATCATGAAATACTCGTCGAGGTTCGTCCCGTAGATTGCAACGAACTTCAGGCGCTCGAGCAGCGGGTTGCGTGGATCGATCGCCTCCTCGAGCACGCGGTCGTTAAATTCGAGCCACGACAGTTCGCGGCTGTAATAGAGAGACGGGTCGTCGAGCGGGGGCGGCAGAGCGAGGGCATCCTCGGCAAGAAGCGCTTCCGTCGAGGGTGATTCCGGGTTCACGATCATGGGAAGGAGCCGATTCGCCACCGGCTGCCGAAACTCCACGTTAAGCGATCGTTATGACCCGGCGCAGGACCCGATCGCTTGTCTCCGGCATCCCGCGTGATCGAGACAACCAGTTGCCGTCCGTAGAAAGGACTGCGGCCATGGCTTTTCCCCGATCGCCCCGCCTCATTCTCGCGCTAGCCGCCGCGACGGCCGCAGGCGTGGCGCCGGTTGCCGGCTCGGCCCTCGACGATTCGCAGCTCAAAGAAATACGCGCGCTGCATTGGCAAAAGGGGACGGTGAAACTGTCGGAATCGCATGGGACCTTCGCCGTGCCCGCCCCGGCATCGATTTTGACCGGTGCCGACGCGGAGCGCGAAGACAACATCATTAACGGCTGGTCCGATGCCAACTGCGAGGCCGTCATGATCGCCGGCGAGCGAAGGCTCGTCATGACGTACAACGATTCGGGCTATGTGACCGCCGACGATTGGCGAAACATCGACGCCGCCAAAAAACTCGCGGATATCCGGAGGCAAATTGACGACGACAACGTCGAGCGCGTGAAGAACGGGCGCCTGGCCACGCGCGTCGACGGTTGGGTAGAGCCACCGGTTTATGATGCCGCACATACGACACTTCGCTACATGTACGCGCTTCATCACGACAACGGGGTAAAGTGGATCAATGCCGTCGCCCTCGTTCTCGGGCGCCACGGCTACGAGCAATTCGTCTTGGCGACCGACGGCAAAAACCCGGAGGCGGAGCGGCTCGCGCTCGCCAGGTACATCGACGACTACACGTTCGACCATGGCTTTCGATTCAGCGATTACGTGCAGGGCGACAAGGTCGCGGGGTTCGGGCTGGCCGCGCTGGTCGGGGCAGGCGGCGTCGCGGCGCTTGCAAAGATCGGCGTTTTCACGACGATCCTGCTCCTCGCGAAGAAATTCATCCTCGTGATTCTCGCGGCGGGAGCGGCCCTGATCGGCGGCATCCGGCGCTTGTTTCCCAAGCCTGCGAAGTTTGGGCCACCCGCGCCGCCGTCCGTTCCTCCCGCCGCATCGTAGCAACGTCGTATGATCGATTTGGCCGTTCACGTCCGCGACCACCTCGCGCTCGCCGCATCGGCTCTAGCCGTCGCACTGCTCGTCGGCGTCCCGCTCGGCGCGGCGATCGCCGGGGGCAACCGGCTACGGGGCCCGGCTCTTGGCGCGGTCTATGTTGCGCGGGTCGTGCCGAGTTTGGCGGTGCTTGCGATTATGCTGCCGCTCGTCGGGATCGGCTTCGTGCCCTCCGTCGTGGCGCTGACGCTGCTCGCTATCCCGCCGATCGTACTGAACACCGATATCGGGTTGCGTGGCGTGCCGGAGGCGGTTCGCGATGCGGCGCGCGGCCTCGGCATGGATAGGCGTCAAGTTCGTAACCGTGTCGATTGGCCGCTCGCGCTTCCGGTCGTGTTCTCAGGGATCCGTACCGCTGCGGTCGAGGTCGTTGCGAGCGCGACGCTCGCGGCGTTCATCGGCGGCGGCGGGCTCGGCGAGTACATCGTCAACGGACTCGCCGAGAACGATACGCCGCAACTCTTGGAGGGAGCGATTGCCGTCGGCGTTCTCGCCCTTGCGACGCAATGGCTGCTTACCGGCGTCGAACGCCGCCTCGCCGCTCGCGCCGCATGAGTGCGCCGCACGCGATCTCACGAGCACGTTCGCTCGCACTGATCGGCGGAGCCGCTGCGCTTGGGAGTTGCTCCAGCTCGCACGGAAACGCAATTGCGATCGGCTCCAAAGATTTCACCGAAGAACTCATTCTGGGCGAGATGTACGCGCAGATCCTCGAAAATTTCGGGATGCCCGTCGTCCGTAAGCTCGACCTCGGCGGAACGCAGGTCGCGATGGAGGCGTTGCTGCGCGGTGACATCGATCTTTATCCGGAATATACGGGAACGGCCCTCATCACGGAGCTGAAGCTGCGACCGCAGAAAGACGCTGCCGCGAACTACGAGACGGTCAAGCGCGAGTACGAGACGCGCTACCACCTGACGTGGCTCCGGCCGGCCCCGTTTAACGACACGCAAGCGCTCGCGACGACCCAGACGGTACGGCAGAAATATCACGTGACGACGCTGAGCGATCTCGCGAAAGCGGCGCCGCATCTGCGCCTCGGCGCGATACCGGAATTCACGAAACGCGAAGACGGGCTGCCGGGGCTTCAGAAAGCCTACGGTGGCTTTCAGTTTAAGGACATCAAGCTGTTCGACATCGGGTTGAAATATCAAGCGCTGATGTCGGGGCAGGTCGACGTCGTCGTCGCGTTTGGGACTGACGGTCAGATCGAGGTCGATCAGCTGTACGTTTTCGCCGACGACAAGCATTTCTGGCCGAGCTATCAAGCTGCGCCGGTCGTGCGCGACGCGACACTGCAAGCGCATCCCACGATCGCGCCGCGCCTCAACAAGCTCGCGCCGCTGCTCGACGACGCGACGATGCGCGGTCTGAACGCGCAAGTTGACGGCGAGAAGCTGGATCCGGCCGACGTCGCGCGCGCGTTTCTGAGAGAGCACAGCTTGGCGTGAGCGAGGCAGCCGGCGCCCCGGTGAGCATTCGAGACGTCGTCGTTACGTATCCGGACGCGGACCGGCGTGCGGTCGACGGCGTCTCGCTCGAGGTGCCGGCGGGAGAACTCGTCGTACTGCTGGGCCCATCGGGCTGCGGAAAGAGCACGCTCCTGCGCACGATCAACCGCCTCGTCATCCCCGATTCCGGCACGATCGAGGTCGACGGCCACGACGTCCGCGACGAAGCCCCAGAGACGCTGCGCCGCAGCATCGGCTACGTCATTCAGGCGGTCGGCCTCTTTCCTCACATGACCGTCGGTCACAATATCGGCATCGTCCCCGAGCTCCTCGGCTGGCCGCGCGAACGCATCGCTGCGCGCGTCGACGCGCTCCTCGATCTCGTCCGGCTGGAACCCGCGCGTTATCGCTCGCGATTGCCGCGCGAGCTCTCCGGCGGCGAGCAGCAGCGCGTCGGCGTCGCCCGCGCACTCGCCGCGGAGCCGCACGTTCTGCTGATGGACGAACCATTCGGCGCCGTCGACGCGATCGTCCGCACCGCGCTGCAAGACGAGACCTTACGCATCCACCGGGCGCTCGGCACGACGATCTTCTTCGTGACCCACGACGTCGACGANNGCGCTGCGCTTGGCCGATCGCATCGTCGTCATGAACGCCGGCCGCGTCGTGCAGGCTGATTCTCCGCTGCACGTGCTCGCGAAACCCGCGACTCCCTACGTCGAGGATTTGATGGACACGAAGGATGCCGTGCGTCGACTCGGTCTCATCCGAGTGCGCGACGCGATGAGGCTTGCCGATGACGCGCATCCGATCCCGGCGACGCAGGGCAGCATCGGCGCCGACCAGACGCTGCGCGAGGCGCTCTCGCTCTTTCTGGAGGGCGCCGAACGTCTTTCCGTCAACGGCGCGGGCCCGCGCGGCACGCTTGGCTTCGATGACGTTCGGCGCGCGATTGCGGTAACGGAAGCCTAGCGTGAGCTACATCCTCCACCATCCCGAGGAACTCGGCTGGCGCCTTCTCCAGCACCTCGAGATCACCGTCCTCGCGCTCGCGATCGCATCCGCGATCGCGTTGCCGCTGGGCGTTCTCGGCGCGCGCAACGATCGCGTCCGCGGTCCGTTGCTTGCAACCCTCGGCATCATTTACACGCTACCGAGCCTCGCGGTCTTCGCGCTCCTCATCCCCGCATTCGGCTTGGGCTTAGTGACAACCGAAATCGCGCTCGTCGCCTACGCGCAGATGATCCTGGTCCGGAGCATTGTCGTCGGCCTGCGCGGCGTGCCTGCGGCGATGCGCGAGGCCGCCCTCGGCCTCGGCATGACCCCATGGCAATCGCTCTACCGCGTCGAGTTGCCGCAAGCATTACCCGTCGTCGTCGGCGGCCTCCGCCTCGCCGCCGTCGCCACGATCTCAATCGCCACACTCGCCGGCAAAATCGACGCCGGCGGCCTCGGCGCCCTCCTCTTCGCCGGCCTCGACAACGACGACCCCAACCGCATCATCGCCGGCAGCACCGCCGCCGCCGCCCTCGCAATCGGCGCCGACGCTACGCTACGCGCCCTCGAACGCTTCGCGGCGCTGCGCTCGCGTGGCTGAGCTTCTAGCCTAGCTCCGCGGCCTCGAACGGGTTGCCACGCTGCTGCGCGCGCGAGGGTAGATCTGACACCCGTTGCGCTGTTTTCATAATAGTGATATAACAGCGTTATGGTTTCCGCGGCACCAAGGCAACGATCGGGCGCTCCGCAACGCGGACGCGTCCTGAAGGTCGCAAGCGGAATTCTCGCACGGCGCGGTCCGGAGGCGCTGACCGTGCGCGACGTCGCAGCAGCCGCAGGCTGCTCGACCATGATGATCTACACGTCGTTCGGCGGCCGGGACGAACTGATCGAAGCGATCTATCTCGAGGGCTTCCGGCGCCTCGAAGCGGCGCAAGCCGCCTGCGCCACCGCTGGGACGCCGATCGAGCGACTGCGGGCCTTGGCCCACGGCTACCGGAGCTTCGCGCTCGCA